>JAJQCG010000197.1 GCA_021202815.1 Lachnospiraceae bacterium | reverse complement strand
CCAGAATGATCGAGGTCAGCGTCCCCTTCGCCAGCGTACTGCCAAGCGAGGCGATCGTCGGGTTCGTCGTGGTCCGGCCGATCACGAAGGCCGCTGCCGTCATGATTGTCCCGGAGGTAATGATCGTCGGAAAGCTCTCGTTCAGCGTGTCGATGACCGCACGGCTCTTATCCACGCCCTCTTTTCGCAGCTCCGTATAACGGCTCGTGATGACGATGGCGTAGTCGATCGTCGCGCCCATCTGAATCGAGCTGACGATCAGATAGCTCAGGAAAAACATGCTCGTTCCCGTGACTGCCGGGATCGAAAAATTGATGAAAATACTGGTCTGAATCGTCGCCACGAGGATCAGCGGAATGCTGTAATTACTGAAGGTGAAGAAAAGAATCACCGCCACAAACACCGCCGTCATCACCGTGATGCGGATATTGTCCTGCGTGAAGGACTTGCTCAGGTCGTAATCGCTCGTGGAATCGCCCACCACGTACACCTCGTGGTAATATTCCAGCGCGATCTCACGCACCTCGTCGATGACCGCGAAGGTATCCTCGCCTTCCACCGGACCGGACATCGTGAAGATCAGCCGGGAATATTCCTCCCCCTCCAACTGCTCGCGCGCATCGGACACGGTCTCATACATCTCACGGATATCCGCCGAGAGATCGTCATCAAAGTCAAAGGTCTCGTTCTCCTCCTCGCCGTAGATAAAATCAATCATGGAGAGCAGAGGGATCTCAAACTCATCGATGGAATTCAGGAAGGCTCCGTATTTCTCCTCCTTCCAGGCATAGAAGCGGTATAAAAGGCGGACCGTGTCGATGTCTATATCCGTGATGTCCGCCAGCTGCTGCGGCGTCAGGGCGTCGGTCAGCACATACTCTTCCTCCTCGTCCACCGTGACATTGGCAAGCCCCAGCGTCGACTCCATGCGGTCCAGCTCCCCGATCCGCGACAGGATGGCCGCCTCGCTCTCATAGTCGCCCTTCAGAACAATGATCGCCATCGTGTTGTCCGGTCTCGAATTTCTCTGAGATCTCGCGCTTTGAAGTCATATACTCGTTCATACGGGCGGATTCCACGGAATTCGTATCGTAGATGTAATCGCAATGGCTCGACAGATAGCAGGATACCACCAGAACTACCGCAAAGACCGGAAGTGTGACCTTCCGCACCGCCAACACAAATTTCCCCCAGAATTCGATGTTCGGCACAAAGCTGCGGTGCATCGTCCTCTCGATCTGCCGATCCCAGTGCATGATCAGCCAGGGCATGAAGCCGAACACGGACAGCATGCTCAGAAGAATCGCCTTCACCATGACACGCCCGAGATCCATGCCGATGCCGAACTGCATGAACATCAGCGCGACCATGCCCGCGATCGTTGTGAGCGAGCTGGAGCAGATCTCCGGAATTCCCTTCTCCAGAGCGCGCACCAGCGCCTCCCGCGTGTCGACCTGCGCTTTTTCCTCCATAAAGCGGTGAAACATGATGATTGCATAGTCGATGGCCAGCGCCAGCTGCAGCACGATCGCCACGGCGTTGGTCACAAAAGAAATATCCTTGAAAAGAAAATTGGTCCCCATATTCAGGAGAGCCGCCATGGCAAACACCAGCATGAAAATGGCAATCTCCATATAGGTTCCCGACGTGAACCACAGCACAGCCATGATGATGACGACGGCGATGACCAGGATCACCTTCATCTCCTCCTGCAGCTCCGCGCTGTCGTCCTTATCGACGGTCGTGTAAAACCAGGTGTCATAGTCGGCGAGCGCCTCGCGCACATCCGCGATCGCCGCCTGCGCAAGAGAATCGTCCTCCTCCGTCTCGAAATTGATCGTCAGAAGTGCCGCCAGCTCATAATAATAATCCCGCAGCGCCTCGCTGTCCGTGATCTCCTGCTCCTCCTCGTCATCCTCCTCGTAAAAATCCACCGAGGAGACACCCTTGATCTCCTCGAGCTGCGCCGCAATCGCCTGCGCCTCCGTAAGGCTCACGTTCTCAATCATGACTTTGGCCGTTCCGAAGGTCGTAAATTCCTCCTCCATGATATCCAGCCCCTGCCGCGTCTCCGTATCCTCCGGCAGATAGTCCGTCAGCTCCTGAATCACGTTGACATGCGAGGCCATGATCACGCTGCCGATCGCCGCCGCTATAAAAATGGCCAGAAGCAGATTTCTCCTGTCCACAATCAGTTCCGCCACTCTTCTCAAGTCCCGAAGCCTCCTGTCATTCCTGGCTGTTACATATGTCACATATTTTACATGTCGACATCATATGATACTTCCGCGGAATTGACAATAAACTTTCCTTTATTGTGACAAAGCTGCCTGATCTGTTTCATGGGAAGCTTTTATTCCCGCGGTTGCGTCTTCTCATGTCCCCACGCGGCCATCTGCTGCTCTGCCAGCGGCTCGTCCGTAAAGAAGCCAGCCATCTCCTCCGGCGTCTCTCGCCTTCCTCTCATGATCCAGCGCAGCAGCAGAAGGCAGACACTGCCCGCCTCCTGATAAATCCAGTAGTCGACGCGGACATCCTTCGTATCCAGCCCGAAAACATGCTCCGCCAGATATGCGCAGTAGCCGACGAAGCGCTCCAGAATCATGTCGTAGAGCTTCGCCCGCGCTACCGCCTCCAGCACCTGATAATGCTGCGCCCCGGCCCGAAAGATGATCAGCGCGAACTGATATCGATCAAGCCCCTCCGCTTCCCGGATCTGCCTTAAACAGTCCGCAAACGCGTCGTTGAAATACTGAATCAGGATGTCATCCTTGGATTTATAGAGCCGATAATAGGACATGCGGGACACTCCCGCCTTTTTCGCAATGTCCGTAATCGTGATTTCCCCGTATGGCGTCTTCTCCATCAGAAGAAGCAGCGCTGTGAAAATACACTCCCTCGTCATAGTACTGTGCTTTTGTTTTTTATCCTCTTCCATTTTCATCCCCTCGTCTTAAAACCGTATTTCCTCTGTAGAAGCCGAAACCCGATCCGTCTGACAGAAAACAGGCTGCCCGACACATGGATTTGTGCTGACCAGCCTGCTCCCTCTGCATTGTTCGGCTAATATTATCACGACTCGTGTAATTTCCGCGCCGAAGCTTTTCCTTTATTTTTCCAGATAATTATATACCACCGCTGCAAGCGCGCCGCCGACAAGCGGTCCCACGATAAAGATCCACACCTGGGCGAGCGCATCGCCGCCTGCGAAGATCGCGGGCAGTAAGCTTCTCGCAGGGTTGACGCTCGTACCAGTCAGCGCGATGCCCAGGATATGTACCAGCGTCAGGGCAAGTCCGATGACCAGTCCGGATACAGCGGCATTCTCCACTTTGCTGGTTACGCCGATGATCGCGATGACAAACACAAAGGTCAGAATGATTTCCACCAGCAGGGCGCTGCCGGCATTTCCGTTCACCCAGCCGGCCTGAATCTGGTTTGCGCCGAAGCCACAGTCAAAGCCGAACACGACGCCCAGCACCACGCAGCCCAGAGCGGAGCCGATCAGCTAGGAAATCACATAGCCAACGAAATCTCCGGGCGTCAGCTGTCCGCGTATCAGCATGGCCAGGGAAACCGCCGGGTTGATATGGCATCCCGAGATATTACCGATGCTGTAGGCCATTGCCACGATAACGAGGCCGAAAGCCAGCGCAGTCAGAAGATAGCCGCTGCCTGATACACTGTCGCAGCCGACGGCAACCGCCGTGCCGCAGCCGAACGTCACCAGAACGCATGTACCGATTACCTCAGCAATGTACTTTTTGATACTTTTCATGTGAAAGACCTCCTTTTCCATCCATGAAACTGTTGCCTGCGGAGCCCCGCCCGGTTTGAAGCGGTTCCCCGCTGTCTGAATATAAAACATATTCTGTTATTTTTAATCCGAAAATTGCAAGTGCAAGTTGAACACATCCGCGAAAAGCTTCAATAGAG
>JAJQCG010000181.1 GCA_021202815.1 Lachnospiraceae bacterium | reverse complement strand
TTCAATCGCTATGGATTTTTTAGGTGTTCAACTTCATTTTACAATCGACCAAAAGATGATTTTGCAACACAGAATTTTCACAATACTTTCAAAGAAAGAACATAAATTATTTTTAAACTGAAAGCATCTTATAGATAACGAGAAAGGAAGAATATTATGAAAAAGCGAGTCTTTTCCATGACTGCGGCTATCATGCTGCTTTTCCTGACGGCTGTGGCGCCGCTTACATCCATGACGGCCTCGGCGGCCAGCGGCTTTGAGCTCTACACGACCTACCCGGGCATTTCTGTGGAGGCAGGTGAAACGCAGAGCATCACGATGTATGTGGAGAACAATACGGGGAGCAACGTCGACGCGTCGCTGAGTATTGTGTCCATGCCGGATGACTGGACCTGCTATTTTACCGGCGACAGCACCACGGTCAGCCAGATCCATGTGCAGGACGGCACGGAGGAAAGCTTCACCTTCTATGCGGTCGTGCCGGAGGATACGACGGAGGGTACCTACACGATTGAAGTGCAGGCTGTGACCGATACGGGTGTGAGCGATACGCAGACATTGAGCCTGACGGTGGAGGAGATCGAGTACGGGCAGAGCAGCCTGGACGTCGACTATCCGGAGCAGGAGGGCGCGTCCGGCACGAGCTTCAGCTTTGACGCGACGATTCACCAACAACAGCGCGGAGGATCTGACCTACAGTCTGTCCGCGAAGACGAGCGACGGCTAGCAGGTGAGCTTCACGCCGAGCAGCGAATCCACCCAGGTGGCGAGCATTGAAGTGGCCGCGGGCAGCAGCGAGGGTATCACGATCTCCGTGACGCCGCCTGCGAATGTCGAGGCGGGAACCTTCACGATTCCGATCACGGCGGCCTCTTCTGTGGATACCCTGAGCGAGGAACTCTCGATCACGATCACCGGTACCTATTCCCTGACGCTCTCGACGTCCAGCGGACTTTTGAGCTTCGACGCGCATGTCAATAAAGAATCTGACGTGACGCTGACCGTTACGAACAACAGCAACGTGGATCTCGAAAACATCAACCTGACCTCTTCCACGCCCAGCGACTGGACCGTGAGCTTTGAGACTTCCACGATCGAAACGCTCGAGGCGGGCGCGACAGTGGAAGTCACCATGCACGTGACGCCGAGTGATTCCGCCATGACGGGCGACTATGTGACAACGATCACGGCGAGCTGCTCGGAGGCCTCCGATTCCGCGGAATTCCGCGTGTCCGTGAAGACGCAGACGATCTGGGGCATTGTCGCGGTGCTGCTGATTATCGCCTTGCTCCTCGGCGTGAGTATTATTTTTGACAAGTACGGAAGACGTTGATGGACGGAGGCGGCCATGAAAGAAAATATGATTGAAATCCGTGGCCTGACCAAGGCCTACGGCGAGAAAATAGCGGTCGATCACCTGAATCTGTCCATACAGAAGGGCGAGGTGTTCGGGCTGCTGGGGCCGAACGGAGCCGGAAAGACGACGACGACCCTGATGCTTCTCGGCCTGACCGACCCGACGTCCGGCCAGGCGATGATCGGGGAGAAGGACTGCACCCGGGACCCGATCGGGGTGAAACGGATGGTCGGCTATCTTCCGGACAATGTTGGATTTTATACCGACATGACCGGGCGGGAAAACCTGTATTTCACGGGACGGCTGAACGGTCTCGAAAAAGAGGAGATCGAGAGGAGAGCGCAGGAGCTGCTCGAACGCGTCGGCATGGCCGAAGCGGCGGACAAGAAGACCGGTACGTACTCGCGCGGCATGAAGCAGAGGCTTGGCATTGCGGATGTTCTGATGAAGGACCCCGAGGTTATCATCATGGATGAGCCGACGCTGGGCATCGATCCGCAGGGTATGCGCGATCTGCTGCGGCTGATCCGCGAGCTGGCGGAGCAGGACGGCAGGACGATCCTGATTTCTTCACATCAGCTCTACCAGATTCAGCAGGTCTGCGACCGCGTCGGAATTTTCGTAGAAGGAAAGCTGATCGCCTGCGGGACGATTCGTGAGCTCGGCCAGCGGATGGAGCGCGCGGGCAAGTATACGCTGGAGCTGGCGGCGGAGCCGGATAATGAGGCGCTGATGCAGCTCCTTAAGGGTATGGAGGGGGCGACCTCGGTGGAGCGTGAGAATGATCTGATTCTCGTGCGTTCCGGCTCCGATATCAGAAAGAAAGCGACGCTTCTGCTGGCGGCCAACGGTTATACGGTGCTGCAGCTGCGTCAGAAAGGAGGGGATCTCGATGAAATCTACAGCCGGTATTTTGAACAGGCAGAAGAAGGAGAGCGCGCCGCAGCAGCCGAAAGAGAGCAAAAGCGTGCTTCCGGAATCTTTAGAAAACGCGCTTAGAAAGTTCGCGCAGAAATATGCGCCGCAGCAGTCGGTCGGATTGAAGGCTCTCTTTGAGAAGGAGATGAAGGATCACATCCGCAGCCGGAAGTTCCAGATGATTCTGCTGCTCGTGCTTGTCACGAGTTATGCGAGTCTCTACGGGGCGATATCCGGGATGTCCGATTCGACCTCGGATTATCTTTACCTGAGCCTGTTCACGACGAGCGGCAGTTCGATCCCGTCGTTTTTGTCCTTCATCGCGCTGCTGGGACCCTTTGTGGGCATTATCCTGGGCTTTGACGGGATCAGCGGCGAAAAGTCGGACCGGACGCTTTACCGGATCGCGGCGCAGCCGATTTACCGCGATTCCATTATTAATGGAAAGTTTCTGGCGGGAGCCTCTCTGATCACGGTCATGGTATTCGCCATGGGAATCTCGATCGTAGCGGTCGGGCTGCTTGTGATCGGATTTCCACCTTCGGTCGAGGAGGTGGCGCGGATCTTTGTGTTCCTGCTGTTCACGGCGATCTATATCTGTTTCTGGCTCGGCCTGTCGCTGTTTTTCTCGGTTGTCTGCAACAATGCGGCGACCTCGGCGATGGCTTCCATCGGACTGTGGATCTTCTTCTCGCTGTTTATGAGCTTGGGCGCGTCGATGATCGCAGGGGTTGTTTATCCGGTGAATACGCAGATGCAGCAGCTGTACAACGCCTATGGGAACTATACGCTTGACCTGAATCTGAACCGCATCTCGCCGTACTACCTGTACAGTGAGGCGGTGACGACGATCATGAATCCGAGCATGCGGACCGTGAATGTCGTGACGATGCAGTCGCTCGACGGAGCGATCAGCGGATATCTCGGCTTCTGGCAGAGCGTTCTTCTGGTCTGGCCACACCTGGCAGGACTGATCGCGCTGATGCTCGCGACCTTTACCGGATCCTATGTCTGCTTTATGAGGCAGGAGATTCGGGCAAAATAAAAAATATTTATTGATAAAATTTAAAAAATATACTGTAAGTTTTCCGATGATGTGTTAAAATAGCATCAGAGGCTGGAGGCGGAGCGCCGCAGTGCTCCGCCTCTGTGTAATACAAGGACGCAGGACATGAAGAGAAAGTATTCCATCCGGATGAGGATGACGGTCATATTTTCGCTTGTGCTGACCGTGGCGCTGATTGCCTGCCTGCTCGTCAATACCTTCTTCCTGGAGAGCTATTATATCCGGAACAAGCAGATGGCGCTGAAGGAGACCTATGAGTACCTGGACAGTGCGTCGGAGGCGGAGAGGCTGACGGATGAAGACTTTGTGGAGGAGCTCAACGCTGTCTGTGAGGCGAATACGATCAGTCTGTTCGTCATGGGTGCGAATGGCAAGGCGAAGCTCACTACAGTCCGTGATTCGGCGGAGCTGCAGCGCGAATTATATGAATATATTCTGGGCGCGGAGCAGGTCGACTCGAATATCCTGGAGGAAAATGAAAGCTATCAGGTCAGCGTCACAACAGACTCACCGGGCGGCGGCTATCTGAAGATTGTCGGCACGCTTGACCAGGGAGAGATTTTTGTTATCCGTACGGCTGTGGAGCCCCTGCGCGAGAGCGTGCAGCTCGCGAATCAGTTCCTGGTCTATGTCGGGTGCATCGTACTGGTTGTCGGTTCCTTTATCATCTACCTGGTTTCCCGGAAGATATCGGAGCCGATTCTCGAGGCCGCAAGGCTGTCGGAGCGTATGAGCGGACTGGATTTCAGTGTAAAGTTCTCCGAGGGAAAGGATGAGGAGCTGGAGCTGCTTGGCCGAAATATGAATCGGCTTTCCGAGGCGCTGGAGCGCACGATCTCGGAGCTTAAGACGGCGAACAACGAGCTGCAGCGGGATATTGAGCAGAAGGACCAGACCGACCGGATGCGCAAGGAGTTTCTCTCCAACGTCTCGCATGAGCTGAAGACGCCGATCGCGCTGATCCAGGGTTACGCGGAGGGTCTGCAGGAATGTGTCAACGATGACGCGGAGAGCCGGGAATTTTACTGCGATGTCATCATGGACGAGGCGGGGAGGATGAATCGCCTTGTGAAGAATCTGATGACGCTGAACGAGCTCGAGTTCGGGGACGAGGATATGGTGATGGAGCGCTTTGACCTGGCGGGCATGATCCATACCATGCTGCAGGCCATGCAGATCCTCTTTGAACAGAAGGGCGTACGGCTGGTTTTTGATGTGGCGGAGCCGGTCTATGCCTGGGGAAACGAGTTCAAGATAGAGCAGGTGCTGAATAATTACATCAGCAATGCTCTGAACCATGTGGACGGAGAGAAAGCCGTCAAAATCACGTTGGAACAGAAGGACGGTCATGTCCGCACCGGCATGTTCAACACGGGGAAACCGATTCCGGAGGAGGATCTTGACCGAATCTGGGACAAATTTTACAAGGTGGATAAAGCGCGCACGCGCGAGTATGGCGGCAGCGGCGTGGGCCTCTCGATTGTCAAGGCGATCATGGAGTCTATCCATCAGTGTTATGGAGCGGTAAACTATGAAAATGGCGTCGAATTCTGGTTTGAGCTGGACGACGGAAATTAAAAAAGAGGGAGAAAAAATATGGCTGTTTTAGATCAATTACAACCCGGGAAGGTCTTTCATTATTTTGAGGAGATCAGCGGTATTCCGCGTGTATCTCTCTTTACGAAGGCGATTGGCGATTATCTTGTTTCCTTTGCGCAGGAGCGGGGGCTGGACTGTCGGCGCGACGAGGCGGGCAATGTGATTATCCGCAAGGGCGCGTCCGCCGGATACGAGACTGCGGAGCCGGTCATTCTGCAGGTTAATATGGATATGGTCGCTGCGACGGACGAGGGCGTGGAAAAGGATATGGTGAGGGAAGGGCTGGATCTGGAGGTCAATGGCGACAGTATCTCGGCGAAGGGGACTTCCCTGGGCGGAGACGACGGGATCGCGCTTGCCTGCGCGCTGGCGATTCTGGATGATGACAGTATCCCCCATCCGCCTCTCGAGGTAGTCTTCACCACGGATGAGGAGGTCGGTATGGTGGGAGCGACCATGCTGGACACCTCGGATCTGAAGGGGCGTATGCTGCTGAATATGGATTCGGAGGAGGAGGGCGTCCTCACGGTGAGCTGCGCCGGCGGAGCGACCGCCGTCTGTTATCTGCCCTATGAGAGAGAAGAGCTGGAGAACGCCGCGCTGCAGATCCGGATCAGTGGCCTGAGCGGCGGGCATTCCGGAACGGCGATTCACAGGAGAAGCGCGAACGCGAATATTCTGCTCAGCTATCTGCTGTCCGGCTTGAGCGAAACGATGAGATTCAGACTGATTTCCATGAGCGGCGGGGAAGCGGACAATGCGATCGCCGTGTCGGCGGAAGCGCAGATCGCTCTGGAGGAAAAGGATCTTGCCGCGGCGGAGAGCTGCCTGAGGGATATTTTCGCGGGAAGACAGGAGAAATATAAGGCGACTGACCCGGACATGCGGCTTGCGATAAGGACCGGGGAGACCCGGAAGCGCAGCGCCCTGACAAAGGACTCGACGAGGCAGGCGATTCTGATGCTTCGCTTTGTACCGAATGGCATAAGCCGTATGGATCCGGAGATCCCGGATCTGGTGCAGACATCCTCCAACTTTGGCCTTTTACGGACAAAGGAGAATGAGGTGGAGTTCCTGATCAGTGTGCGCAGCTCGGTTGAACAGGCGAAAAATGATCTGTGCAGAGGTATCGGGGTGGCGATGGAGTCGGTGGGAGCCCGGATGGAGATCAGTGGCGATTACCCGGGCTGGACGTACCGCCCGGAGTCGAAGCTCCGCGATGTGATGTGCGGCGTTTACCGGGAGCTCTTCGGGAAGGAGATGCGCGTGGAAGGTGTTCATGCCGGACTGGAGTGCGGCCTTTTCACCTCGAAGATGCCGGGGCTTGACGCGGTGTCCTTCGGACCGCAGATCAACAATATTCACTCGACGAAAGAGGAGCTCAGCATTTCCTCGGTGCAGCGGTTCTGGGAGCTGCTGCTGGGGACGCTGCGAGAGCTGCGCTGATAAAGAAGTATCTGCGAGGGTTACTGACATCTCTTCTCCAGCATATGGCAGGAGAGCCGCAGGATCATGAGACATAATAGCCTGAGGACGGGCTGGCGGAGGCCGCCGCGCGAAGATATTGTGCGGCGGCCTCTTTTTGTGTATAATGAAAAGAAAAGGGCTGCGAGAGACAGCGGTACGGAGAGCAGGCTTTAAAAGAGCCGGAAAGGACTGTGAAAGATGAAATATCCGGTTACATTTATCAGGGAAAACATGGCGTATGAAGCCGAGGAAGGTATGACGATCCTGGAAGCGGAGCGGAAGGCCGGCCTTGCGCCGGACGCGCCCTGCGGCGGAAACGGGAAGTGCGGGAAGTGCAGAGTGCTGGTCGACGGCGTCCTGCTGGCGGCCTGTCAGGTTCCGGTCACCAGGGTGCTGTGCGTGGATACCGGCGGGGGAAAAGAGGGCGCGGATCAGATTCTGACGGAAGGGCTCGGACGCCGGGTAACGCTGGACCCGGGAGAGCTGCCGGAGGATGTGGAGCGGCCCTTCCTTGTGGCGGTGGATCTGGGTTCTACTTCTGTGGTAGCCTATCTGCTCGACGGGAAGACCAGCGCGACGCTCGCAGTGCGGAGCATGATGAACCCGCAGCGGCAGTACGGCGCGGACGTAGTGATGCGCGCCAGCTACGCGATGGAGCACGGGGCGGAGGCGCTCAGCTCGTGTGTCAGGAGGCTGGTGAGCGAGATGATCCGCGAGCTGGCGCGAGAGTGCGGCGGTTCACCGGAGGACGTCGTGCGCATCATAATGGTTGGAAACAGCTGTATGCATCATCTGTTTCTGGAAATCCCGGTGGATTCCCTGGTGCTGGCGCCCTATGAGCCGAAGGTGAAGGATGCGGTTTCCTGTTCCGCACAGGAGCTGGGCATTCTGGCGCATCCGCGGGCAAGGCTCTGCTGGCTGCCGAATATCGGTGGCTTTGTCGGGGCGGATACGGTGGGCTGCATTCTGGCCACGCATATGGAAGAGCGGGAGAAGATGACGCTGATGATCGACATCGGCACGAATGGGGAGATGGTGCTCGGAAATCGCAGGACGGGACTGACGGCCTGTTCCACGGCGGCGGGCCCGGCTTTCGAGGGCGCGAAGATCAGCTGCGGTATGCGCGGCAGCACCGGCGCGATCGACCATGTGCATCTGGATGACGAGGGGCGTCCGGTCTTTCATGCGATCGGAGAGGGAGAACCGATCGGTATCTGCGGTTCCGGTCTCCTGGACGCGGCGTCCTGCCTGCTGAAATGCGGTGCGGTCGACGAGAGCGGCCAGATGAAGGACGACTGGTATTTTACGAAGAATGTTTCTCTTATCCAGCAGGATATCAGGGAGCTTCAGCTCGCGAAGGCGGCCATCGCGGCGGGAATCCGGATTCTCTGCGCGAAAAAGGGAATTGAAGTAGGGGACATCGAGGAGGTGCTGCTCGCGGGAGCCTTTGGAAACTACCTTGACCCGGAGAGTGCCTGCGATATCGGCATGCTGCCGGAGGAGCTCAGAGGCAGGGTCATTCCCGTCGGAAACGCGGCGGGGGAGGGCGCGCGGATCGCGGTGCTGAATCAGGGCGAGTATGAGCGCAGCCGTATCCTTGCCCGCGAGGTGGAGTTTGTGGAGCTTGCCAGAGAAGCGGATTTTCAGGATATCTATGTGGATGAGCTGGAATTCCCGGAACAGGAGGGATAAGATATGGGTACATATGAACAGGCGGAAGCGCTGGTCAGAGAGGCCGGATTTACACATCTGGCACATCTTGACTGCGCGACGATCGAGCTGCTGCCGGAGGTGCGTCAGATGTGCGAGGCGAATACCTGCGGTCAGTATGGAAAGAACTGGGCATGTCCACCCGGCTGCGGCTCCCTGGAGGAGTGCAGGGAGCGGATCGCTCCTTACAGACAGGGAATCCTGGTGCAGACAGTGGGAGAACTGGAGGACAGCCTGGATTTCGAGGGAATTATGGAGACGGAGCAGCGGCACAAGGAGACCTTCACGAGGGCTTCGGAGCTGATGCGAAAAAATTTTTCCGATGTCTTCATACTGGGCGCGGGCTGCTGTACGATCTGCGCCGAGTGCGCGTATCCCGACGCCCCCTGCCGTTTCCCGGAGAAGCGCATTTCTTCCGTGGAATCCTATGGGATCTACGTCAGTAAGCTCTGCAAGGACAATGGGCTTCCCTACAACTACGGGCCAAATACCATCGCCTACACAAGCTGTTTCTTGTTTTAAAAGTCCCTCAGTCCCCCTCCATCTCCAGCAGGTGGAAGGACAGGAGCAGGTAAAGCAGTTCATTCGGATTGGAGAAATCCGATTTCATAAAATCCTGGATCTTTTCCAGACGGTACAGCAGCGTGCTGCGGTGAATGAACAGCGCCTGGGCGGTACGCGTGACGCTCTGGTGATTCTCCAGGTAGCAGCGCAGCGTCCGGTAGAGCTGTGTGTGGCTGCCGGCGTCGGCGTTTTTCAGGGCAATGAGCTTCTCGTGACAGATCATGTATGCGGGAAGCTTTTTTGTACTCTGCTCCATGATGTAGCGCAGGGCAATATCCTGATTGAAATGGTGAATCCAGAGCGAAGGATTGACGCGCCGTCCCACCTGCAGAGCGAGCAGAGCCTGCTGGTACTGGCGCTGAAAATTGAAATGGCCGAGCATTTTCCGGCTGTATCCGGCGTTCAGCAGGCTGTCGCGGATGAAACCCGCCAGCCTCTGCGAGACCTCGTCGAAGGGCAGGCTGCACAGATCGAGATTGACGTAGATGACTACGTTTCCCTGGTGTTCCAGGGCGCAGGAGGCAGGGATCGTGTTCTCCACGTATCCGCAGATCGAGCGTAGCGTCAGGTTCTTGAAGTCGAGGATGCCGGTTTTCAGAAGAATGCACTGGTACGTGTGCGAGGAGAGCCAGCCGGCCGCGGAAAACTGCTGGCTGATCTCCACGTAGTCCGCGCTCGGATCCGTCAGAAGGTTTGAGAAAACCTGGTGAAGGGAGAAGGCGGAGGCACCGTGATCGGCCATCGGATTCACCAGAAGCGCGTGGGAGATCATCCTTGCCAGATATTCCAGAAGGAAGCCGAAGGTGTCGTCCAGCGGGATTTCCCCTTCGTTGATCATCAGCCGGAAGGCCACACGGTCCTGCTGGAAAATATTGACGCAGAGGGCGGGCACGGCGATCGGATTTCCCGGGTAGTAAAAATAACCGGTTCGATAGAGCGCCTCCTCATAGTTCTGATCATTTTTGAGTGCATTGACCAGATCTCTTGTCTCTTCGTCTGAACCGAGGATCGGGATCTCCATCTGCTCATAGGAAGTTTTTTTGGACGCGATAACGGTAAAATCCATGCCGACGAGCAGCATCGGGTTCGGTATGATCCGGTCGGTCAGGTCAAGGAGCTGCTGAATCGAAGCGCCGTTCAGACGGGAATCGAACAGGTCCTGATTCCAGTCTTCGTAGAGAGAAAAAATTTCCTGCAGATAAGCCGCGAGCTCCCGCAGCGACACGGACTGTGGCAGGATGCACAGGTTCGGATAGTCCGCCGGGGAGATGCGAAAGGCCGCTCCGGTAAGGATAAGGAAGGTTTTCGACAATTTGTGGGAAGGTATCGCAAAGTCCGGGTCGTCCGACATATAGAGAATCCCGTCTTCCAGCTTTCCCGTGCCGTCGTAGGTGAGCGGATATTTCAGGTGCGGCTCCGCGGACAGCCAGTCGGACGCATTTACACAGTATTTCTTTTTCAGATGCCAGGTGATCAGAAGCGCACTCAGACGCATAACATGTCGTCCTTTCATGAATTTTGTTTCCATTATACTTCGGAAAAGGGAAAGATACAATATCCAAATGACCTGTTTTCCTACAAAAAGTAGGAAAAGCGGATGAAAAATAGACGATTTTGAAGATGGAGAAAGAAGAAAGGGCGTGCTATATTTAGACATATAAAAATGTACAGAATCACCAAAATTGTTCATTCCGGGGCTGCACATCATTCATAAGAAGGAGGAGACAGGATTTGATTATTATCGGGGAAAAGATTAATGGTTCCATTCCGGTTGTTGCGGAAGCCATCGCAAAGCGGGATGCGGAATTCATTAAAAACAGAGCGAAGGCACAGGCCGACGCGGGCGCTACTTTTATCGACTGCTGCGCTTCGGTGCCGGAGGCAGAAGAGGTTGAGACGCTGAAATGGATGATCGACTGCATCCAGGAAGCGACGGATACGCCGATCTCCGTGGACAGCCCCAGCGCGGACGTGCTGACGCAGGTTATCCTTTATGTAAAGAAGCCGGGCCTGGTCAATTCGGTGTCAGGCGAAGGCGACAAGATCGACAAGCTGTTTCCGCTGATCGCGGGGACGAAGTGGGAGGTCATCTGCCTGCTGTCCGACGATACCGGTATTCCGAAGAGTGCCGCGGATCGTCTGCGGGTTTTTGATCACATACTGGAGAAGGCAAAAGAGTACGGGATTAAGCAGTCTCAGATGCACATCGATCCGCTGGTCGAGATGCTCTGCACCTCAGAGGACGGCATTGCGCTGAACGAGGAGGTCATCAGTACCGTGCGGAAGCGCTGCCCGAGCATTCACATTACCGCGGCGGTCAGCAATATTTCCTTTAACCTTCCGGTTCGGAAGATGGTGAACCTTGGCTTTACGGTACTCGCGATGAAGGCGGGGCTGGACAGCGCCATCCTCGATCCGCTGAACAGGGATATGATGGGCGTGATTTATGCGACGGAGGCCCTGCTCGGAGAGGACGATTACTGCATGGAGTACATCAGCGCTTACCGCGAAGGAATCTTCGGACCGAAGAAGTAAGCTGATATTAACAAGGCCATTGGCGGCGACGCAGGGGAACGCCATTCTCCCGCGCCCGCCGCTCAGGAATAAATTATTTTAAAATATGGAGGAAAATAAAATGGCAGGAATTCAGGAAGTTTATGATCTTGTAGTAAAAGGAAAAGCGAAGCTCATCGGAGCTGCGGTACAGGAAGCTCTGGACGACGGATGTGATCCCAGTACGGTTCTGAACGAGGGCATGATCGCGGCTATGGACGAGGTCGGCGCGAAGTTTAAGGAAGGCGAGATCTTCGTTCCGGAGATGCTGGTAGCGGCGAGAGCCATGAAGAAGGGCGTTGAGGTCCTTAAGCCCCATCTGGCGACCGGCGAGGCCGGAGCGGCAGGCAAGGTTATCATCGGGACGGTCGCCGGCGATCTGCATGATATCGGCAAGAACCTTGTCGCGATGATGCTGGAGTCCTCGGGCTTCGAGGTGATTGATCTCGGTGTTGATGTTCCGAAGGAGAAGTTCGTCGAGACCTATGAGCAGAATCCGGATACGAAGATTATCTGCTGCTCTGCGCTTCTGACCACGACGATGCCGGCTCTGAAGGAGGCTGTTGAGCTTCTGAACGCACAGCCGTTCCGTTCGAAGATCAAGGTTATGGTCGGCGGAGCCCCGATTACGCAGGCTTTCGCGGATGAGATCGGCGCCGACGCCTACACGGAGGACGCTGCGTCCTGCGCGCAGAGAGCGAAAGAGCTTGTAGCATAAGGAAATAACAATTTCTGGCCAAAAAGGTGGAGCCGCTTTTGCAGGCTCCATCTTTTTGCGTGAAAATGCAGTGGTTAAGGGCCGGATTTCGTGCTATACTTTATCATTATATCGAAAGAAGGAAAGCAGTGGAATGATAGCGATTATCGACTATGATGCGGGAAATATCCGCAGCGTGGAGAAAGCTCTTGTTTCCCTTGGGCAGGAGGTCTGGGTTACGCGGGACCGGGAGCGGATCCTGAACGCGGACAAGGTGATTCTGCCGGGCGTGGGATCCTTTGGCGACGCCATGCGGCATCTGGAGAAGTATGATCTCATTGACGTGATTCGTGAGGTGACGGCGGACGGAAGACCGTTCCTCGGTATTTGCCTGGGGCTGCAGCTTTTGTTCGAGCGCAGCGAGGAGTCGCCCGGTGTGGCGGGACTCGGTATTCTGGAGGGCGAGATTCTCAAAATACCGGAGACGGAGGGCCTTAAGATTCCCCATATGGGCTGGAATTCACTCGAACTTCAAAATGACGGGCATCTGTTCCGGGGCATTCCGGCTCACCCCTATGTCTATTTTGTCCACTCCTATTATCTGAAGGCGAAGGAAGAAGCGATCGTGACGGCGGCGACGCAGTACGGCACGCGCATTCACGCGTCGGTTGAGCGCGGCAATGTGTTTGCCTGTCAGTTCCATCCGGAAAAGAGCGGCGAGGTCGGACTGAAAATGCTGAAAAACTTTGCGGAGCTGGCGTAAGGAGGAGAGGATGTTTACAAAGAGAATTATTCCCTGTCTGGATGTGAACGCGGGGCGCGTCGTAAAGGGCGTCAATTTTGTCAATCTGCGGGACGCCGGCGATCCGGTCGCCGTGGGCGCGGCCTATGACCGGGCCGGCGCGGACGAGCTGGTCTTTCTCGGCATCACGGCATCCTCGGACGCGAGGAAGACGGTTGTGGACATGGTGCGCCGTGTGGCGGAGACGGTCTTCATTCCCTTCACGGTCGGCGGCGGTATCCGCACAGTCGAGGATTTTCGTCTGCTGCTGCGCGAAGGAGCGGACAATATTTCGGTGAATTCCGCGGCGATCCTGCTCCCGGAGCTGATCAGCGAGGCGGCGGACAAGTTCGGCAGCCAGTGCGTGGTCGTCGCTATCGACGCGAAGCGGCGGGCGAATGGAAAGGGCTGGACGATCTACAAGAACGGCGGACGCGTGGATATGGGCATCGACGCGGTTGAGTGGGCCATGCGGGTCTGTGAGCTCGGCGCGGGTGAGATTCTGCTGACGAGCATGGACTGCGACGGCACGAAGGCCGGTTATGATATTGAGCTCACGAGAACGATCGCGGAAAATGTACCGGTGCCGGTGATCGCATCGGGAGGCGCGGGAACGCTCGAACATTTTCGGGAGGCGTTGACGGACGGCAGGGCGGACGCGGCGCTGGCGGCGTCACTGTTCCACTATAAGGAGCTGGAGATCCGGCAGGTGAAGGAGTACCTGCGGGAGCAGGGAGTGTCTGTACGTCTGTGAGCGGGAGGAAGAGAAGATGGCTGCGATAGCAAATGACTGGTTAGAACCCCTGAAGCCGGAGTTTGGGAAACCATATTATGCGAAATTGTATAAGACAATCAAACAGGAGTACAGTACCCGCCTGATCTTTCCCCCGGCGGACGACATTTTCAACACCTTCACCTTCACGCCGCTTGCAGAGGTAAAGGTCGTCATCCTCGAGCAGGATCCCTACCACGGGGAGGGGCAGGCACACGGCCTGTGCTTCTCGGTGAAGCCGGACGTCGAGATCCCGCCCTCGCTCGTGAATATCTATCAGGAGCTGCACGACGACTGCGGCTGTTATATTCCCAATAATGGCTACCTCGAGAAGTGGGCAGGCAGGGAGTCATGCTGCTGAACACGGTGCTGACCGTGCGCGCGCACCAGGCGAATTCCCACCGCGGCATTGGCTGGGAGGAGTTCACCGATGCGGCGATCCGCGTGCTGAACGAGCAGGATCGCCCGATCGTCTTCCTGCTCTGGGGAACGCCGGCCCGCCGCAAGAAGGAGATGCTGAACAATCCGAAGCATCTGATCCTCGAGGCGCCGCATCCGAGCCCGCTCTCGGCCTATCGCGGCTTCTTCGGCTGTCATCATTTCAGCCGGACGAACGAGTTTCTCACGCGAAATGGTCTGACGCCGATCGACTGGCAGATCGAAAATCGGTAAGATTATCGTATTCACAGATAAGGGCGCTGCTTTCATTTGACAGCGCCCGCTGCACTCCGTCAGAGTGTGGTTTGAAGGCTTAGAAGGAATTTTTGATGGAAGTCAGGACAGAGATGGCCGATACGGTCCTCTTTTCTGCCATGATGGGGCTCTCGATGAGTCCTTTTTTGATGCAGTCCGCGACGTGCTCCACCTCGTAGACGAGCTCGTGTTCGCAGGGGTGAGAGAGTGTTTTTACGCTGCCGTCGCCGAAATGAATCGTCGCCTCGCGTGCCTTCCAGTAGGACGGGATCTCGACGCGGGCTTTTTCGCCGTAGAGCCAGCCGGAGTGAGAGGTCTCGGAACGGGTGCTCGTCTTATTTACAGCAAGCAGTCCGTTTTCCAGAAGGAAGCTCATGGCGAACTGATCCTCCACGCCGGAGCCGCTGTGTGTGCAGAGTCCCTGCGCTTTAGTGACCCTGCTGTCAAAAAGATACTGTAATAACTGCAGGCAGTAGACGCCGTTCGAATAGAGCGGGCCGCCGCCAAGCTCCTCGCTGAAGAACCAGGAATTGTAGCCCGGGTCGAAGGAGCTGGAGAAATCCGCCATCGTAACTTTTCCGAGGACATCTTCCGTGATCATCTGTTTGATTTCCTGCATGACGGGGAGAAAGACAACCTTTTCGGCCTCCATGAAAAATTTCCCCTTTTCCCGTGCGATTGCGAATAAATTACGGGAATCCTCCGCGGATAGCATGCAGGACTTCTCACAGAGCACGTGGTGCCCGCTTTCCAGCGCCAGCTTTGCGTACTGGTAGTGCAGGCTGTTTACCATCGAGACGTAGACGACGTCAATATCCGGGTCGGCGAGCAGCTCCTCGTAGCTGCCATAGGCGCGCGGGACATTCCAGAGCCGCGCTTTCTCCTTCGCCGGATCGAGACTGCGGGAGGTGAGCGCCAGCACCTCGCTGCTGTCAGTGTCCCGAACCGCGGCGATGAAGCGCGGGGTGATGGAGGAGGTGCTGAGGATTCCATATCTTAATTTCATCATAATCTCCATTCTGCAGGAGAACCATCCAAGAAGGCCTGGATGGTTCTCTTGCTGTCAGTGTGTGGTGTTTTTCGTCCATCGAATCGCTTCTCGTGGAAAATACTCCATGCGATTTCGTAAGCCTCGGAAGAGCCTTGTCAGGCTTCTTTCCGTCGTTCCAGGTTCTTCCAGGCTGTGCTCAGCAGCAGCTTGATGCGGTGCAGCTGGTGGACCTGGGTTGCGCCGGGGTCGTAGTCGATCGCGACGATGTTCGCTTCCGGGTTGCGGCGGCGCAGCTCCTTGATGACGCCCTTGCCAACGATGTGATTCGGCAGGCAGGCGAAGGGCTGTGTGCAGACGATGTTCGGCGTGTCGTTCTCGATCAGCTCGAGCATCTCGCCGGTCAGGAACCAGCCCTCGCCGGTCTGGTTGCCGAGGGAGACGATCTCCTTTGCCATATCGGCCATGTGGTCGATATTTGAGGCCGGGTAGAAGTGCAGGCTCCTGGCCAGCGCCTTGTTTGCCGGAGCGCGGAAAAATTCCAGAGCGCGGATGCCGAGCCGCCCCATGCGGGCAGTGCTCTTTTTCTTGCCCAGGTACTGCGCCTTGAACTCCGTATTCTTGAAGCAGTAGAGCAGGAAATCCATGAGGTCCGGCACGACCGCCTCCGCGCCTTCCGCTTCGAGCAGATCCACCAGACCGTTGTTCGCGGACGGCGAGAACTTCACGAGGATCTCTCCGACGACGCCGACGCGCGGCTTCTGCTCATTCGTCACGAGGATGTGGTCGAATTCCTCGACGATCTCATTGCAAAGGCGTTTAAAGCCTCTCCAGGACGGATGCTTCTGCATCAGGAACTGGCTGCAGCGCTCGTTCAGCTGCTCATAGACCCGGTTTGCCTCGCCCGGCACGATCTCATAGGGGCGGGTGTGGTAGAGCACCTTCATAAACAGATCGCCAAAGATCAGCCCATAGAGCGCCTTGATCAGCATCTCAGGAGTGTACTTGAAGCCCGGGTTCTTCTCGAGTCCGCTTAAGTTCACAGAGATAACCGGAACATCCGGATACCCCGCATTCTCCAGCGCGCGGCGGATAAAGCCGATATAGTTCGACGCGCGGCAGCCGCCTCCGGTCTGGGTGATCAGAATGGCGGTTTTCGTGAGGTCGTAGCGGCTGGAGAGAACAGCCTCCATGATCTGCCCGACGACGATCAGCGAGGGGTAGCAGGCGTCGTTGTTGACATATTTCAGACCGAGGTCCACGGCTTTCCGACCGGCTCGCGGCAGCACGTCGATCTTGTAGCCGCAGGAGCGGAAGGCCGGCTGCAGCAGATTGAAGTGGATCGGCGACATGTCGGGGCAGAGGATGGTATAGGTTTTCCGCATCTCCTCGGTAAAGAGCACGCGCTCATAGGAAGAAGGCACGATGCAGCGCTTCTCCTGCTTCTTCTCGCGCACGCGGATGGCTGAGAGCAGCGAACGCACGCGGATACGAGCCGCGCCGAGGTTGCTGACCTCGTCGATCTTGAGGCAGGTGTAGATTTTGCCTGAATTGCTTAAAATCTCGTTCACCTGGTCGGTCGTCACGGCGTCGAGCCCGCAGCCGAAGGAGTTCAGCTGGATCAGGTCGAGGTCGTCGCGCGTCTTCACGAAATCCGCGGCCGCGTAGAGGCGGGAGTGGTACATCCACTGGTCCATGACACGTAAGGGCCGCTCGCCGGAGAGCAGATGCGAGACGCTGTCCTCGGTCAGCACGGCGAGTCCGTAACCGTTGATCAGCTCGGGAATACCGTGATTAATCTCATTGTCAACATGGTAGGGGCGGCCTGCCAGCACAATGCCGTGCGCGTGGTGTTCCTCCATCCATTTCAGGGTTTCCTCGCCCTTTTTCGTAATGTCGAGGCGTTCCTGGCGCAGCTCTTCCCAGGCTGCCTTCGCGGCGTCCGTGATCTCTGCCGCTGTCATGCCCTGTTCGCCCTCGAACTCCTCGATCAGCCGCTTTGTCAGAATCTCGAGCGACTCAAAGCTCAGGAAGGGATTGCGGAAGTCGACCTCTTCGCTTTTCAGTTCCTCCACGTTGTTCTTAATATTTTCCGCGTAGGAGGTGACGATCGGGCAATTGTAATGGTTGTTCGCATCCGCAAACTCCTGCCGCTCATAGGGCACGCAAGGGTAGAAGATGAACGGTATATTGTGTTGCAACAGCCACATAATATGACCGTGCGCCAGCTTGGCCGGATAGCACTCGGACTCGCTGGGAATCGACTCGATGCCCTGCTCGTAGATCTCGTGCGTCGAGTCGGGGGAGAGCACCACCCGGTACTTCAGCTTCGTGAAGAAGGTGAACCAGAAGGGGTAGTTCTCGTACATATTCAGCACGCGTGGAATGCCGACGAGACCGCGCACAGCCTCCGCTTCCGGGAGCGGCTCGTAGCCGAAGAGCCGTTCCAGCTTGTAGGCAAAGAGGTTCGGCGCAGGGTTTTCCTTCTTCTTCTGGCCGAGTCCGCGCTCGCAGCGGTTGCCGGAGATGTAGCGGCGTCCGCCGGAAAATTTGTTGATGGTCAGGCGGCAGTTGTTCGTGCAGCCGCGGCATTTCGTCATGGAGGTCGAATATTCGAGCGCCTCCATCTCCTCGCGGCTCAGCATCGTCGTCATCTGCCCCTCATAGCGCTCGCGCGCAATCAGCGCCGCGCCGAAAGCGCCCATGATACCGGCGATGTCGGGGCGAATGACCTCACACTCCGTGATCGTCTCGAGACTGCGCAGCACCGCGTTGTTGTAGAAGGTGCCGCCCTGCACGACGATGTGGCTGCCGAGCGAGGAGGCGTCCGAGACCTTGATAACCTTGAAAAGCGCGTTCTTGATGACCGAGTAGGCGAGGCCGGCGGAGATGTCGTCGACGCCTGCGCCCTCCTTCTGCGCCTGCTTGACGCGCGAATTCATGAAGACCGTGCAGCGCGTGCCCAGATCGATCGGGTGCTGCGCAAAGAGCGCTGCCTGCGCGAAGTCCTGGATCGAGAGGTTCAGCGATTTTGCAAAGGTCTCAATGAAGGAGCCACAGCCGGACGAGCAGGCCTCATTGAGCTGCACGTTGTCAACGGTCTGATTTTTGATACGGATACACTTCATATCCTGCCCGCCGATGTCGAGGATGCAGTCCACATCCGGGTCGAAGAAGGACGCCGCGTAGTAGTGGGAGATCGTCTCGACCTCGCCCTCGTCGAGCATCAGCGCGGCCTTTACGAGCGCTTCGCCGTAGCCGGTGGAGCAGGAGCGGACGATGTGCGCTTTCTCGGGCAGATGGTCGAACAGGTCTTTCAGCGCTTCGAGCGTGATATGTAGGGTGCTTCCGTCGTTATTGTGATAGAAAGAGTAGAGCAGTGAGCCGTCATCCGCGACCAGCGCAATCTTCGTCGTTGTCGAACCGGCGTCGATGCCGAGGAAGCAGTCGCCTTCATAACTTGCAAGATCCCGCTTCTGCACGGTGGCCTGTGCGTGCCGCTTCTCGAAGGCGTCAAACTCGGCCTGGTCTTTAAAGAGCGGGTCGAGGCGGCCGATCTCGAAGGCGATCTCAATCTTCGCGTGCAGCCGGTCGATCATGTCCTTTGCAGGAATGGCGTTCTCTCTCTTTGAGAGGAGAGCCGAGCCGGAGGCTGCGAAGAGATGGGAAAACTTCGGGATGATCGTGTGCTCCTCATCGAGCTTCAGCGTGCGGATGAAGCTTTCGCGCAGCTCCGAGAGGAAGTGCAGCGGGCCGCCGAGGAAGGCGACATGTCCGCGGATCGGTTTGCCACAGGCCAGGCCGCTGATCGTCTGGTTGACGACCGCCTGGAAGATGGAGGCTGCCAGGTCCTCCTTCGTCGCACCCTCGTTGATCAGGGGTTGGATGTCCGTTTTCGCGAAGACGCCGCAGCGCGCCGCAATCGAGTAGAGCGCCTTATAATTTTTTGCGTATTCATTGAGTCCGCTCGCGTCGGTCTGCAGAAGGGAGGCCATCTGGTCGATGAAGGAGCCGGTACCTCCGGCGCAGATGCCGTTCATGCGCTGCTCAACGTTGCCGCCCTCAAAATAGATAATCTTCGCGTCCTCGCCGCCGAGCTCGATCGCCACGTCGGTCTTCGGCGCGTAGGTTTCGAGCGCCTCCGCGACCGCGACGACCTCCTGCACGAAGGGAACGTCCAGATACTGTGCGAGCGTCAGTCCGCCCGAACCCGTGATGACGGGCCAGATGTCGATTGGCCCGAGCTTTTCGGTGGCGCGCTCCAGAAGCTCCGCCAGCGTCTCCTGAATATTTGCGAAATGGCGCTCATAGTCAGAGAACAGAAAATGGTTTTCCTCGTCGAGCACCGCGATTTTTACAGTGGTGGAACCGATGTCGATTCCCAGTCGATAACATGGATTCATATGATTCTCGGCGGTAAAGACCGCCTTTCACCTCGCATCTTTTGTTTTCAATATAAACCATGCTAGATTATATGCGCAACGGCGGGGTAAGTCTATAAAATTTCCGTTAAGATTGCCCGGGGTCGGCATTGTTTTTTTGCTGCGCCGGGCGTATACTGTAGATTAACTGATCTGAAGGAGGATTTTTTGCAATGAAATGGCTTGACAGGATGGAGCGCAGGTTCGGGAAATACGCGATTCACAACCTGATGAATTATATTATCATGCTGTATGCACTGGGTTTTGTGATTGATATTTTCGCACCGAATCTCTACAGCACATGGCTGGCGCTGGACGCGAGGGCGATTCTGCACGGGCAGATCTGGCGTATCTTTACCTTTATTATTCAGCCGCCCTCGTCGAACATCCTGTTCATCATGTTCGCGCTCTACCTTTATTATCTGATCGGGCGGGCGCTGGAGTACCAGTGGGGCGCGTTCCGCTTCAATCTGTATTTCTTTTCAGGAATGCTGCTGCATGTGATCGCCTGCCTTCTGATTTATTTGATCATGGGTGTGAACCTTTCGCTCGGCTCCTTTTACCTGAACCTTTCGCTCCTCCTTGTGTACGCGGCGCTGTTTCCGGATGTGCAGTTTATGCTCTTCTTTATCATTCCAATCAAGGCGAAGTGGCTTGGAATCATTGAAGGCGTCTATTATGGCCTGACGATTCTGGCAGGTTTCTTCGTGCCGGTCGGGAGCTCGCTGTGGTTCTCACTGCTGAATGCCGGTATCTTTGCCTACCGGGCGAACAGCGTGGCAGCGCTCGTATCGCTGTTGAATTTCATTGTTTTCTTCCTTGCAAGCAGGAAGAGTCAGTTTTCACCGAAGCAGGCGAAGCGCCGCAGGACCTACACGAAGCAGATTCGCACGGCTGCGCAGGGGCAGGGACACCATCGTTGTGCAATCTGCGGACGCACGGAAGCGGACGGCGACGATCTCGAGTTCCGCTTCTGCTCCAAATGCGTCGGCAGCTATGAGTACTGCCAGGATCATCTGTTCACGCACGAACACAGGCGTTGAGGATATCACGGACTCAAGGGTGGTAGAACCGTTTCTATCACCTTTTTTTTGTGCTCACACAAGATAAAGGGAAAGAAGAAAAAGAAAGGATTCTGGTGAAAAATGGAACAATTTAAGAGATGTCCCGCGACTCGTGGCGGCATGGCCATGCGCATGGGCCTGGATGAGTATCCGCTCGCCATGGACTATGTGCCCTGGCAGTACTGGCACACCGTCTATGATCTGGAGAAAGGCCTTTCCCGCGGCACGATTTTTCCGGAGCTTTATAAGCCGTTTCTCGGCGTGAGAGGAGGATGCAGGTAGATGGCGCAGAACAGTAAACCGAGCAGGAAACAGATGCTGGACTGGGTGGATATGGTCAGCTTCGCGGTCGTGGAGTCGAATCTGTATCTCGACACGCACCCGGAGGATCCAGCGGCCCTGGCTTACTTTGAGGAGAATAAAATGCTTCGCGAACAGGCGCTGAAGGACTACGCGGCGCTCTACGGGCCGCTGAACATCGACTGCGCGACGGGCATGGATGGAAAATGGGACTGGGTAGAGCAGCCCTGGCCCTGGGAAGGAGGCGTCTGCTGAATGTGGAATTATGAAAAGAGATTGGAGTATCCCGTGAACATCACCAATCCGAATCCGGAGATGGCGAAGCTGATTATCTCCCAGTTCAGAGGTCCCGACTGCGGCAGGTTATACAGACAGGCATTATCCGGCGGCATGTCTGTTTGGGATTGCAGTTTTCGGGCGGCGGTGCTATAGTTAAGATATCTTTGAAAAGCGGGGAGATATGGAGGCGAAGGATGAATATTATTATCGCGGGCTGCGGACAGGTCGGACAGGTTCTGGCGGAGCAGCTCTGTCAGGATGAACACGACGTTACGGTGATCGATGAGAATTCAGAGGCGGTGCAGCGTGTAGTCTATGCCGCTGACGCAAGGGGCGTGATCGGAAATGCCGCGAGCCTGAACATTCAGATGGAGGCGGGCGTTGACAGTGCGGATCTGCTGATCGCGGTGACGGATGCGGACGAGGTGAATCTGCTTTGTTGTCTGATCGCGAAGAAGTCGGGCGGCTGCCAGACGATCGCGCGCGTGCGCAATCCGGTCTATCATCAGGAGATTCATCATTTTAAAGAGGATCTCGGTCTGTCGATGGTCATCAACCCGGAGCTGACAGCTGCGATGGAGATTTCGAGACTGTTCCGCTTCCCGTCCGCGATCGATATCGATACCTTTGCCAATGGACGGATTGAGCTGCTGCGTTTCCATCTGCAGCCGGGCAATCCGCTCTGCGCGAAAAAAATTAAGGATTTGCCGGAGCTGTCCCGCTGCGAGGTGCTGATCTGCATTGTCGAGCGGCAGGGACAGACGCTGATCCCGGACGGCGATATGGAGCTGCAGGAGGGCGATACGATTTCCATCGTTGCCTCGCCGGCGAACGCGAGCCGCTTTTTCCGGATGATCGGGATCGAGACAAATCAGGTGAAAAATACGATGCTGATCGGCGGGGGCAAGGTTGCCTTCTATCTGGCAAGACGCCTGATCGAGATGGGCATTCAGGTGAAGATCGTGGAGAAGGACCGCGCGAGCTGTGAGCTGCTGAGCGACCTGCTGCCGAAGGCCACGATCATTTATGGGGACGGGCGTGATGAGTCGCTCCTCGCAGAGGAGGGCCTGGCGCGGGTTGAGGGCTTTGCGGCGCTGACCAATCAGGACGAGGAGAATGTCATGATGTCCCTCTATGCCAAGCATATGAGCAGGGCAAAGATTATCACCAAGGTCGATCAGGATACCTATCACGCGATTATCGGCTCTCTCGACATCGGCAGTCTGATTTATCCGAAGCACATCACTGCTGAGACGATCATCCAGTATGTGCGCGCGATGCAGAATTCGATCGACAGCAACGTGCAGTCGCTGTACCGGCTGGTGGACGGGAAGGCGGAGGCGCTCGAGTTTATTATTCACAAGCAGAGCGAGCTGACGGACGTACCGCTGCAGGAGCTGAAGCTCCGAGACGATCTGCTGGTCTGCGCGATCTACCGGAAAAGAAAGACCATCATCCCCAAGGGGCAGGACTGCCTCCGGGTCGGTGATTCCGTCGTCGTCATTACGACGAGCACCGGCGAGCTGAAGGATCTGCGGGATATTCTGAAAAAAACGCAAGCGGCGGGATAAGGCGGGAGAGCGGCGATGAACAGGAAAATGGTACGCTATATCATTGGAAGTGTGGTGCAGCTGGAAGCTTTATTTCTTCTTCTGCCGGCGCTGACTGCTCTGATTTACCGGGAGGAGTGCCTGTGGGCTTTTCTCGCGACATCGCTGATCTGTATTGTATGCGGATGGCTGATGCGGGGCCGGAAAAAACCGGAGAATACGACGATTTTTTCCGTGGAGGGCTACACGAGTGTGGCGCTGTGCTGGATTGCCATGAGCTTCTTCGGCGCGCTGGCGCTGTACTTAAGCGGCTCCTTCCCTAATCCGGTGGACGCGCTCTTTGAGATTATTTCCGGCTTTACGACGACCGGTTCCACGGTCATGGCGGACGTGGAGGCGGCTCCGCGCGCGGTGCTGATGTGGAGGAGCTTTTCGCACTGGATCGGTGGCATGGGAATTCTCGTCTTCGTGCTGGCGGTGCTGCCCTCGACGGGCGCGTCCAGCATGTATCTGATGAAGGCGGAGAGCCCCGGACCTTCCGTCGGCAAGCTGGTGCCGAAGGTGCGCGGCTCGGCGAAGCTTTTGTATCTGATCTATATGTTTCTGACCGTGGTCGAGATGGTCTGTCTGCTTGTGTCCGGCTGCCCGATCTTCGACTCGATCAACCTGGCCTTTGCCACGGCGGGAACCGGCGGCTTCGGCGTGCTGAACAGCAGCGCGGCGGATTATAATGCGGTGACGCAGTGGATTCTCACTGTTTTCATGATCCTGTTCGGCGTGAATTTCAACGTCTATTTCCTCTTCTACATGAAGAAGTTCAGGGACGGTCTGCACAGTGAGGAGCTGCGGACCTATCTCGGGATCATCGGCGTGAGCGTCCTCGTGATTGTGGTCAATATTTACCATATCTATCAGAATGTAGGCGTGACCCTGCGCCACGCGGCTTTCCAGGTAGCATCCATCATCACGACGACGGGCTTCACGACCGCGGATTTTGACCAGTGGCCGGAGCTGTCGCGGACGATCCTGGTGCTCCTGATGTTCATCGGCGCCTGCGCGGGAAGCACCGGCGGCGGCATCAAGGTGATGCGCGTCAAAATCATGGCGAAAACGGTGCTGAAGGAGCTGGACTTTATCATCCATCCGCGCAATGTGCGCAAGATCTGCTTTGAGGGAAAGACGGTGGAACACGAGGTGCTGCGCTCGATCAACGTTTTCCTGATCACCTATATCGTTATTTTTGTGTGCTCGCTACTGATTATCTCGCTCGACAATTTCGATGGGATCACGAACTTTACCGCCGTGGCCGCGACGATTAACAACATCGGCCCCGGCCTGGGCGGCGTCGGCGCGACGCAGAACTTTGCGTCATTTTCCAATCTGTCGAAGCTGGTGTTCTGCTTTGACATGCTGGCGGGCAGGCTTGAGATTTTCCCGATGCTGATCCCCGCCGTCTACCTCGCGCGAAAGAGGTCGCGATAACAGATACAGATATCCTTGCTGCTGCTCCGGAACACAATCTTTTCGATGATGCTTCGGAGCAGTTCGTTTTTCTGCCGGATTTCCGGAGTGGAGGCGTAGAGAAGCGCGAATTCCTCGCCCGTGTCGGCAAGATCCCGTTTTATGGCCTGAAGTGTGACTGTTTCCAGCTCCTGTATGGAGAGATAGTGGCTCCGCGGGCAGGTTCCTTTCGCGTAGTGGCAGCACTGCAGCGCGCCGCTCCGGGAGCTTCTGGTGAGAGCGCCGCCGCAGTCACCGCAGCGCACGAGTCCCTGAAACAGGAAGACGGAGGGCGCGGGTTTTTCTATGAGAGCGATGTCGGATTCTTTCAGCTTTTCCTGCACATCTCGAAAAAGGATTTCTGAAATCAGCGGTTTATGATCACCCTGCACGAGCGTCATCTCACCCTGCACGTTCCGGCGCAGCTTTCCGGTGTAGACCGGGTTGCCTAAAATATAGCGGACAGCGCGGGCTTCGAAGGGATTTCCACGTGTGGTCCGTATGTTTCTTTCATTCAGTCTCCGCGCAATCGCACGGCAGGAGTTTCCATGCAGAAAATCCTCATAGATCATGGAGACGGACGGCGCACGCGCCGGATCGGGTGCGAAATGTCCATTTTCCATGTGATAGCCGAAGGGCGGGACGGAGACGACGCCGCCCCGTGAAAATTTTTCATTCATGCCGCGGCGCACTTCCTCCGCGAGGTTGATGGAGTAGTACTCGTCCATGGCTTCGAGCAGCGCCTCGATCAGGATGGAGGTCGGATCGCCGGAGAGCTGCTCCGTAATGGAGAGTACGTCGATGCCGCACTCCCGGCGCAGCATAGATTTGTAGAGGATGCTGTCCTGGCGATTCCGCGCGAAGCGGGAGAATTTCCAGAGCAGGATCACGTCAAAGGGACGGGGGCTTTCGCTTTGCTTCGGCGATCATGCGCAGAAAGGCGGGGCGGTTCTGCGCCTTCCTGCCGCTGAAACCCTCGTCCAGATAGATGTATTTGTCCGGCAGGCACATGTCGTGCGCCCGGGCATATTCCTTGATGCGCTTCAACTGGCTGTCCGGGGAAAATTCGAGCTGGTCCTCGGTGGAGACGCGGATGTAGGCGGCTGCGGTTTTCATATTGCCAATCTATGCGGGAAAATGGCGGCATATACTGTGAAAGTCCTGAGCGGGTGAGCCTGTATGATGATTTTTGTTTCTGAACGGATGAATAACCGCATATAAGCGCGGAACCGGAGGAGTTGACTTTCATGGTGGAGGGAGGTGAGGAGAATATGGGGAGACCGAAGGAACTGGCGGCGCTTCCCTCGCGCATTGTTACGGAGCAGGGCGAGAGAAGCTGGGAGAGCCTCACGGAGCGGGAGCGGAAGACCGCACTGCGGCAGATGAAAAAGGAACTGGAAAGGCAGCGGAAGAAAATGGGTGGAAGTGTATAACCTGCTGCGATTCGGAGGTCCCGATGGGGAGCTGGGTGCGAGCATGCGCTACCTCTCGCAGCGCTACACGATGCCTTATAAGGAGTGCACGGCTGTGCTGACAGATATCGGTACGGAAGAGTTGGCGCACCTCGAAATCGTCTGTGCCATCATCTATCAGCTCACGAAGAACATGTCGATGGAGCAGCTGAAGGAATCCGGCCTTTCGGCCTACTATGTGGACCACACCGGCGGGCTCTGGCCGCAGTCGGCGGGCGGCGTGCCGTGGACGGCGAACGAAATCCAGTCCACTGGCGATGCGCTCACCGATCTCAATGAGGACCTTGCAGCAGATGGTACGATTCTGTAAGAACAACTTTACAGGATCTGCATCAGCTGTGCAATGTCCTCCTCCGTAGTGGACCAGCTCGTGGCGAAGCGCACGATTGTGTGCTCCGCGTCCGGCTTTTCCCAGAAGCTGAAGGCTACCTGCTTTTTCAGACGCTCGACCTCCTCGTCGCGAAGGAGAAGAAACTGCTGGTTGGTCGGGGATTCCAGGTAGAAGGTGTATCCTTTCTCATGCAGTCCTTTTTTCAGGAGTTCTGCCATGTCGATCGCGTGGCGGCTGATCTGAAAATACAGCTCGTCCGTGAAGAGCGTGTCGAATTGAACGCCGAGAAGTCGTCCTTTTGCCAGCAGCGCGCCGTGCTGCTTCACGAGCGTCAGAAAATGCTTCGGCGTACAGTGACCGGTGAAGACGACGGCCTCGCCGCACAGCGCGCCGACTTTCGTTCCGCCGATGTAGAAGGCGTCGCAGAGCCGTGCGATGTCCGGAAGCGTGACGTCCGTGTGATAGCTCATCAGCGCGTAGCCCAGGCGTGCGCCGTCCAGATAGAGCGGGATGTCATGCGCGCGGCAGAGGGCGGAAAGCTCCTCCAGCTCCGCGCGCGTATACAGCGTTCCGTACTCAGTGGGGTGG
>JAJQCG010000117.1:7703-26722 GCA_021202815.1 Lachnospiraceae bacterium | reverse complement strand
AAACTTTTGAAATTGTACATTGTATCATCTTTATTGTAATACAAAATCGAAATTCTTACAAAATGCCCATAAGACGACGGAGGAAAACAGAGTATCAATTCTTATGAGAGAGTGGTCAGAGTACTGAATGGAGAAATCCCGGATCGCGTGCCACCCTTCGAGCTGATGATTGATCCGCGTGTCGTGCGCGGAATCGTCGGAGACGGTAGCTACATGGATCTCTGCGACGAGCTGGACATTGATGTGGTGATCTCGGAGACGCCGTCGAAGCTGTATCGCGAGGAGGTGATAGACGAGCAGAAGCGGATTGTCCGGAATGAGTGGGGAACGGTGCGTCAGTATAACAATGAGGTCGTGTCCCACCCGATGCATGGCCCGATTTACACCTTGGAGGACGCCATGGCCTACCAGGCGCCGGATCCGACGGAGGATTTTCGTTTTGACTTTCTGCGGGAGCTGGTGAAACGCTTCAAGGGAAAACGCTTTATCGGTTTTCATCTGCACGATGGTTTCAATTACAGCTATTACCTGAGCAGCATGCAGGACATGATGATCAACCTGATCGAGGAGCCGGAGCTGGTACACCGGCTGGTGGATGTCTCCGTGGAGCACAATCTGAAGCTGGCGGAGAAAGCGCTGGATATCGGCGCGGATTTCATCCTGACCGGCGACGATTATGGCTCGAAGACCAGCCTTCTCGTGTCGAAGGCGCATTTCGATGAGTTCTTCCTGCCTGGTCTTCAGAGGATCTGCGAGTACACCAGGAGCCGCGGCGCTTATATGCTGAAGCACTGCTGTGGCAACATTAACCTTCTGCTGGACGACATGGTGGGCTTCGGCATTCAGGCGATGCATCCGCTGGATGAGAATTCCGGCATCAATCAGATCGAGGTCAAGAAGAAGTATCCGGGTCTGACCGTCATGGGCGGCATCGACTGCAACGCACCGCTGACCGATTACACGCCGGAGCAGATGGAGGAGTATGTAAAGGAAGTGCTGCGCACGCATGCGCCGGGCGGAAGATACATCTGCGCCACCAGCAACAGCGTACACTCGTCGGCAAAACCGGAGAACTTCGCGGCGATGCAGCATGTGATCCACAAATATGGAAGATATCTTCCGAACGGGGAACTGGACTGGACATGAGAAAAGAATCCGGCGGAGGTATGGCGGCATGATTTATACAGTGACGACAAATCCGGCTCTGGACTATGTCATGATCACAAAGAAGGCGGCGCTTGGACAGCTGAACCGCGCCTCCCGGGAGCTTCATTTCTGCGGAGGAAAGGGCATCAACATATCGGTTGTGCTGAACCATATGGGCGTACCGAGCATCTGCCTCGGTTTTGTCAGCGGCTATGTCGGGGACGAGATCGAGCGGGAGCTGCAAAGGGAAGGCTGTAAGACGGATTTTATTCATCTTGCGGAGGGCTGTACTCGGATCAATGTCAAGCTGAAGGAGAGCAACGGCAGGGAGACGGAAATCAACGGAAACGGCCCGAAAATTGACGCTGAGCATCAGGAGCAGCTGCTGAGGCAGGCGGAGAGCGTGGGAGAGGACGACATTTTGATCCTGTCGGGCAATATACCCGATGAGATGCCGGAAGACTTTTACGCGCAGATGGCCGCCCGGGCGACCGGCCGCGGGGCGAAGCTGGTCGTGGATGCGGAAAAGAGGCTGTTGCTTCCGACATTGCAATATCATCCGCTTCTGGTGAAACCCAATCAGAAGGAGCTGGAGGGCATCGTGAGCCAAAAGATTCGCCAGCTGTCTGATCTGCAGGAGGCGGCAGGCTGTCTGCAGCGGATGGGCGCGATTCATGTGCTTGTATCCCTGGGGAAAAAGGGCGCGTATTTTCTGGACAGCGATGGGAAAGGGATTCTTCTGGACGCACCGCGGGGAACCGTGATCAATACGGTGGGATCCGGAGATTCGATGGTGGCCGGTTTCCTGTGCAGGTATCTGCAGGGAGAGACGGCCGTGAGCGCGGCAGCCTATGGAGTTGCGGCCGGGAGCGCCCGGGCATTTTCGGAGAGATTTCCGGAGAAGAAAGAGATCGATGTGTTGTATGAAGGAATCTCGTACCGCACAGCTCAGAAGAAAGGGGCTTAAGGCATGGATGGGCAGAAGAAAAGGAAAGCGGTCTGCGCGGGGCATATCTGTCTGGACATCACACCGGCCTTCTCACTGGAAAAAAACTATGACAGGATTGGGGATCTTCTGGTGCCCGGACAGCTGGTGCCGGTTGGTGAGCCGGACATCCATCTGGGAGGCTCCGTGGCGAACACGGGACTGGCGATGAAATTTCTCGGCGCGGACGTGGAGCTGATGGGCAAGGTGGGCGACAACGATTTCGGACGGCTGGTGTTATCCATGCTGAAAGAGAAAGGTGCAGACAGTGGGATGAAGGAAGTTTCCGGTGAGGAGACTTCGTATTCTGTGGTTGTCTCGGTACCGGGCATCGACCGGGTCATCCTGCACGACGCCGGAGCAAATAATACCTTTGGACCGGAGGATGTGGATTATACGCTGGTCGGGAACGCTTCGCTGTTTCACTTTGGCTATCCGACTGCCATGCGCCGCATGCAGGAGGAGAACGGCGGAAATCTGGTGGAAATGTTCCGGAGGGTAAAAGAGCTGGGGGTTGCCACCTCCCTGGACACGTCGAGCCTGGAGGCGGACAGTGAGGAGGGGCGCGTTGACTGGGAAGAGATTCTGCGGGGCGTCATGCCCTATGTGGATTTCTTCGTGCCAAGCGTGGAAGAGCTGGCCTTCATGATCGACCGTCCGCGATATGAGCAGTGGCGGGCGAGGAGCAATGGAGGCGATATCACCGAACAGCTTTCTGTGGAGGAGGACATCTGCCCCCTGGCGGAGAAGCTTTTAAGCTGGGGCGCGAAGATTGTCCTGATCAAATGCGGCGCTCCGGGCATGTATCTTAAGACCGCTTCGCGTGAGCGGCTTGCGAAGATCGGGGGCGGACTTGCCGATTCCCTGAAGGACTGGGCGGAGCAGGAGCACTTCGAGCGGAGTTACCGGCCGGAGCGGGTTCTCTCGGGAACCGGAGCGGGCGACACCAGTATCGGTGCCTTCCTCTGCGCAGCGCTGGAGGGCTGTTCCTGGCAGGAGAGCCTTCATCTGGCGGCAGCGACCGGAGCCTCCTGTGTGGCGGCCTACGATGCGCTGAGCGGCCTCAAGACTTTTGAAGAGCTGAAAAAGAAGATTGCGGCCGGATGGGAGAAGGCCTGAGAAATGAAGGAATAAGACAAAATGAGGGGAGCTGCGTTTACAGCAAATTATGTATACCATCTTTGTCTGTCAGGCTGCCGGAGATTCGAAAAAATGCCGGTATCTTCTCTTCGGAAAATCAGATGAAACGTGACGTTGGCCTCCGCGTCTGAAACCGGGATGACAACCCGCCCCTTCACAAAATCCGCCTCCAGCGCAAGGTTTGTGACGAAATAAGGCAGCGTGGAGCTCAAGGCCAGCTCCCGGAACTCAAATTCATCGGTCTGCACCAGAAAGCGGGACGCAGGCATCCTTTTGCGGCACAGTTCGCTCCAGAAGCCAATGTCCGATTTTAGCAGGCAGTTATAGCCGTTCAGCATTTCCAGCGTGATGGAAGACCGGTCTGCCAGCGTGTGGTCCGGCGGCAGGCAGACGGAGAGCTCCTCCCGGACGAAGGGAAGGCTCTCGACCGCCTCATCCTCCGCCGGACCGGGCAGAATGCCGATCTCGCAGCTTTTGTCCTTTACATGGCATAAAATCAGACGGATATCCTCGAGCCGCGAGGAGATCGTTTTGTCAGAAAACTGCTCCGAAAGCGCAGGCAGCAGGCTCCAGAGCGGGGCGGGAGCGCAGGATTCCACAAGAATCGTGCGCAGACTCTGGTCAAATCGGCGAACCTGCAGCACGGCGTTTTCCGCGTCCGCCAGAAGAGCAGTGGCATATTCGACCGCTTTTTCGCCCGTTGCATTGAGCGAAAGGCGGTTTTTTCCATGCACAAACAGGGCAACGCCAAATTCTTCCTCCAGATGCTGCATGCTGCGGGTCAGCGTGGGTTGGGAGATATGCAGCTCCTCCGCCGCCTTTGACAAGGCCCCGTATCTGGCGAATGCACAGAGCTGTTCCAGTTCACAGAGATTCAGCATGGTCTGTCCCCTTTCCTTTTTACTATTCATCATAAGAATAGCAGATTCCGATATTGCTATTGTACATTCTTTTGATTTCGCTGTAAACTCCGAATTGTAAAGAAATCCGATTAGCAGAAAGGAGAAAAGAATATGAATTACGTGACTTTGAATAATGGGGTAAAAATGCCGCAGCTTGGATACGGGGTCTACCAGACGCCGCCGGAGGAGACAGAGCGCTGTGTGCTGGACGCCATTTCCGTCGACTACCGATCTATCGACACGGCGCAGGCTTATTATAACGAAGAAGGCGTGGGCGCGGCCATTCAGAAATGCGGACTTCCCCGTGAGGAGCTGTTTATTACCACGAAGGTGTGGATCAGCAACGTGGGCTATGAAAAGGCGAAGGCCTCCATTGCGGATTCTCTGAAAAAACTGCACAGCGACTATATTGACCTGCTCCTGATCCATCAGCCTTTCGGCGATTATTACGGGACGTACCGGGCGATGGAGGAGGCCTGCAGGGAGGGCAAAGTGCGCGCCATCGGCGTTTCCAACTTTTATCCGGATCGTTTTATCGACATCGCAAACTTCTGCGAGATCGCCCCGGCGGTCAACCAGGTGGAAACACATCTTTTCCAGCAGCAGAAAACTGCCAAAGCCGTGATGCAGAAATACGGGACGCAGATCGAATCCTGGGGACCATTCGCGGAGGGAAAGAATGATTATTTCTACAATCCGGTTTTGAAGGAGGTTGCCTCCGGATATGGAAAGACTCCGGCGCAGACAGCCCTTCGCTTCCTGCTCCAGAGCGGCGTGGTGGTGATCCCGAAGTCGACCCACAAGGAGCGCATGATCGAGAACTTCGATGTGTTTGACTTTGAGCTGAGTGCGGAGGATATGGCGAAACTGGAAGCTCTGGATACTGCGCAGAGCCTGTTCTTCTCCCATTATGATCCGCAGACCGTGGAATGGTTCATGACATTTGCGAAGTAAGGAAGCATGTGCAGCCGCCTCTCTGTCAGGTCGGCTGCACCGGTTTTATTACGGGGAATTGTGCGTTCAGAGATTCTGTCAGATATTACATATAAGAATAACCAGAAATAGAAATTAAGTATTTGCTATTGTTTTGCTCCGGGTATAAGATATACTCATAATAGTAGAAAGCGACTTCCGGGTCGCAGATGAAAACACCTTGTGATGAATCTGAAAAATAGAAAAGGAGGACCTTGTTATGGCAGGGAAAAAGCTGGTGGCATATTTTTCAGCCAGTGGCGTGACCGCAGCTGCGGCAAAGGCGCTGGCGCAGGCAGCAGACGCAGACGTATATGAGATCAGGCCGCAGGTGCCTTATACCAGTGAAGATCTGGACTGGACGAACAAAAAGTCGCGCAGCTCGGTGGAGATGAACGATCTTTCCAGTCGGCCCGCGCTTGCGGATCAGAGTGCCGGTATCACGGAATATGATACGATCTTTCTGGGATTTCCGATCTGGTGGGGCGTCGCGCCCACGATCATCAATACTTTCCTGGAAAGCTATGATTTTTCCGGAAAGAGGATCGTTCTCTTTGCTACTTCCGGCGGCAGCGGATTCGGGCGCACCGCGGATGTCCTGAAAGCATCCGTATCCCCGGATACCGAAATCATAGTCGGAAAGCTCCTGAACGGCAGGCAGAGCGTCGCGGAGCTGAAAAAATGGGCGGGGAGGATTTGATGATGGAAAAAATTGTACAGGCAGTGGGGCGTACTACGCTCGGAGATTTCGCGTCGTTGGATGCAAAGGCGGCTCACGCTGCCCAGATGGTATTCTCCATCGGCGCGCCGAACGACGCCTTCGCGAAATATTTCATCGGGCAGAGTTATCTGGCTCCCGTGTCCACGGAGCAGGTCGGGATCTTCAATGTGACCTTTGAGCCGGGCTGCCGCAACAACTGGCATATCCATAACGCAGACAAGGGCGGCGGCCAGATTCTGATCTGCGTGGCAGGCCGCGGCTATTACCAGGAGTGGGGGAAGGCTGCGGTGGAGATGAAGCCGGGCGACTGCATCAATATTCCGGTCGGCGTGAAACACTGGCATGGAGCTGCCCCGGACAGCTGGTTCTCTCATCTGGCCGTGGAGGTGCCGGGAGAAAACAGCTCGAACGAGTGGCTGGAAGCCGTTTCGGATGAGCAGTATGGTATTTTGAAATAAAATTTGAAAGTGAGGTATCTTTTATGGAAGAAAAACTGAACCTGACAATGGAATGGGATAAGGTATTCCCGAAGAGCGACAAGGTAAACCACAGAAAAGTGACGTTTCACAACCGTTACGGCATTACTCTTGCGGCGGACCTCTACGAGCCTAAGGACGCGTCCGGTAAGCTCCCGGCCATCGCGGTGTGCGGTCCCTTCGGCGCGGTGAAGGAGCAGTCCTCCGGCCTGTACGCGCAGACCATGGCGGAGCGGGGCTTTCTGACGATCGCCTTTGATCCTTCCTACACTGGCGAGAGCGGTGGACAGCCCCGCTATATGGCCTCCCCGGATATCAATATGGAGGACTTCATGGCGGCGGTGGATTTCCTGTCCGTGCAGACCGAAGTGGATCCGGAGCGGATCGGCATCATCGGTATCTGTGGCTGGGGCGGCATGGCGCTCAACGCGGCGGCGCTGGATACCCGTGTCAAGGCGACCGTGGCCTCTACCATGTACGACATGACCCGTGTGAATGTGAACGGTTACTTTGACAGTGAGGACAGCGAAGAGGCGCGCTATGAGAAGCGCAAGGCGCTCTGCGCGCAGCGTATCGAGGATTACAAAAACGGCAGCTACGCGCTGGGTGGCGGCGTGGTCGATCCGCTGCCGGAGGACGCGCCGTTTTTCATGAAGGACTATTATGATTATTATAAAACGGAGCGCGGCTATCATCCCCGCAGCCTGAATTCCAACGGCGGCTGGAACGTGACGGGCTGCGAGTCCTTCCTCAATATGACGATCCTGCAGTATAGTCAGGAGATCCGCAGTGCCGTCCTCGTCATCCACGGCGAGAAAGCGCACTCCTGCTACTTCAGCAGGGACGCCTTCGCAAAGCTGACCGGCGATAACAAGGAGCTGATGATCATTCTGGGAGCGGTTCACACGGATCTCTACGACCGGATGGACATCATTCCGTTTGACAAGCTGGAAGCCTTCTTCGGAGCGTATCTGAAATAGGCAGCGGGAGATTGCCTGTTTTCTTGCAAGTATGAATTTAGCCAACTACTTGACATATGACAAGTGGTTGGCTATACTTTTTTCAGGAGGGCTTTATGAGTAGAGATATTGTATTGGAAAAGCAGGATCTCACATATTTATCCTGGACGAGAAGCCGAAATTCTTCCGGGACAGCCGGATCGTTCCTGAAAGCATACTCGGAATTGGGAGGGGAAAAGATTTATTATAAGCTTTCTAATTACGATAGTATGCGTGGCGTGGTCGGCCATGAATGTGTAAATGAACTGATCGTCGACCGGTTGCTCACGATGCTGGGTGTAGAGCATCTGCATTATCAGCTGATTCATGCGGATATTCTGGTTGGCGAGCGGCGGCAGGAAGTATTTCTCTGCGCTTCCCGTGATTTCAAGCAGCGGGGAGAGAGCAAGATTGCGTTGGACGTATATTACGAAAGCGAGCATCAAAGAGGCGAAGCTCCGCTGGATTTCTGCATCCGCAACGGGTGGGCGGACTATATTTATACAATGTTTGTGGTGGATTATCTTATTCTGAACAGGGATCGTCATGGCGCGAATATAGAATTGCTGCGCAATGGCCGGAAACGGACGCTGCGTCTGGCTCCGTTGTTTGACCATGGATTGTCTTTGCTGTTCAGCTGTCTGACAGAGGAGAGCGTCGCGGGGTATGACGTGATGGAAGATCGGTTCACAAACACCTGGATCGGTTCCAGATCAACACTGGAAAATCTGAAATTTATACCGTCAGGGCAGTTCCCGAAGCTGCGGCGACTATTGCCTGAGCACAGAGAGCTTCTCATGCAGGGGCTGGACGATGTGATTTCGCAGAAGCTTCGGGATAAAATATGGGATATGATCTGGAAACGGTGGTGCGTATATGAAAATATTTGCAATCAGGGATGAGAGCGTGGAGACTCAGAAGGATCTGGCATGGCTTCTCTATTATGAGGCGGAAAAGCGTTTTTACATTGAACTTCCCGATGGAGCAGACGAGTGGGAGACGCCGCTGCTCCTGTCTTCCTTTGTAAAAAAGGGAGAGAAAACGGTCAACTCGTACTGGAGCAGAATGTGGGTGCAGCAGAGAATTGTTCCCCCTGACCGCCAGAATATCGGGCAGGTGCTGAAAGAAAACGGCCTGAAAGAGTATGATGAATATGAGCTGATTCTGCTGTCCCTGGGCAGGTGTGCGCAGGACGACTGCTATCTTTTGCCGATGAAGGAGCAGGAGCTGCCGCCGCAGATACAGAGACGTTTTGAGAAACGGGTCGAGGATGTTATTTCTCTGGGGCATAGCACGCTGCTTGTTTTCTTTCGGGACGGGCTGGTGCGCAGATGCGACTTAAGCGGCTGGTTCAGGGAACGCGATCGTTTTTCTGTCCTGCTGAGAAATGAGGAGTTGTTCGACAGCGTGCGGATGGAGACCGGCGGACACGGAGTCGCCTGGGATGAGAATATGGATATTCCGGACTACCTTTTATATCAATATGGAGAGCGCGTCCCGCTCGTTATGGAAGATTTTCGAGCTTTTGCGGCGCGACGGATTATCAATACTGCGGAGGCGGCAGAGATACTGGGCTGCTCCAGACAGAACATCAATGATTTGATCAGGCGTGAAAAGCTCCACCCTGTTAAGGCGACGTCACGGAGCACCCTTTTGCTGAAAAGTGAGGTTCTGAAACGAAACTGGCAGTAATGAATGTGGAGAGGCAGATATGAGAAAATGTATTTTATTTGATCTGGATGGTACATTGACGGAGTCGGGGGAGGGAATTGTAAAATCGGTTCAGTATGCCCTTGAGAAGATGGGAAAACCGGAGCCTGATGCCGCAAAGCTCCGTGTGTTTATCGGACCGCCCCTTATTGAACAGTTTATGGAATATTCCGGGATGAACAGGGCTGAGGCGGAAAATGCGGTCGTGTATTACAGAGAACGATACGAAGCGACCGGTATCTTTGAGAACAGACCGTACCCCGGGATTGAAGAGATGCTGAAGGCTTTAAAAGAAAAGGGCTGCCTTCTGGCGGTGGCCTCTTCCAAGCCGGAATTTTATGTGCTGAAAATACTGGAGCATTTTCACATCAGGGATTACTTTGATGAAGTAGTCGGCGCTACGATGGATGAAAAGAGAACCGGAAAAGCAGATGTAATTGCGGAGGCACTGAAAAGACTGAAGTTAGGCGAAAAGCGGGAAAGCGTCTTTATGGTCGGCGATAAGGCGCACGATGTTATCGGAGCCAGGAAAACCGGGATCCCCTGTATAGCGGTATCGTATGGTTACGGGACAATGCAGGAGCTGCTTCCGGAAAAGCCGTTCCGGATTGTCCAGTCGGTTGACGAGCTTCAGGCGCTTTTATTGTCACTGTAGCCATAGCGCAGGTAATGATTGAGCAGAGTGATTATTCTACGATGAGCTCCTGATCCTTTAATTCGGTCACATAACCCACGATTTTTACGTCGTCCATCTGCGCCTGCAGCTCGCGCAGCAGCGTCTGCGAGTCCCGCTCGGCGACGGCGATCAGCAGTCCCCCGGAGGTCTGCGGGTCGAAGAGAATGTCCTGCATCGGGCGAAGGACCGGCTTTTCCCATTTTACATGATGCTCCACGTAATCGCGGTTGCGGTAGGCCCCGGCGGGGACGAAGCCCATATCCGCCATTTCCCAGGCTTCATGGTGGTAGGGGATCTCGTCTGCCTGCAGATGAATCGAGCACGCGCTGCCGGCTGCCATCTCGTAGCTGTGCCCCATGAGAGAAAAACCGGTCACATCGGTGCAGCTGTGGACCTCGTATTTCACCATGCTGTCGCGGGCGGCGCGGTTGAGCCGCGCCATCTGTGCGTAGAGCTTCTGTAAGGTGGCGTCATTCACAAGATCCGCTTTAGCCGCGGTCGTCAGAATGCCGACGCCGAGCGGCTTTGTCAGGATGAGCGCGTCGCCGGGCTTCGCACCGGAATTTTTCAGAACGCGCTTCGGATGCACGAAGCCGGTCACGGAGAGCCCGTATTTTGGCTCCAGGTCTTCGATCGTGTGACCTCCGGCGATGATGGTGTCTGCCTCGAAAGCCTTCTCATAACCGCCGCGCAGCACCTCCTGCACGGCCTCGCGCGTCATCGCGCTGGAGATCGTCATAATATTGAGCGCCAGTTTTGGCTCAGCGCCCATCGCATAGACGTCGCTGAGCGCGTTGCAGGCTGCAATCTGGCCGAAGAGGCGCGGGTCGTCGACGATCGGCGGGAAGAAGTCCAGCGTCTGGACGATCGCGGTGTCGTCGTCCACCACGTAGACGCAGGCGTCGTCGCTCTTGTCATAGCCGACGAGCAGCCGGTCGTCATGGCGGACGGGCAGATCGTTCAGCAGCTTTACGAGCATGCCTGCGCCCACCTTTGCACCGCAGCCCGCGCAGGACGCAAGCTTTGTCATTTTGATATCTTCACTCATGAGGGTCTCCTTTCGCAAGTCCGCTACGTTGCCGTTTTTTGAGCTGCTAGCTGTCTTCCGCACGATACACACATTCGTAGCCGTTGTCTGAAACGCGGACAATCTGCTCGATTTCGCCGTGCGGGTCATGGAAATCCTCTGACTCCGACGCAAACTCCACGCAGGTGCCGCAGGATGAGCTTAAGTTCCGGGGAACAGGCATGATCGTCCCGCGGGAGCCCTTTGCGCGCAGCTCCCGCTCGAAGCGGATCGCCCCGAAATGGGAGTAAAAGGTTGCGATATAGCGCTTCATCGTGTGAGCGTCAGGAGGAAGTCGTCCCCCTTCTCCTCGATATGGACTTCGTAGCCGCTGTGCTCGGCAAAGCGTGTGACATTTTCGACGGAAACGTGGTTGTCGACCATGATTTCATAGTTGTTTTCGTTGGATTCAAGAGCCTTCTTCAGCATGATGACCGGTTCCGGACAGGATCTTCCTCTTGCATCTATCATTTTTCATTCTCCTTTCATTCCCTGCGGAAAGTATTGGCAGCTGCGATTAGGGTCACGACGACAAGGCCGATGACGACTGCGATCTTTCCATTTGCGGTCGCGCCCGCCGTGGAGGAGGCGAGACCAAAGTTGTGCGCGAAGGCCGCGCCGATCAGCAGTCCGATAAAGGTTACGGCCGAGTCGACATTGCCCTCGCCTGCGAGCACGAGCTGGCGCAGAGGGCAGCCGCCGAGCAGGGCGCAGCCGTAGCCGACCAGCAGCATCCCGAGGAAATTCCACAGGCCGTCGCTGTGCGCGATCGGCTGATCGACGAAGCCGAGGCTGAAGGAGCCGACGAGCAGATTGCAGACCAGAGCCGCGACAATGATCATAAGAAAACCGACCAGCAGCCGTGTCTGGTGGAAGAGCAGGAAATCACGAATGCCGCCGACCATGCAGAGCCGCGTCACCTGCGCGAGCGCACCGACGATCAGACCGGCTGCTAGCGAGATCAGGATCGGGGCATGCAGCGCGCCGGGGCCGCCGCCCGCCTCGGTGAAGTAGATAAAGGTCGGAGCCGCGATCAGCAGGACGAGCATGGCGACCTCGATGACCGGTAGAACAGCGCCCTCCGCGACGGGCTGTTTGTAGGTGCGTTTCAACGAGTAGCCGCGGTTCAGGAAGAGGATGCCGCCGCCGATGCCGACCGCGAAGCCGACGAGCCCGACGAGGGCGTTCAGATCTCCGCCGCCGATGCGCAGCACCATGCGGAAGGGGCAGCCGAGGAAGACCAGGCAGCCGATCATCACGAAGAATCCGAGGATGAAACGCGTCAGGGGAGCGGAGCCGCCGCGCGGCGAGAACTCTTTGCGGAATACCGCCATGAGAAAGGCGCCGAGCACGAGTCCGATAATCTCCGGGCGTATGTACTGAACTGCCGCGGCCTGATGGAGTCCGAGTCCGCCCGCCGTATCGCGGATAAAGCAGGCGATGCAGAAGCCCATGTTCGCCGGATTGCCAAAGACGGTCAGCGCGACGGCGATGACGCCGATGATAAGGCCGACGACGGCGATGGTGAGAGTCTCATTTCTGGATGTTTTCATAGTCACTTATTCTCCTTCGTTTGCATTAAAAAGCGTTCAATTAATTATAACAGAACGGTGCTGTTCTTACTATTCTTTTATTTAATATTCCAAATCATGCTATTGACAAAAACGATAAATAAGAGAAGAAGATGATATTATGAGTATGGAAAAAGCGGTTGTAAACTTTTATGCCTTGCAATATAATAAAATTAGTTTTTATACCCAAACACGAAATGACTACATTATCGGAGGTGAAAACTATGCCCAGTGGAGAAGGTTTTCGGAGGCCATTGAACGGGCGAAGCGTGCATGTAAAAACAGCGGTTTTTCTGTAAAGGGCCATTTTGCCGACATTGGCAAAATGGTTCCCATTGTATGTGAGGAGGTATTTATGCAAGCCATTTATTTCGACCAGGCCGCAACGTCCTATCCGAAGCCGCCCGGCGTGCCGGAGGCGATGCTTCGCTATATGACGGAGGTCGGCTGCAACGTGAACCGCGGCGGCTACGCGGCGGCCTATGCGGCGGAAGATGTGCTGTTTGAGACGCGCGAGATGATCGCGAAGCTGTTCGGTGCGGAGGATTGCAGGAACGTCGTCTTTACCTCCGGCGTCACGCTGTCGCTGAACATTCTGCTGAAAGGGCTGCTGCGCCCCGGCGACCATGTGTTGGTCTCTTCCATGGAGCACAACGCCGTAATGCGGCCGCTGCAGCAGCTGAAGCGGCAGGGCGTCTCGTTCGACCGCATTCCCTGCGCGGCGGACGGGAGCATGGATACCGCCTGTCTTCCCGGAATGCAGCGGGAGAATACGCGGGCAGTTGTGACGACGCACGCTTCGAATGTCTGCGGGACGCTGCTGCCGGTCGCCAAGATCGGGAAATTCTGCCGAGAAAACGGACTTCTGTATATCCTGGACAGTGCGCAGACCGCGGATGCTTTTCCGATTGACATGGAAGCCATGCACATCGATGCGGTCGCCTTCACCGGGCATAAGAGCCTGCTCGGCCCGCAGGGAATCGGTGGCTTCGCTCTGCGGGAGGGTCTCGCGGAGAAGATCGAGCCGCTGATTTCCGGTGGGACAGGCAGCATCTCCCATACGGAGGAGGTTCCGAGCTTCATGCCGGACCGTTTCGAGGCGGGGACGCTGAACCTTCCGGGCATTTACGGGCTTCATGCGGCGTTACAGTATATCGAGGAGACGGGGAGAGAGGAGATTCTCCGAAAAGAACTTGCGCTGACCGGGCAGTTCCTCGCCGGGGCGGAAGAAATTCCCGGTCTGAGAATCATCGGACCACGGGATATCCGAAACCGTGCTCCGGTCGTCTCCGTGCAGACGAAAGAGGTCGAGCCTGCCCGCTGTGCGTATCTGCTCGATGAAAAATATCATATTCAGACCCGTGTGGGCCTGCACTGCGCGCCGTCGGCGCACAGAACACTTGGAACTTACCCGGAGGGAACGATCCGTTTTTCCTTCGGGCACTATAACACGGAGGAAGAGGTGGCGCGCTGTCTTGCAGCGCTGGAGGAGATTTGCGATGGAGTTTCGACAGCTTGAAGCTTTTGTGGCGGTCGCAGAAAAGAAGAGTTTTTCGCTCGCGGCGGACGCCCTGTACCTGTCCCAGTCAACGGTCAGCTCGCACGTGAAAAATCTGGAGAAGGAGCTGAAACGGCAGCTCATCATCCGCACGACGAAGAGCCTGCGCCTGACCCCGGAGGGCGAGACTTTTCTGCGCTACGCAAAGCGTATCGTGGAGACGCGCGACGCAGCGCTCGCAGCGGTTACCGAACACTCGCAGAGCGTACTGCGGCTGGGAGCCTCCTCGATTCCTTCCGCCTTTCTACTGCCGGAGATCGTCCGCCGCTTTCGGGACGATCATTCCGAGGTCGTTTGCGAGGTGCGGCAGGGGGACAGCAGGGATATTTATGAGATGCTGCAGGACGGCACGGTCGATGTCGGCCTGCTGGGGCAGGAATTTTCCTCTTCAAAATGCACATACATTCCCCTCTGCGCGGACAGGCTGGTGCTCGCCGCACCGGCCACAAAAAGCTACCGGCGCATGAAAGAAGAGAGAACGGAACTTCGGGAGATCCTGCGATCGCCTTATATACAGAGGGAACGGGGCTCCGGCACGGAAGCTGTCTCCGGGCAGATTCTGCGGGAGCTGGGGATGTCGCCCACTTCCCTGCATATTGTAGCCGGGACCAATGATCTGCAGTCGCTGACGCGGATGATCGAGGCGGGCGTCGGAATCTCGATCTGTTCCGAATTTGCGGTCAGAGAAGCGGCGGAGCAGGGCAGGATCCTCGTCTGGCCGCTCCATACAGCCGCAACGCGCAGCTTTTATGTTGCGCACTGCGGCGGGAAGACGCGCAGTCCGCTGACGCAGGAGTTTATTGACTGCGCGGTAGAGTTGTATCATAACAGAGCGGATGACAGTGTACGGGAGGGTGAAATTTAGATAATTCTACACAAAAAGAGGAAAACCATAGCGGTGTTTCTCTTTTTGAAAAGGTAAATGAGTTAAACTTGTGTTGCCAGTTTCAATGCACGCCGAGCGGTATATTTGGCGCCGATGCGATCAGGAATATCAATCATACGGACCTGAGAGCCCAGTTCCATGATCTTCTCCCTGTTATTCTGATATCGTTTCCATTCCGGCAAACCAGTTCCATTGGGATTGCCTGTTTTTATGAAGTTTGTCCAATAATCACACATCATATTGGAGAGCTCAAAATCACTGCCATCATAAGGAAGATCAATCCGGTTCAGCGTCTGAAAAATATAAGCGTGTTCTGCTGAGTGGAATGCAGGCCTTACATCACCTCGAGTCAGTTTCTTGGTAAAATAATACTGATAATTTGTCGTGCCGCCTCTTTTCAGCTCCAGCTCATTCCACGCGATGCCTGCCGACAACATCACATCCCCGAAGAAATCTGTCGGAGGAGTCTCTCCGTTTTCACTATATCCGATTGCTTCCAGATACTCTTTCGTGTCCTCCCGGAAATAAAGATGCATTTCTTCGGCAAATGCTTTTGGATCATAGGTTTGTCCCAGACCAAATATATAGCCTTCACTTTCCGTAGAACCGACCAGATAATCCAGTTTATGGTGGCGATTATGCATGATACAGGAGGTTGGCGTCTCCGGAATATAGCATCCGTCAACGTTTGGCTGGAAGACCATCATCTGAAAACCCTGCAGGCCAACCATACGGTTCATCAGTTCCTGTGCGTCCAGTTCCCGGGCCTGCGAGATCGATGAAACGTGCAGTTCACTCAAAATGGTTTTTCCATATTGTTCCGCAGCCTGCAGCGTCGGAATGTCATAATATCTTGCCAGATCGAGGCCTCCGCAGCTTTCACTTACAACGCGTTTAAACAGTCCCCTGGTGATAGGAGAACAGCTCAGGTTCATACAGCTGAATGCACCCGCCGACTGCCCGAGAATTGTAACGTTGTCAGGGTCGCCACCGAAAGCGTCAATGTTTTCCTGTACCCAGCGCAGGGCAGCTACCTGATCGAGAAAACCGTAATTTCCGGACACTCCGTGTTCGTCCTCTATTGCAAGATCCAGATGAGCCATAAAGCCCATTAAACCGACGCGATAATTAATGCTTACATAGACACAGCCGCGACTGGCGAAAGCTTCCCCGTCGAATTCAATTTTATTTGCGTACCCGGTTGTGTAGCCGCCGCCGTAAATCCAGACGGCAACAGGCAGCTTTTCTTCCGGCGAATCCGCAGGCGTCCAGACATTGAGATAAAGGCAGTCCTCGCTTTGCTCCATATCCACCGGGAAAAACAGTTTTTGATATAAATCCCCCTTAGGACGAATGGGCTGAATCGGAATCGGCGAGTAGGAAAATGCTTTTCTTACGCCATCCCAGGGCTCTGCAGGCTCCGGAGCCTTCCAACGAAGGCTCCCTACCGGAGGTTTTGCGTAAGGGATTCCTTTAAAAACAGAAATTCTGTTGTTGCCTGCGCGAAGCCCTTCAACCAGGCCGTTTTGTGTTTTGACTTTCAGTATTGCCATACTCTTTTTATTAACTCCGTATTTCCGGGAAAGCACAAAGCCGACCAGAAGCATTCCAACAAACATGGCTGCGCAGATCATGAGAAGATTGGTGCAGCCGGCGGCGGTCACCAGCATATAGGGTGCTGCCATCATGAAGAAGCTCTGCGTAGATACCTGCCAGAACGGTGTTGCCATAATCAGGTTCGGACCTGCATCAGTCTCCATTTCGGGATCCGCAACACGCAGCAGCATCAGGCCGGTAGCAGTGGATCCGGTCCAGGAACCGAACATTACCATTGCATTCTCAAACCAGTTGTTTTTCAGCCAGAGCTTCGACAGACCGACAACAAGCACTGTGGTAACAACCAGAATGATCGCGGAGATAACCAGAATCGGTACACCATAGGAGACCACGACTATGAGGTTGGTTGTCGCAACAGCCGTGATAATGAGATATTCCAGCGCGGTTCCTCCTATGCTGTGAAGAGACTCTTCATCCATGATGTTCTTCAGCTTCGTTTTTGACGCAATGACATTTACAATTAATGCGACAATGATTGCCGGAATCTGAATGGCAAACGAGGAGAACATGGAAATTTTCTGAATCTGGAACAGCAGCAGATATCCCAGTATCATCACCATACCGATAATTGCGCAGTGAACGGCAAGCGGATTGACTGCACTGCTCTTGGAAACTGCGCTCATAAACGGTTCACGATTTTCCTTCTGAACGTAGCCTGTTAATTCTTCTTCCGTTAGTTTCCCCGCCGTATCACTTACAAGCCAGTGTTTTCTGATGGCAATGTTGATGAATGCAATACCGGCGATGATGCCAAACAGCATACCTACGGTTGCAAAGGTTGTTCCTACAGAAGACGCCTCTTCGTAGCTCCAATAGCCGAGCGCTTCATAGATACCGGCCGCAATACTGGGTATACCATGAGCTCCATAAAAGCCACTGAACGGCATTACTGCAAATCCATCCGGTACAGAGAAAAGGCGGACTAACGGAATAGCCAGGCCGACCTGTGAAGCCATCGTCACGCCGGAAATCAGGAATACCAGAGCGCATTTTTTAATGCGGCTGAATTCCATGCGCAGCGTGAGAAACTGGGACACAAACAAAATTGCCAGCAGAGGATTGGCATAGCTGCTCACATACTCTGACCACTGGATATAGAAGGGCGATACCTTTCCTAAAACATCTGCACCCAGAAGCAGACCTAAAAGTCCGGCGATGACAGAAACAGGAATAAACAACTTCTGAAAAATTTTCACCTTTGCTCTGAGAAAGTAACCGGCGAGCAGCAACAGACTTGCCCATGAAAAATCCATTAATACATCTTGAAACATATTCGTATCCTTTCATTGTTTTTTCAGTTGTTTTTTCGGTACTGTAGAGGCCCCTCACGTAACCTTATTTTACCATGTCAATGGTTTCTGTGTAAAATATCAATGCTTCATAGGGCTATAGTTTGTGTTTATGGTCAAAATGGCAGATAAGACAAGAGAGAATATTTTAATTTTGTCTGTATTGTGATACAATACGAACAGCGTTAGAAAGGGAGTGTATCGTATTGTGGAACTGAAAAGTCTTCAATATCTGGAATCCGTCTACCGAAATAAGAGTTTTACGAAGGCTGCCAGTGAGTTTTATATTTCTCAACCCTCCATTTCTGTTGCCATGCAGAAACTGGAGAATGAACTGGGAGTTACGCTGATTGACCGAAATGCCAAACCGCTTGCTTTTACAGAGGATGGAGAGCGCTTTATGCATCATGTTTACAATATCCTGGATGCAGTGGAGAATGCGGTCAATGATATGCAGCACAGGACAAACAGGACGGAGCAGATGTTAAGCTGTGCCTGGGCGACCACACTGGGCGATATAATCCGGCCTACGATTTATACAACTTTTTTTGCGAAACACCCAGATTATCAGATAATTATCAAGGAAGGAACACAGAAGAGTATCGAAAAGGAACTGTTGGATGGATCGTTAGATATGGCTTATACCCATATTCCAGATTCGCTGAATCCGGAATTATTCGAAACCATACCGATTCAGATTTCCGAAACCAGTGTCCTTATGTCACGGAAACATCCGCTGGCTTCAGAACCTGACCTTTGCCTTAAAGACCTGAGAGAAGAACGTATCCTGATTTTCCCGAAGGGATCAATGATCAGAAGTAAAATTGAGGATGCATTTCACAGAGCTTATGTTGTTCCTGATTTTTATACTGTGAGCTTTGCCTCTCAGATTTACGAGATGATCTGTTCCGGGTTTGGAATCGCGCTGTTTCCTGTGGATCGCGTAAATTCTCTTTCGGAGGATAATCAGATTGCGGTCATACCGCTCAGGGAGCATATTACTTTTTTGAAAGGATTCATCTTAAAAAGAGGGGTTCAGCGTACTCGCGCCATGCAGGATCTGATCGATCATACCAGTCAGCTTGCGCGTTGTCAGTGAAAAGAAACTCTGTGACGGAGCGGATTCTTTTGATCCGCTCCGTCTGTGGATGAAACGCTGAAATCTGCTCAGAAAAATGCCTCCAGCACCTCCTGTTTCCCCACATCGACAATCCCGCGCGTGGTCAGACGCAGCTGCGGAATGACCGGCAGGCTCACGAAGCCGAGCGTCATGAAGGGATCGATGCCCTCCGCGATGCCGATATCG
>JAJQCG010000117.1:0-7693 GCA_021202815.1 Lachnospiraceae bacterium | reverse complement strand
CACAGCTTCTTGAGTTCTTCCAGACGTTTTTCCGTTTCCTCGGCGGAGAGCTCGCTCATCAGCCCGGCGATCGGAAGAGGGAGTTCCCCGGCGACTTCTCCGTCGATCACGACGGAGAGCCCGCCGCCATTTTTGCGCACACAGTTCGCCGCCAGTGTGATGTCGCGGTCTGTCGCGCCGATCACGATCAGGTTGTGGGAATCGTGCGCGACGCTGGAGGCAACCGCGCCTTTTCTGATTCCGTAGCCCTTGATAAAGCCGATGCCGCGATGATCGGTATTCTTGTGCCGCTCAAACACAACTGCTTTCAGGATATCCTGCGCGGGGTCCACGCCGATCGGGAATCCGGTTCTTTCAATTTTCGGCACAAGCAGCTCCCTTGTCAGCAGCTCGCCCGGGACCAACTCGATGACGCGCTCGATCGACCCGTCCGACCTGACAGCAAGATCGGCTTCCGAGACCTCCGGCATATGGAAGGAATCCCAGATGCGGGGATAGTCCGTTCGCGGCTTTGGAGCTTTTTCCTCTGTCTCAAACGCGGGTTTCCCGTTTTTGTATACGCCGCACACGCGGATATCCTGGAGATCTTCCAGTATAACGAGATCGGCGCGATAGCCCGGCGCGACGGCGCCGCGGTCGTACAGCCGGAAATACTGCGCAGGGTTCCAGGTAGCCATTTTGATCGCGCGGATTGGATTCGCGCCCAGGCGGACGGCCTTGCGGATGATATAGTCGATATGTCCCTTCTCAATCAGATCGCCTGGATGTTTGTCATCAGTCACAAACATGCAGCGCTGGTAATACGGCGCGTTACAGAGGGAAATCAGCGCTTCGAGATTTTTTGCGGCGGTTCCCTCGCGGATCATGATCCATTGTCCAAGGCTCAGCTTCTCCAGGGACTCCTCCGCGTTCGAGCACTCGTGGTCGGAGAGTACGCCGGCTCCGGCGTAGGCGTTTAAGGCCTTCCCGGAGAGGAGCGGCGCATGGCCGTCGATCAGTTTTCCGCAGTTTTCCACATCCGTGATTTTCTGAAGAATGTCCGCATCCTTATTGACGACGCCGATGGAGTTCATCATCTCGGCAAGTCCGAGAACGCGCTCTTGTGCGTACTAGGGACGGATATCCTTCGCCTCAAAGACAGATCCCGCTTCGTCGATCGGCGTACAGGGTACACAGGCGGGCATCATCACATAGACGTCCAGCGTCAGATCTTCGGTGGAATCCAGGATATAGCGCAGGCCGTCAGCGCCGGCCACATTCGTGATCTCGTGCGGGTCGGTGACGACCGCGGTCGTGCCATGGGGCAGCACTGCGCGCTCGAATTCGCGTGGCGAGACCATGGAACTTTCGAGATGGATGTGCCCGTCCAGAAATCCGGGACAGACATATTTTCCGGAAAGGTCGATCTCGATGCCGCCGTGGTAGCGCCCGATGCCAGCGATCGTGTCGCCGAGAATGGCGACGTCCGCCTCTTCGATTTTTTCCGTGAAAACATTGACAATTCTGGCGTTTTTCAGAACGATATCCGCCTTGACATTTCCGGCAGCCACGTCGATCCGGCTGCGCAGCTCCTCTGCTGTTACGTTGTTTTTCTTCATGACTACTCCTTTCAGAAGGTCTCACCGCAGACTGCTGTGTATGTGACCGAGATTCATGATCTTTGCAGCATTCACCTCATTTTCTGATCGTTCACAGGTTTTGCCAGTGAAGTCCGTTTTCTTCCGGGAAGTGGCAGGATTCCCATATACAATTTTAGAAAAAGACCCGGCGGAAGTGACTCCACCAGGTCCTGCCGCTGACAGCAGGCGCAGGTAAGTACGAAACCATCAGCTTATCTGGTGACGCCCGCGAAGCGGGGAAAAATTCTTATAAGAAGATATATTTCAGGATAAATAATACCGCCAGCACATACATGAGCGGGGTGATCTTCTTCGCCTTGCTGGAGCAGAGGTTGATCACGACGTAGGAAATGACGCCGACAGCGATGCCCTCGGAGATGCTGTACATCAGGGGCATGGCGATCAGACACAGGTAGGCAGGAAGCGCCTCCGTGATGTCGGCGAAATCAATGTCAATGACTGCGGTAATCATCAGGAAGCCGACATAGATCAGGGCGGAACCCGTCGCAAAGCTCGGGATCGCGATGAAGATCGGGGACAGGAAGATCGCCAGCAGGAACAGAAGGCCGGTGACTGCCGCTGTGAGGCCCGTGCGTCCGCCTTCGGATACGCCGGAAGAGCTCTCGACAAAAGTCGTAACAGTCGAGGTGCCGCAGATTGCACCCGCCGTGGTGCCGATCGCGTCCGCGAGCAATGCCGGTTTGATGCGCGGCAGCTTGCCTTCCTCATCGAGCATATCCGCCTTATTCGCGACGCCGATCAGCGCCGAGCGTGTCAAACACATCGACAAACAGGAAGGCAAAGATGATGACAATGAAGTCTAGAATCCGCACGCTGCTGAAGTCCACGTTGAAGCACTGGCCGAAGGTCTGCCCGACCGAGCCGGGATTGAAGTTCGACCAGACCGGATAGAGCGAGGAACCCTGGTAGATGCCGAGCGCCTGACAGATCATGCCGATCACCCAGGTGGCGATGATGCCGATCAGGATGGAGCCCTTGATTTTCTTTACGGAAAGTACCGCGATGATGAAGACGCCGATAATGCAGAGCAGGGCGCTGATGCCGGTCGTGTTGAAGTCCGATACGAAGCTGGTGATTGCCACGAGCGTGGAGTCGTCATTTACGACCAGACCGCCGTTCTGCAGGCCGATGAAGGCGACGAAGAGACCGATGCCCACGGACACGCCCTTCTTGAGCTGTGCGGGAATCGCGTTGAAGATGGCCTCGCGCACATTGGTCAGGGAGAGGACGATGAAAATAAGTCCCTCCACAAAGACTGCGAGCAGGGCGAACTGCCAGGAGTAGCCCATGCTGCCGCATACCGTGTAGGCAAAGTATGCGTTCAGGCCGAGTCCGGGCGCCAGCGCGAACGGATAATTCGCGAGCAGCGCCATTGCCATGGTGCCGATGAAAGACGCGATTGCGGTCGCCATCAGGACTGCGTTAGCATCCATGCCGGAAGCGGAAAGGATTGACGGATTCAGCGCCAGAATATAGGCCATGGTCATAAAGGTCGTAACCCCGGCGATGACTTCCGTTCTCACATTTGTGCCGTTTTCCTTGAGTTTAAACAGGTTCTCTAACATTTTTCTTACCCCCTCTTTGAAATGTTAATCTGAAACAGGTTTGCGGCTACTGCGATAGTTTCTGAGACTTTACGACAGTTACATATGGATACGCGTCCCTGTCTTGCCGAGGATGCCGTCCTTTGCTTTCTCCAACAGGGTGATGAGCGCCTGCCGTCCCTCCTTTGAGGAGGCAAAATCGACGGCGGCCTGTACCTTTGGCAGCATGGAACCGGGTGCGAAATGCCCCTCCCCGATATAACGCTCCGCTTCCGCGACGCTGAGTTCGTCGAGCCATTCTTCATCGGGCTTTCCGTAGCGGATCGCGACCTTCTCGACCGCAGTCAGGATGATCAGGAAATCCGCATCCAGCTCTTTTGCCAGCAGGCAGCTTGCGAAATCCTTGTCAATCACGGCGCTGGCGCCCTTCAGATGATTGCCCTGGTGAATGACCGGGATACCGCCTCCCCCGCAGGCGATGACCAGGTCGCCGGAGTCCACCATCGTCCGGATCGTGCCGATCTCGATGACCTCGACCGGTTTTGGCGAGGCGACGACTCTGCGCCAGCCGCGCCCGGCGTCCTCCTTCATGATGTAATCGTATTTTCGTGCCAGCTCGTCGGCGGCTTCCTTCGTGACAAATTTTCCGATCGGCTTCGACGGATTCTGAAACGCCGGATCATCAGCGTCCACGCGGATCTGCGTGATCATCGTGGCCACCGGGATGTCGGTGATACCACGGTTCAGCAGCTCCTCGCGCAGCGCGTTCTGCAGGTCGTAGCCGATGTAGGCCTGGCTCATCGCGACACAGACGGAGAGCGGCGTATTCGGCTGCTCCGGGTCCTCGTGTGTCAGCGCGATCATCGCATTATTCACCATGCCGACCTGCGGACCGTTGCCGTGTACGACGACGACCTCGCAGCCCTCCTCGATCAGATCGACGATCGCCCGCGAAGTGATCTTCACGGCTGCCATCTGCTCCGGGAGCGTATTCCCGAGCGCGTTGCCGCCCAGGGCGATCACAACACGTTTCTTTCTAAGCATATGACACCTCCGGCTTATTTCATGACGCGCGGCGTTCCTTTTTCTTCGAGCTGCTTCAGCAGAGCAGCCGGGTCCGCAAATTTCGCGAGGAAGATCATCGCCGCGATGATGTAGGGCTTGAAGCTGGCCTCCTTGTAGAGCGGTGTGCGGTAGCGGTCAAAGACGCTTCCGTCCACCTCGCCCTGCTCGCAGCTCACGCCGCTGATATCAGCCGGCAGGCAGTGCAGGTAGAGCGCTTTGCCGTCCTTCGTCAGGGACATCATTTCCTCGGTGCAGCTCCAGTCCTTGTGCTGGGCGTTCTGCGCGAGCAGCTCCTTTTCCAGTGCGTCGATGCCGGCCTGGTCGCCCTGGGCGTAGAGATCGGTTCTCTTTTCCATCGCGGCGAAGGGAGCCCAGCTCTTCGGATAGACGATATCGGCGTCCTTGAAGGCCTCCTCCATGGTGGAGACTTTCTTATAGGAACCGCCGGACTTCGCCGCGTTCGCCGCCGCGACCTCTTCGACCTCCGGGAAGATATCGTAACCCTCCGGATGTGCGAGCACGACGTCCATGCCGAAGCGGGTCATCAGGCCGATGACGCCCTGCGGGACGGAGAGCGGCTTGCCGTAGGACGGAGAGTAGGCCCAGGTCATCGCGATCTTCTTGCCCTTCAGATTCTCCACGCCGCCGAACTCGTGGATGATGTGGAGCATGTCGGCCATCGCCTGTGTCGGGTGATCGATGTCGCACTGCAGGTTGACGAGCGTCGGCTTCTGTTCGAGGACGCCGTCCTTATGTCCCTGCATCACCGCGTCGACGACGCCGTGCATGTATTTATTTCCCTTCCCGATATACATGTCGTCGCGGATGCCGATGACGTCCGCCATGAAGGAGATCATGTTCGCCGTCTCGCGCACGGTCTCACCATGGGCGATCTGCGACTTGCCCTCTTCGAGATCCTGCACTTCAAGGCCGAGCAGATTGCAGGCCGAGGCGAAGGAGAAACGGGTGCGCGTCGAGTTGTCGCGGAAAAGGCTGATGCCGAGGCCGCTCTCGAAGACCTTGGTGGAAATGTTGTGCTCGCGCAGGTAGCGGAGCGCGTCGGCGACGGTGAAGACCGCCTCGATCTCATCGTCCGTCTTCTCCCAGGTGAGGAAGAAGTCGCCCTCGTACATATCCTTGAAATTCAGTGAATTCAGCTTGTCGATATAATCCTGTAATGTTTTCATGTCAATCCTCCTGATATTGAACTTATTCGAAGTACTTCGTTGGCAGCATTGCGTAGACCGCGGCGCAGGTCACGAGATCCTGTTTCCAGGTCTTCTCATTCGGGGCGTGCGCCTGTGCCTCCGCGCCCGGCCCGAAGCCGATGCAGGGGATGCCGTTGCGGCCCATGATCGAGACGCCGTTCGTCGAGAAGGTCCACTTGTCGACCAGCGGATGGGACTTACGCATCTCCAGCGTCTCCGGCGCGCCGATGCGCTGCTCTCCGAAGAGGCTCACATACGCGTCCTCGAAGGACTTCGTGACCTTGTGATCTCTGGGAATCGCCCAGGTCGGGAAGTAGCACTCGATCTCGTAGACGCAGCCGGTGTAGGACGGGCGGTCGTAATTGTACATGGAGACAACCACGTCGTCGCCGTATTTCTGCACGGACGGGAGCGCGCGGATCTCATCGAGGCAGCTCTCCCAGGTCTCGCCGAAGGTCATGCGACGGTCGAGTGAGACGGAGCAGGAGTCCGCCACCGCGCAGCGGCTCGGCGAGGTGTAGAAGATCTGCGAGACCGTCACGGTGCCTTTTCCGAGGAAGCGGGCCTCCTCATAGTCGGGATTGTATTTCAGGTCGAGCATTTTTACCAGTCCTTTGATTTCCGTCCCGTCCTCCGCATCGTTTTCATTCAGTGCGCGGACGTCCTGCAGAATATCGGCCATCTTGTAAATCGCGTTGTCGCCGCGCTCTGGCGCGGAACCGTGGCAGGAGACGCCGTGTACGTCGACGCGGATCTCCATGCGGCCGCGATGTCCGCGGTAGATGCCTCCGTCGGTCGGCTCGGTCGAGACGACGAATTCCGGACGAATCTTATCTTCATTAATAATATACTGCCAGCAGAGGCCGTCGCAGTCCTCCTCCTGGACGGAGCCGACGACCATGATCCTGCATCCTTCGGGAATCAGGTCGAGATCCTTCATGATGCGCGCCCCGTAGACTCTGGAAACGATGCCGCCCAACTGGTCGGAGGTGCCGCGTCCGCCGATCTCGATCTCATTCTCGTAACCCTCGTAGGGGTCGAAATCCCAGTTTTCGATATTTCCGATGCCTACGGTGTCAATGTGCGCGTCGTAAGCGATGATGCGGTCGCCCGAGCCCATATAGCCGATCACATTGCCCTGCGGATCGATCGTGACCTCGTCGAAGCCGACCTTCTTCATCTCGGCCGCGATGGTGTCGACGTGTGCCTTCTCGCCGCAGCTCTCACCCGGATTACGGATGATTGCGCGCAGAAAAGCGACCATATCCTTCTCGTAGCCCTTTGCTGCATTCCTGATTTTTTCTTCCATAACTTTACCTCCTGCTGTTTTTATTTGTTGATATTTATATAGTTATATAAAGTATATTTGGAAATGCCAAAATGTTCCGCGATCCGGTCGCCTGCCTTCGTGATGAGAAAGGCTCCGGCCTCGTTCAGAAAATTGATTGCGCGGATCTTTTCCTCGCGGTTCATCAGCGGCGCCGGGGTGCCGATGCTCCGGTCCGCCTGATTGATCAGCTCGTCGAGCAGACTGTTTACATCGATCGGTACGGTGCCGGGCTCCGCGGAGCCGCTGTCCGTCTCCTCCGGCTGCACGCCGGTCAGATAGTGGATGCTGTTCTCCAGCGCGAGAAGATTTGTGATATCATAGTTGATCGAGAGAATGTAATGCGGCTTGCCGGAATCATCGTTGATGTAGAGGGTACTGCAGCGCAGGATGCGGCCGGAGGACGTCTTTGAAAGGTAGGCGAGGTGATCTGTCTTCGGCGCGTCCGGATGTTTGATCGCCTTCAGCACGACGCCGGAGAGCCCCTCGCCGACCGAACGGCCGGTGACCTGCCCGTTTTCGATGTAGACGATGGAATTCTCGACGGAGTTCCTCGACAGGTCGTAGATCGCCACCTCGCAGTCGCTGCCAAACTGTGCGGCGAGTCCGTGCGCGATCTGCTTTAAAAGTTCCAGCTTTACATCCGACATTCCGGTCACCCCCTGTTCTTTTTCTTACTTTTATGATATCATAATCACAGGAAAAAGCAATAAAAAAATACAAAAATTTTTAGCTTACAAAAATAATTTTGCAAAACCACATTGCAATTATGCAGGATTGGTGATAGAATAAAAACAGGAAAGAAGGTTTTTATAAAAAATTACCAAAAAAAATTCGGATAATGAGGAAAAAAGCGAGTGGTCTCGGAAACTCAACGTACAATTGAAACAATTCTGAAAAATTAAGGTA
>JAJQCG010000196.1 GCA_021202815.1 Lachnospiraceae bacterium | reverse complement strand
AAAAGGAATACTCGGCGGAATGATGATGCCCAGCCCCCCAGCCGTCGCGACGAGCGCGACGCTGAATTTCTTATCATAGCCCATCTCAAGCATCAGTGGAATCGTCATGGAACCGACCGCCGCCACCGTCGCCGGAGCTGAGCCGGAAATCGCGCCGAAGAACAGACAGGTGATCACGACCGCACAGGGAATGCCCGCAGTGCGCCTGCCGATAAAATAGGTAAAAACCTCGAACAGCTTCTTCGAGACGCCGCCCTTCGACATGATAATACCGGAGAGCACAAACATCGGAATCGCGAGCAGCGGATAGGAATTCACGCCGCCAAGCATCGCGCGCAGCACGTAGACGCCGCTGACGGTAAAGGACTCGGAGAAAAGGCTGGGCATCATGCTCGTAATCGCGACCGTCAGACCGACCGGCACCGCCAGCACCAGAAGTATCACAAACAAAATCATTATCAATGCTGTCATGACCAGAACCCCCTCATCGTCTTTGCCTCACGGATCCAGGCCTGTGCGACACGGATTGTCAGCAGGATAAAGCCGACAAGCGGCGCGGACTGGACATAGTACATCGTAATCTTCAGAGCCGCGCTCGTAGAGCCGAACTCTACCGCCTGCCGCACATAGGTATAGCAGAATGGCAGCATGATAATACAGAAAACGAGCACCAGCGTGTGCCGGAACAGGCGCAGCAGCGTCTTTCCCGGATCGGACAGGCTGTTAATCACCTGCTCAATCTTGATGAAAATTCTCTTTTTCACACAGTATCTGATGCTGATAAAGGTCGCCCACACGAAAAGATACTGCGTCAGCTCCTCCGACCAGCTTAAGGACTGGTTCAGGACATAGCGCGCAAATACCTGGATTCCCATGATGATCACCATGCAGATCAGCAGCAGGATCAGGAGCGTCTCCTCCAGATTGTCGTCCAGCCATCTCAGTAGTTTCATACCTTCTCTTTCCCCCTGTTTCTTAGATTTTCAGGAACTCTTTCATATGCGCGATCGGCATATCCCGGCCGGTCCACAGGCGGAAGGCCTCCGCCCCCTGGAACAGCATCATCGGGAAGCCGTTCATCGTCTCGCAGCCCGCCTCCTGCGCCATCCTGAGGAACAGCGTCTGCGGCGGCGCATAGATCACATCCGTCACCAGCATGCCCGGTTTGAAATAACTCACATCCGGGATGTAGGTCCACTCCTTCTGCGGCGTCATCCCCACCTCCGTGGCGTTTGCCAGAAGATCGCTGTCCCAGATCTCCCGCTTCGGCGCGTCGAGATCCTCCAGACCGTAGAGCTTCGTCGGGCAGCCGAGCCGCTCATTCAGAAGCTCCGTCGTCTCTCTCACCCGCGGCCAGTATTTATCATGAATATTAAAAATCGACATTTCCCGCACGCCCGCGAGCGCTGCCTGCACCTGAATCGCCTTCGCCGCGCCGCCGGCTCCCACAATCGTCATCTTCTTCCCTTTTATATCGAAACCGTGATCCTGAAGTCCGCGTATGTAACCAATCCCGTCGGTGATATGCCCGGTCAGCACGCCGTCGTCGTTGATGATCGTGTTGACCGCCCCTCAGAGCTCGGCCTCCGGCGTCAGCCGGTCGAGGTACTGCATGACCGCGATCTTATTCGGCATGGAAATATTGCCGCCGCGCACCTTCAGCGCGCGCATCGACTCGATCGCCTGCGGCAGATTATCCTGATCCACCTCAAAACAAAGATAGGCGTAGTCCAGTCCGAGATAGCTCAAGGCCTCGTTGTGCATGGCCGGTGAGCTCGAATGCCGGATCGGATACGCCATCAAAGTCAACAGTTCCGTATGTCCTGTAATTCTGTCCATTCCACTTTTCCCCTGTAAAGTATATCAAAATTCATTAAAAATTTTAACATTTATAACGGTCGTATGCAATCAATGATTCTCAGAAAATCTTGCGTACATCAAATAACTGTTCCATATTCTCAAAAAACGCCTTCACGAAACTTCGGTTTTCATGATGTTTTTTGATAAACATAAGCTGCTGGAGATGATATCCATGTTCAATCGGGATATAAACACAATTGGTAAGAGGGCGAAGCTCCACGCTGGGATACCCTACGAGGCAGCCTCTCCCACTGTTCAGCGCGATCTGGGAGCAGGTGTCCAGATTTGACGTTCTGCTGACATATTTCAATGGATGCCCATTACTGCGAAGCATTTGTTCAAAATCATTCTCACCGTTGGAGTCCGGATCGAACAGCATCATGGGAATATTGACCAGTATATCTAACGGAAGCACATCATAATCCGCATAGGGACTGTCCTTGGGAAGCTGTACCCTCAGCTCATCTTCATACAGAAAGTAACAGGAATAATTCGTCCTGATTTTTTTACATATCCGTTTTTCATAACCGGCAGTCATATTTGTCAGAATAATATCCGCATCTGTATCTCCCGACGACGTAAGAATCGTTTTCAGGATATTTCTGCTCACCTGTTTTTCATTCACAGGCGCCTCCGGAAAATATGTGAAAAGGTTTTTCACCACAAAATTCACATAAGAGTCCAGAATCGGACAGGATATAATATTCACGGAACATGCCTCCGTCCTGTCTTCTGCGCCGTCAATACGGAACATTTCCTTCAGTCTGTCAACGTTCTCTGTTATCTCCCTGATCACCTGATAAGCCTGTTCTCCTTCCGGAGTCAGCAGGATACCGGTTCGCGTGCGCTCAAAAAGCCTGACGTCCAGCTCCTTCTCAAGCTGCAGCATGGCCTTGCTGCAGTACTGCTGTGTGAAATACAGAGATTTACTGGCCTTTTTGATGGATTTTTTCTCCACAATCTTCTCAAATATATAAAACTGCTCCAGTCTCATAGCCCGCCTGCCTCCATACAGTCGCGTGTCACTGGCTTCCTCCACGCGATATCCCAACCTGCAGCCGCCCGGATTCTCTGAGAGTATAACACATTTCAGATAGTTGAGCAACTGAGAGTTGTATATAAAAATTATAAGCACATTTACGTTGTTTGCCGAGTCGAATTTGCATATTATATAATTTTTTTGTTCTAAAAAGTATTTTCACTGTGAAATACAGACAAGGACAGACTGTCAGGACCTGCGCACTCCGGTACAGCTGCCTGCAAAGAGAAAGGAGATAATGATGGAAACGGGTAAAGGTGTCAATACAAAATATATCATCAACAGCGCTATCGTTGTGATTTTAATGTTTTTCTTCCGGTTTATTCCGGCCTTCGGAAGCATGACTGCGCTGGGCATGGCAGTACTGGGGATTTTCCTGGGAGCTCTCTGGGGATGGATCAACTGCGATATGATCTGGCCGAGCATCCTCGCCATCACCATGCTGGGATTTACTTCCCAGTACGAGAACGTCGCCGCCGCGTTTACGGCAGTAATCAGCAACTCCATACTTCAGCAGATCCTGTGGCTGCTTGTATTTTCAGCCATTCTCACCGTGACGGGGATCTCTGATCAGCTGGCAAACCGCCTGGTCACCTCAAAAATGTGCAAGGGGCGTCCCTGGGTACTGTCCGTCGTAATTTATCTGGCCTCCCTGATCTGCTCTTCCTTCGGCGCCGCTTTCGCCGCGATCCTCATCTGCTGGGACTTCATTTACACGATCTGCAAGCAGGTTGGCTACACCAAACATGATACATGGCCGAAGATGATGATCGTCGGCGTCATATTCGCATCCTGTGTCGGCACGGTCGGAATGCCCTTCCAGGCGGGCGTCGCCGCTACCTTTGGCTATCTGTCCGCAGCATCGGAAGGCCTCTATGCGAGCTACAACTATCTTCAGTGCCTGATTTTCAGCCTTGTCATGTGTGTGACATCGACTGCCTTATATTTCCTGCTGTGCAGGTTGATCCTCCGTCCGGATGTATCCAACCTGAAGGAGAGTGTGTCGGTAGGCAATGTTACCGCATTCAGCCAGAGACAGAAATTTGCGGTAGGGGCATTGGTTGCGCTGATTGTTCTCACCATACTCCCCAGCTGCCTTCCGAGCGGGGCTTTCAAGAATTTTCTGGATCAGATCGGAACAACCGCGTTTGTGCTTCTTATCGTAGGCGTCATCACAGTATTCCGCACCAAGGACGGCAAGCCCATCTTCACCTTTAAGGAACTGGCAGACGCCGGAATCTTCTGGAACATGCTGTTTATGGTAGGAACCGCAGTCACGGTCGGCACCGTACTGGCTACCGGGGATACCGGATTTACCGGCACATTGATGGCCTTGTTTACGCCTCTGTTTGCCGGGAGAAGCCCCATTCTCTTTGCTATCGTCATCTGTCTGGTCACGCTTGTCCTTACAAACCTGATCAACAACGCGGTCGCCGGAGCCATCATGGTCCCTGTCATGTACTCTTTCGCGACCCAGATCGGCGTCAACCCGCTCATGCTCACGGCGGTTATCTGCTTTGTCAGCGATATCGGAATGATGCTTCCGTGCGCCAGTCCTTCCGGCGCCATGCTGTACAGCAATAAGGAGTGGCTGGAAACAAAAGACATTGTTAAATATTCACTGATCGGGATTCTGACCATGGCTATTATTGCCGTATGCATCGGCATTCCCTTCGGCACTATCATTTTTTCCTGAACTATGAAAGGAGTATTTGTATATGAAAATACCTTTTTCTGAAGATGAGTTAAAAAAAGTTGGAAGCTATGGGAGATATTCCCGGCTGAACACTCCAATTACGCCAAAGGAAAATCTCCTTCGGGCAATCCATCATCAGGATCCTCTGTGGGTCCCTCTGAAATCCGATGAGTTGATTTTCTGTCCGCGTATTATTTCGGACAATGTGGCACGTGCCTGGGTCTTTGAGCAGAAGCCTCACGAAAACAACACCGGCGGAAAAGATATGTTCGGCATTGAATGGGTGTACGTTCCGCAGGTCGACGGCTGCATGGTGAGACCCGGCAGCCCCACTCTGACCGACATCAGCGAGTGGAAAACGGTGCTCCATTTCCCGGATTTCGACTCCTGGGACTGGGAACAGAGCGCTGCGGAAAACGCCGAATATGTGAATACCGACCGCTATCTGGTTACCTGGATTTTCACAGGCCTGTTTGAGCGTCTGATCTCCTTTATGGATTTCGAGAACGCACTTGTCGCTCTGATTGATGAAGACCAGCAGGATGATCTGAAGGACTTGTTCCAGGCTCTGGTGGATATGTACAAGGATCTGTTCTCACGGCTGAAGAAGTATTTCCATGTGGATGCGGTATTCTTCCACGATGACTGGGGCGGACAGAAATCTCCTTTCTTTTCGGTAGATACCTTCCGCGAAATGATCGCGCCCTACATCAAACAGCTTGTGGATTATTGCCACAGCATTGACCTTGTATTCGACCTTCACAGCTGCGGCAAGATCGAAATGCTGATTCCCGCCATCATCGAATGCGGCGTTGATAAATGGGCGGGACAGCCGCTGAACGACAAAAAAGAGCTGATCAGAAAATATGGGGGCAAAATACTGATCGGATCTACGGACACCCTTCACCCGACCCCGGACTCTCCGGTCCCACCGATGGAGGAACTTCAGCACATCGTCTCGGATTATATGGATGAATATGGTTCCAAGCTGCCTGAAAATCCATTCTTCCTGATGAATCATGTCCCGGATGATGATGTGATCGCCGCCTTCTATGCGGAGGGACGGAAGCGTCTTTCCTGAACAGACTGGAGGCTGATATGACAAAACGGGAAAATGCCATGGCAATCTACCGGGGTGAGATTCCGGAATATTATGGGGATTTGATGGATTCCACAAAACTCATTCCCGATCCGCTGCTGGTGAGAAACATGGTTCCAAAGGATGGAAAAGAACATCAGGATATCTGGGGAACCAGCTTCGTATTCCTTCCTGACGCGCCGGGTGCGCATCCCCATGTCACTGCTGAAAACGCGGTGATCAAGGATATCGAGCACTGGGAAGAGCAGCTTCAGATTCCGGACTACAGCGGCTTTGATTTTACACAGGCCAGGGAAGAGGCTGAAAAAATTGACAGAAGCGAATATCTGGTCGGTTTCATGCTCTCCGGCGGACTGTTTGAGAGAAGCCACCATCTGATGGGCATGACAGAGGCACTTATCAATTATCTTGAGTATCCGGATGAAATGAAAGGACTGCTGCGGGTAATCGCCGACAAAAAAAATGGAATATATCCGGATGGTCGCCAGAGAATGTAAGCCGGACATCATCTTCTATCACGATGACTGGGGTGCGAAAAAAAGCTTATTTCTGCCTCCGGCTGTGTGGTGCGACATTATAAAACCGCTGCAGAAAGAGATCGCGGATACGATTCACGAGTGCGGAATGATCTATATGCACCACTCGGACTGCTTCTGCCAGCCGCTGGCGCCTGACATGCTGGATATCGGAATTGACATCTGGCAGGGCGTGATTCCTCAGAATGACATTGTAGAAATTCAGAAAGTCACCGAGGGGAAGCTCGCCATGGTCGGCGGCGTAGATGGTCCCATGCTGGATGTGGAAGGAATTTCCGAAGAGGCAATCCGGCAGGAAGTACGCAGGGCCATCGATACCTACTGTCCTGCGGGAAGATTCTACCCCACCATCGCGAACAGTCGATGCTTCCGGCAATGGAACAATCAGATCTACCGCGATGAGCTGGAAAAATACGGGCATGAGTTTGCCCGGAGACAACGCGCAGAAGCGTGTCTGTAATAAAAACCTGAAAAAACGAGAGATGCCTGCTGCATGGCGGCACCTCTCGTCTGTTTTGTGTCAATGTCACACCGCGAGATCGCCCGGGCCGAAGCCATAGGGAAACAGCTCTGCCAGCGTACACACCTTATAATGATCCTGGTCTATCGCAAGAATAATCTGAAATTCCTCCGGATCGCAGAACTCCATCATGACCTGGCGGCAGACGCCGCAGGGTCCCGCGTAATCCTTCGGCACTCCATTCATGCCGCCGACGGCCGCGATCGCGGTAAATTCCCGCTCTCCCTCGCTGACTGCCTTGAAAAATGCCGTGCGCTCGGCGCAGTTTGTCGGCGTGTAGGCCGCATTTTCAATGTTGCAGCCAGTGTAAACTGTTCCGCTCTTCGCGAGCAGCGCCGCCCCCACCTGAAAGTTCGAGTACGGTGCATAAGCGCGCTGCGCCATATGCAGCGCTGTCGTAATCAGCTCTTTGATCTCATTTTCTTTTAACTGTTTCAAATCATTCCACCCCCTGTTTTACAATCTTCACGACACGGCTTGTGCCCAGTCTGTCCGCGCCGAGCCGGAGAAATTCCTCCGCGTCTGCGAGCGAGGCGATGCCGCCCGCCGCCTTGATCTTCACGCCCGGGCCGACATTGGCCGCGAACAGTCGGACGTCGTCAAAAGTCGCCCCGCCCGTCGAAAATCCGGTCGAGGTCTTGATGTAGTCCGCGCCCGCGCGCGTCACCACATGGCAGAGCTCCACCTTCTCCTCGTCCGTCAGAAGGCAGGTCTCGATGATCACCTTCAGGATCTTCTGTCCCGCCGCGGCCTTCAGAGTGCGGATCTCCCGCTCCACGAGATCAAATTTCCGGTCTTTCACCCAGCCAATATTGATCACCATGTCGATCTCGTCCGCGCCATTTTCGAGCGCGTCCTTCGCCTCGAATTCCTTGGCCGCCGTCGTCATGTAGCCGTTCGGAAAGCCGATGACCGTACAGACCGCCATCCGGTCGCCCACATAATCCTTCGCCTGCCGCACATAGTCGGGCGGAATGCAGACCGACGCCGTATCGTAGTGCACCGCGTCGTCGCAGATCTGCCGGATCTCCTCCCAGGTCGCGCCCTGCGCGAGCAGCGTGTGATCCACATGTTTTAAAATTTCTCTGACTTCCATTTCTCTATTCTCCTATCATTTGTCAAATATCAAAGTAGATGATACCTCGGATTTCTACGCGCTTCGCGCTCCCGAAATCCTAAAAACATTCGGAATCCGCACATTTTCCTTCGGAAAATGGCTACTTCCTCATGTTTTTGCGGGTTCCAAAGTCATGAATACGAATGCGAGCATTCGATTCATGCCCTTTGAACCCTGGTATCATCATCATATTCCCAGGAACAGCTGCGCAAACTGGAAATAGATCAGCAGCGACAGCGCGTCGACGATCGTCGTGATGAACGGGCTCGCCATAACCGCCGGGTCAAAGCCCAGCTTCTGCGCGAGCAGCGGCAGCGTACAGCCCGTAATCTTCGCCACAAAGACGGTCGCCAGCAGCGTGCAGCAGATCGCCGCGGCCACCAGCACACTCAGACGGTCGAACAGCATCAGCTTCACAAAATTGACGCAGGCCAGCGTCAGACCGCAGAGCACAGCCACGCGGATTTCCTTCCAGATCACGCGCGGCAGGTCTGACGGCTCCAGTTCCTTCAGGGACAGCGCACGGATCACGCTCACGGAAGCCTGGCTTCCGGAGTTACCGCCGGTATCCATCAGCATCGGGATATAGGCTGTCAGCACCACGTAGGCGGACAGCGCGTCCTCAAAGCTCGTGATGATGAAGCCCGTCACCGTCGCGGAGATCATCAGAAGCAGCAGCCAGGGGACACGGTTCTTGTAGAGATCGGTCACCGGCGTCTTGATGTAAGGCTGATCGGAGGGGCGCATAGCGGCCATGATTTCCATGTCCTCCGTGGCCTCCTTTTTCATGACTTCCAGCACATCGTCGACCGTGATGATGCCGACGAGGTGATTCTCGCCGTCCACAACCGGCAGCGCCATCAGATTATATTTGTCAAAGATATGCGCCGCGTCCTCCTGGTCCTCCCGGGCCTCGATCGAGATCACATTCTGCTCCATGATCTCCTCGATGCGCGCATTGCCATCAGAAACAATAATGGTGCGGATGGACACCGTACCGATCAGGCGCCCCATGGTATCCGTGATGTAGCAGTCGTTGATCGTCTCCTTGTCGAGGCCGTTGCGGCGGATGCTCACAATCGACTCATCCACGGTCATGAAGGGGCGCAGCCGCACATACTCCGGCGTCATGATACTGCCGGCCGTATCCTCCTGATATTTCAGAAGCTCATTGATCATCCGACGCATGTCCGGGTCGGCCTGGCGCAGGATACGCTTTACCACGTTCGCCGGCATGTCGTCTACGAGATCCGCCGCGTCATCCGCGCAGAGCTCATTTACGACCTCTTTGAGCTCGGTATCCGTCAGCGCCTCGATCAGCATCTGCTGTCGGTCCGGGCTCATCTCGGAAAAGGTCTCCGCCGCCTGATCCTGGGACAGAAGCCGGAACAGAATCGGCAGGGTATGCGTTGGTATTTCGTCGAGTATTTCCGCGACGTCGGAAGGGTTCATTGTGTGCAGAATATCTTTGACCGAATTGTACTTTTTGTTTTCTGCCAGCGCGACCAGTGCGCTGTTCAGCACAAGCAGATCGTTCATTGGAATCACTCCCCCTCTCTTTTTCTGTCTTCATCAATGGCTCAGCACTTCATAGCCATCCTCCAGCACGGCCACCGTCACTTCCCACTGCGCCGAGGGCATCCCGTCGGCGGTGTAGACCGTCCAGCCGTTCTTTTCATCTACATAGTAATCCGGCGTTCCCATATTGATCATCGGCTCGATCGTGAAGACCATTCCCGGCACCATGATCTCGCCGCTGCCCTTCGGAGACACACAGCTCACAAAGGGATCCTCATGAAACTGCAGACCCACGCCGTGCCCGCCGATATCCTCGACGACCGAATAGCCCTGCCCCAGCGCGTACATGTGCACCGCATGCCCCATGTCGCCGATCGGCTTCCAGGGCTTCACCTCCATCAGTCCGACCTGCACGGCCTCCCGCGTGACCTGCACGAGTCTGCGCTTGTCAGCGCTCACCTCACCGATACAGAACATCCGGGAAGCGTCGGAAAAATAACCTTTATAAATCGTGGAGACATCAACGTTAATGATGTCGCCCTCTTTCAGAAATTCTCTTTTATTTGGAATCCCGTGGCAGATCACGTTGTTGCGCGAGGTACAGACGCTCTTCGGAAATCCCTCATAATGGAGCGGCGCTGCAATCCCGCCCAGGCGCTTCGTCTCCTCGCTCACCCAGCGGTCAATCTCGGCGGTGGGAATTCCTGCGCTGATGTGCTCCTGCACATAGTCCAGCACGGCTGTATTCACTTTTCCGCTCTCGCGGATTCCGTCGATCTGCGCGCGGCTCTTGACCGGCACACCGCCGATGCGCCGGAATTTTTTTCTGCTTCTCATATGCAAAACTTCCTCAATCAAAATTGCAAAACTGCTTCAGAAATTCGTACATCTCCTGCTCCGTCGGCGGACAGCCCTTCAGGCTGTGCCGGAACTTTGACGTACAGTTTCCGATGCCGAGCTCGCCGCTCTTCCCGCGCCAGCCCTGCCCGATGCAGATCTTCTCCGGGAAATCCTTCAGAAGTCCGTCCCGCTCCAGCATATCCAGCGCAGGCATCAGATAACCATAACAGGCGCTGCAGGACTCCACCTCCTCCGCCAGATCCGAGAGCCGCATGATCCGCTCGCGGTCCGGCAGGATTGCCCCTTGGAGCGGTGCGTCCAGCTCCCGGATAGCCGCTTTCCGCACGTCTGCGCAGCCGACGCCGAGCTTTTCCGCCAGCGTGATATAAGGCACGTCGTCCGGGCGGTAATCCATCAGTCCGCATACATAGGCGTCGAGCAGCACCGGATCCGCCGCCGCCATCAGGCGGTCCATCTGCGTCGGATTCCCGCCATCCTCGAAGGTCAGATCACCGCAGATGCCGTCCACCAGAATGAAATCCTGATGAATTGCCTTATTCAGATGAGCAATCGGCCGGTGCAACCCCTCCGCGTGGAAACGACGCTTCTCCTTATTCGGGATCAGTCCCTTCATATTTTTTAGCGCACAGGTGATACGCGTCTGACAATGCCCCTTCATAACCGGCACATTGATCAGGAAGTCAAGGTCCTGCACACATCTGCAGATCTCAAGCTTCATCCCCGCGGCGTCCACCGCCACGCCCTTCTCCTTCTGGCAGTCAATGAGCTCCACGTCATAGTTCGAAGCCAGCTCCCGATAGCCGCACACGCGAAAGGCCTCCTGTGTGCGGTCGCCGACCCAGGAGCCTTCCATAATTTTCATCTTCTCAAAACCATGTTCCTGCAGATACTCGATCAGCCCTGCGACTACTTCCGGATGAGTCGTGCCGCCGCCGCTTGCCGGAGCGGCGGACACCAGGTTCGGCTTGATGGCGATCCGTTTCTTCCGATCGCCGATCATCCCTGCCAGATCAGCCTCCGCGAGAAGCTGTTTTGTCAGTTTCTTATATTCTGTTCCATATATGACCAGGATCTCATTTCTTTCCATTGCGAAATGCCTCCTGCTCTTTATCATAACAGAATTAAAGGCAAAATAAAATACCCTGTCCCGACACAAAATTGCCGGAGCGGGGTACTTTAGAAAGCTTTTACTTTGATTTTACAGTTCCGGTTTCGCCACCTCATGGTTCGACCAGGAGTCCGCCTCCGACGCTCCGGAGAAGTCAGCCGACGTGCTGTAGGAATCCACCGTGATCGTGTAAGAGCTCGTGCCCTCCACATAGACCGTTCCATCCGTTCCGACAATTGTCACTGTCTTACCGGAAGCGTCGCTGATCGTGCCCTCCGCGTAGAGGCAGGTCAGAGTGCTATCGCCGGTCACAATCCACTCGGAATCCTCACTGAGATAGATGCTGCAGTAGCCGCTGCCACCATTACCGGCATAAGTCTCATCATCGATCACGGCGCCGGTCAGCGTGCTGCCATCCATGATGTAAAAATCCAGCTTGCTGATGCTGTCCCAGATCACGTCGCCCTCCATCTCCTGATCGGAGGCCGTGAAGGAGCACTGCGAACCGTTCGCGCCGGAGGTCCCCCAGCCGCGCTCATTATCATTGCCGGTGCACATCAGGAAAAACTCACAGTCGTCCGCCGCCGTGATATCCACATCGGAAATGTAGATCTCGCTCTCCGTGTTTGTCGTATAGAAAATACCGCCGTTTTCGGAGGTCAGCGTACCGCCGATGATCTGCATCGTGCTCGTACCGACCTCGGAGTCCCCGGACATACTCTGATAGACGATCACGGTCCAGGTCGTATCATTCTGGTCGAGATCGCTCATATTTCCGGTGATGTCGCAGTCAAAGAGATGGATCGTATTGAGGCCCTCCATGCAGATCGCCTCCGAACCGGTCGCCGTGAGCTCCGCGTCGTTCACCGCGATATCCGCCGTGCAGTAGAGCGCCGGGGAACCAACGCCGTTGCTCGTGTAGCTTCCGCCGTCGATCACCATCGTGCCGCCACCCCGGTCGCTGCGGATCGCCGCCGCGGACTCTCCGTTTGTCTCCACCGTCAGATCCCAGGCGTACAGCGTGCCGCCGCCCGCCGCATGGACGCCGCCCGAGGTATCCTGTTCTGTCAGGATCGTCGTATCCAGCACATAGGCCGTGCCGTCCCCATAGGCGAAGACGCCCGCGCCGCCCGCCGCATCCGTCGTGATCGTCGAGTCAGAGACCGTCATCGTCCCATCCGTCACCAGCATGACCGCGCCGACACCGTAGAAACTCGAATTGTCGCCGCCGGTGCTGTCCCCGGAACTGCGTTCCACCGTCACATCCTCAAAGGTAACCGACGCGCCGTTCGATACCAGAACCGCATTCTCATCCGTGCCGGTCGAGGAGAGCGTCTCTCCCTCCACTGTCGCATCTTCTGTGTACTCGTTTGCCGCATCATAGCTGTCGACGCCTGAGGAACTGCCTCCCATATCGCCGCCTATGCCGCCGTCCATACCCATACCGGTGGAGATAAGAATTTCCGTAATCGCACCGTCCTCATCGAAGGTAATCTGCAGCATGCAGCCCTCTGTGATATCGTCAAGACTTCCGGATTCTGTGCTGCCATCCTCGCCTTCTACGACGATCACCGACTCATCGCCGATGGTCAGAATGCCCTGTGCTCCACCAGACATGCCGCCATCCGGTGCTTCTCCGGCCTCACCATCCGGTTTTTCCGGAGCTTCCCCGTCTCCGCTCTCCGCGTCCGGCGCCTCTCCTTCCGGCAGATCATCAGGTGCTTCCCCGTCTGCTCCTTCCGGCAGATCTGCGGGAACTTCTCCGCTCTCCATGTCAGCAGGCTCCTCGCCGTCCATGCCTCCGCCCGGCTGGCCGCCTCCCTGACCCCGGCCTCCGCCGTTTCCTCCTTCGGGGGCTTCTCCGCCTTCCCCATCGGGCAGATCATCAGGTGCTTCGCCGTCTTCCATATCCGGCGCTTCCCCTTCCTGCATATCCGAAGGGGCCTCACCGTTCATGCCTCCGCCCGGCTGGCCGCCTCTCATACCTCCACCGCCCATGCCGACGTTCAGCGTCACTTCATTGCCGTCGACGCTCTCTACCGCACCGGTAAGCGTCGTCGAGACAAGCTCTTCCTCCGTACCGTCTGTGTAGGCAAATGTATTTTCCGACGCGGCGCTCTCCTGGCTCTCCGTCGTATCCGCCGTCTGCGAGCAGCCCGCTGTTGCCAGCATGGCAGCCGACACCATGACAAGACCGCACAGCAGCCTGATTTTTCTGTAACGCATTGCTGATCCTCCTCATAATTTTCATAACAGTTCTGAACAGCCAATCGGCATATCGCCTTCGAAAAAGGCTGCCGGGGGTCTGCTGTTCTGAATTCATTCTGCACAAAAATACCCCGCGGTTTCCCCGCGGGGTGTCCGACCGGCTTATCATACAGGAGCCGGATGTTGTAAATGTGAAAATTTTATGATAATTCTGTGTCCAGAAATGCCCGCAGCGTCTGCGTGACGCTCGTACACACATACCCCGCGTGTGAACGAACTTCCGGGGTGGAGTGCGCCATCGCATAGCTGTACGGCGTGAGCTCCAGCATGGAGATATCGTTCTGATTGTCACCGAAGGCCATGATTTCGTCGGGCCGGATTCCCTTTTTCTCGATGTACGCCCGAAGGCCGGTACCCTTCCCGGAGCCCTTCATGATCATGTCGAACCAGTCGTTTCCCGCACAGAGAAAATCGGCCAGCATCTCGTATTTCTCCTCCATAAAGGACCGGATACTCTCTATATTCTCCGGAAAATCGTAGACATACATCGCGATCTTCACGATCGTGTCGTCAATCTCACTGAGATCCTGGAAAACTCGGGTCTCATTTTTCAGCTCCTGGGTGATCTGCTTTTCAAACCATGGCGTCCTCGGCTGAATATAGCAGGCCTTCACGCCGGAGAGCATGATATCCGTGCAGGGGAAACGCATGATATCTTCTGCAACCTCACCCACCAGCTCCCACGACAGCTTCTGCGCGTACTGAATCGTCCCATGCTCCATGACCAGCGTGCCGTTCTCACAGACGAAGCCGATCCGGTCCTGATACTCCTCAAATACCCGCCGCATATTGGCATACTGCCGTCCGCTCGCCGCGCAGAACTCATATCCCCGCTCCAACAGCTCGCCCAGCACCTCCATAAACCCGTCTTCCATCTCCTGCGTTCCCTCCGGGATCAGCGTTCCGTCCAGGTCGCTCGCAATCAGTTTTATCATTCGATCGTCCCTCAACAATAAAAACGAATTTTATCATCCACAAAAAATTTCTTCCACTCTGTGCAGATATAAAAAAACTGAGCTGAAATAAATTCCATCAATTCCTTCAATTCTCCTGCAGGAATCTGACTCTTATTATTTGCCAGAATGCAGCCTCCATTTCGGGTAAGCCATATTTTTGTGCTGTTAGGTTTTGGATGCCCCTTAGAAACATGGACGTGTATAGCTTCGGTATTTTCATTTGACCAAAAATATATCTTATAGCCACTTACCGTAAACAGATTAGGCAATATGAATTCCTCCTTCTGCGGCATAACGATACAGAAGATGCGCGTTGCTTTCAACCAATTTCTGAAACATTGCAATCTCATCGTCAGAATATCCCTGTCTCATAGTCCACTTATAAGTTGGAAGCTCACACCTCGCGGAGTCAAATCCATCTTCTGTGGGACGCTCAAAATGAACCAGAACTTTCTTAATATCTCCATCCTGGATAATATGCGAATGCACAATCTCTGTCCCATCTCCCAGTGTCATATATGGATACATCATAGTACTTCACCTCCTGCTGATTCTGCAAAACCACTGCTAACATTTATAGTACCAGACCCGGCATTAATTTTAAAGCATTTTTTGGTCACAACACACATGATATTACACATGTAAGCAACGCAAACGGCGCAATCGGTATCCCTTCCTCCTGCTTCCCCTCACCGCGTCGCGCGATCAGCCCCCACACCAGCGCGCCCGCCATCGCAAGGAACAGCACCATCAGCGCCGTCTCCGCGCCCAGATAAAAGCCAATCACGGCGAAGAGCTTCACGTCCCCCGCGCCGATGCCGCTATGAAGGAATAGATAAAGGGAAAAAAGAAGACCGCTCAGGGTCGCCATACCGGCGAGTGAGACGATAAGACTGCCGAAGCCGCAGATCAGCAACAGAACTCTTGCGAAGAACAGGACGAGGAGCAGGCCATTGGGGATTCTCCTGCTCCTCCCATCCATCCACGCCGCGGCCGCAAGACCTGCGAGCAGAATGATTTCATGGATCATATACTTATATACACTAATTTTTAAAACTGTGAATCGGCGCCGGAATGCGCCCCTTCCGGTTCACAAAATTGTCGCAGGAGAAGCGGCTGACCGGCATGATCGGCGCGTAACCGAGCAGACCGCCGAACTCCACGGTTTCTCCCACGCCCTTGCCGACGACCGGAATCAGGCGCACGGCGGTGGTCTTCTGGTTCACCATGCCGATCGCCATCTCGTCCGCAATGATACCGGAGATCGTCGTCGCCTTTGTGTCTCCCGGGATCGCGATCATGTCGAGTCCGACCGAGCAGACGCAGGTCATCGCCTCGAGCTTTTCCAGGCAGAGCGCACCCGCCTGCACCGCGTCGATCATGCCCTGGTCCTCGCTGACCGGGATAAATGCGCCGCTCAGGCCCCCCACATAGGAGGAAGCCATGACGCCGCCTTTCTTCACCTGATCGTTCAGCAGGGCAAGCGCCGCCGTCGTGCCGGGCGCACCCGCGTACTCCACACCGATCTCATGCAGGATGTCGGCAACGCTGTCGCCGACTGCCGGTGTCGGGGCGAGGGAAAGGTCGATAATGCCGAAGGGGATACCCAGCCTGCGGGACGCCTCCTGCGCCACAAGCTGTCCCACGCGCGTCACCTTGAAGGCCGTCTTCTTGATCGTCTCGCAGAGCACTTCAAAGCTCTCCCCGCGCACCTGCTCGAGCGCTGTCTTCACGACACCCGGCCCGCTGACGCCCACGTTGATGACCGCGTCACCCTCCGTGACGCCGTGGAAAGCCCCCGCCATAAAGGGATTGTCGTCCGGCGCATTGCAGAACGCCACAAGCTTGGCGCAGCCGAGGGAATCCTGCTCCTTTGTGAGCTCCGCTGTCTCCTTGATAATTTCGCCCATGAGACGCACCGCGTCCATATCGATGCCGGTCTTCGTCGAGCCAACGTTGACCGAGCTGCACACACGCTCCGTCTCAGAGAGAGCACGCGGAATCGCGCGCATCAGCAGCTCATCGCTCTTCGTGATGTCCTTCGAAACAAGCGCGGAGAAGCCGCCGAGAAAATTGACGCCGACCTCCTTCGCCGCCAGGTCGAGCACCTTCGCGATCTCCACATAGTCGTCCGGCGTGCGGCAGGCCGCGCCGCCTACGAGCGCGATCGGCGTGACAGAGATACGCTTATTGACGATCGGTATCCCGTACTGCGCCTCGATCGCCTTTCCGGTGGAGACGAGGTTCCTCGCCGTCACCGTGATTTTTTCATAAATATTCTTCTTCAGAGTCTCCAGATCCGCGTCGATGCAGTCCAGCAGGCTGATGCCCAGCGTGATCGTGCGCACGTCAAGATTCTCCTGATCGATCATTTTGTTTGTCTCGATCACTTCACTGATATTAATCATAGTCTGTTCCATTTGCCGTCCCCTTCTCTTCAGATCCGGTGCATCATGTTGAAAATATCCTCGTGCTGGCAGCGGATGACGACGCCGATCTCCTGCCCGAGCGCACCCAGATCGCCGGACATTTCCGTGACGTCCCCGGCTTCCGCCGCGTCCACGATCATCATCATATTAAAATAACCGTCCACGATCGTCTGGGAAATATTGAGAATATTGACCCTGTGCTCCGCCAGATAGGTGCAGACCTTCGCGATGATTCCGACGGTATCATGCCCCACGACCGTGATGATAAATCTGTTTTGCATAATCTTATTTCCTCCTTAGAACTCACATAGATGGGAACGTTCGTCCCACTTTGCCACCTCGATATCGAAATCGCCGGGGCTGTAATCCGTCGGGCCAAGCCGGATCTCCAGCTTCACTGTCTCATAAGCCAGCTCCTCGTAATTATTCTCCTTACTCAGATGCCCGAGATAAATCTTTTTCATATCGTCATGCAGCACGCGGCACAGGAGCTCTCCCGCGCTCTCGTTCGAGAGATGCCCGCGCTCCCCGAGGATGCGCTGCTTGAGCGGATAGGGATAGCGTCCGACCTCGAGCATCCGCACATCGTGATTTGCCTCGAGAAGCAGTACGTCCAGTCCCTGTAAATGCTGCACGATATAGTCGTCGTAGACGCCCATATCCGTTGCGACCGCAGCCTGTTTTCCACCGCAGCAAAAATGATAGGCCACCGGCTCCGCTGCATCATGGGAAATCGTGAAGGGCTGCGCCTCAATATCACCGACTGTGAAGCTCTCATCCGCGCGCACCACATGGTAGAGTCCCTCATCGATCGGCCCTAAGCTCGCCGTCGCCTTCATCCGCCCGATCGTTCCCGCCGTCGCGTAAATCGGGAATCCGTATTTTCTCGCCAGCACGCCGACGCCTTTGATATGATCCACATGTTCATGCGTGATCAGAAGTCCGTCAATATCCTGCCCGGTGAGCTCCAGCTCATGCAGGCCCTCCTCGATCCGTTTCGCGCTGACGCCCGCGTCCACCAGAAGCTGCGTCTGTCCACTTCCTATGTAAATGCAGTTGCCGCTGCTTCCGCTGGCTATGCTGCAAAATCTCATCTTCTGTCCATCCCTCTTCACCGGCTACATGGGTAGCCGTTCCAGGTGCTGTCTTTTTTGAATCTTTCAGTTCTTCCGCCTTATGTTCGCCGCAACGCCGCTTCAACCTGGCGCTGCGTCTCCTCCACGCTGCCGTTATTGTCGATCACGCGGTCACAGCGCGTCAGAAACTCTTCATGCGTCCGCTGGCTGCGCAGCAGCGCGTCGATGCGCGCATCGCTGTAGCCGCGGCTTCCGCGCAGTCTCTGCCGTCGATTCTCTTCCTCTGTATAGATATACCAGGTCTCGTCGCAGAACGCGTCGTAATGCTCCTCCAGAAACAGCGCGGCCTCCACGACCGCGAGTTTCTCACCTCTCTGCTCCGCCTCACGAAGCCGCCGCAGAATCTCGTCCTTCACGGCCGGATGAATGATGCTGTTCAGAAGCAGCCGCTTCTCCTCATCTGTGAAGACAATATTTCCGAGCGCTCTCCGGTCAATCTTCCCGTCCGGGCTCACGATATCATGTCCAAACGCCGCAAGCACCGGTTCATAGGCGATCGCTCCGGGCTTCATAACCTCATGCCCCACCTGATCCGCCTCGATCCGCAGCGCGCCATAGTGTCCCTCCAGATAATCGAGCACCGCGCTCTTTCCAGCGCCGACGCCGCCGGTCACTCCGATGATTCTCATCTATTTCGCCTCATACCAGTTCGCACCGCGGTGCAGGTCGATCTCTAGCTCCACCTTTAAGGCAGCCGCCTGCTGCATCTCCTCGCGCAGAATCCGCTCGACCTGATCCGCCTCCTCGTAAGGCGACTCAATCAGCAGCTCATCATGCACCTGCAGGATCAGCCGCGCCTTCAGTCCTTCCCGCTCCAGTCGCTCGTGCACGCGGTTCATCGCGATCTTGATAATGTCCGCCGCAGTGCCCTGAATCGGGGAGTTCATCGCGACGCGCTCGCCAAAGGAGCGCTGCGCGAAATTCGAGGATTTCAGCTCCGGAATCGGACGCCGCCTGCCATACAGCGTCGTCACATAGCCCTGCTCCTTCGCACTCTTCACAAGGCCATCCAGGAAGACCTTGATACCCGGATAGGTCTCAAAGTAGCGGTCAATGTACTGCTTCGCTTCCTTCGTCGAGATGCTCAGATCCTGCGAGAGTCCGAAGGAACTGATCCCGTAGACAATACCAAAGTTGACCGCCTTCGCGTTCCTGCGCTGCAGCGGCGTCACCTCGTCAAGCGGTACATGAAAGACCTGCGAGGCCGTGATACGGTGGATATCCTCCGCCTGGCGGTAGGCCTCGATCAGCTTCTCATCGCCCGACATATGCGCCAGCACGCGCAGCTCGATCTGTGAGTAGTCCGCGTCGATAAAGACGCAGCCGTCCTTCGGGATAAAGACCTTGCGGATCAGCCGTCCCAGCTCCATCCGCACCGGAATATTCTGCAGATTCGGCTCGGTGCTGCTGATGCGGCCCGTCGCCGTGATCGTCTGATTGAAGCTCGAGTGAATCCGTCCGTCCGCCGCAATGCAGGCTGCGAGGCCGTCCGCGTAGGTCGATTTCAGCTTCGTGAGCTGGCGGTACTCCAGCACGTCGCGCACGATCTGGTGATCCGGCGCGAGCTTGTCGAGCACATCCGCCGAGGTGGAATAGCCGGTCTTCGTCTTTTTCCCGCCCTTCATGCCGAGCTTCTCAAATAAAATCACACCCAGCTGCTTCGGGGAATTGATATTGAAAACTTCTCCCGCCGCCTCATGGATCTGATGCTCCAGCTCCTCGATGCGGCCCACGAGAGCGTCACCGTACTCCTTCAGCTCGCGCTCGTTGACGCGCATGCCCTCGCGCTCCATATCGTAGAGCGTGAAGACGAGCGGCATCTCAATCTCGTCGAAAAGCCTGCGCATGCCTGTCTCTTCCAGCTTTTCCTCGAGCTCCCCAAGCTTTCGCAGCGTGGTGAGCGACGCGTAAGGCTTTCCGATATCCGCGTGCGCGTAGCTGCTCATCAGCGGATTGATCAGATAAGCCGCGATTTCAATATCAAAGAGATGCTCACGGTGAGAAGGCCACACATAAGCCAGAATTTTCTTCACATCGGAGGCCGCGCAGAGCGGCACCCGCTCCACGATACGCCCGAGTCGGTCGAGGAGGTATTCCTCCGTCAAAAAGCCCTCCGCCTCCACACAGTACACTTCATCTTCTGACAGCGCGAGGGAGATGCTCATCGGCTCCCCTGAGCAGATCTCGAAGGCGATGCGCTCTCGCTTCTCCGTCTCCGCAAACAGATTCTCCGCCTCCGCGAAATCCGTGACAGGCTTTGCCTCCGGCTCCGCTGCTGATACCACCTCCGTCGTCTCGAAGCGGGCGAGCAGCTTTTTGAAATTCAGCTTTTTGCAGATCTCGTAAGCTTCTTTTGTGTACAAATTTCCGATATGGGCGGCGTCGAAGTCCAGTTCGAGCGGCGCGTTCACGCAGATCGTCGCCAGCTCCTTGCTCATCACCGCCATATCGTAGTGATTTTTCAGCGCTTCCTTCGCGCGGTTCGGCTTAATCTTCTCCACATGCGCATAGGCGTTCTCGATCGAGCCGTAGGTCACGATCAGACTGGTCGCGGTCTTCTCGCCGATGCCCGGCACGCCGGGAATATTGTCGGAGGCGTCACCCATCAGAGCTTTGAGCTCAATAATCTGCGGCGGCGTCACCTGATAGGCGTTCAGTACGTCCTTCGCGTAAAAATTGTCGACCTCAGTCACGCCGCGCCTCGTCCGCGGCATGCGGATCAGCACCCGCTCCGTGGCGAGCTGCAGGAGGTCACGGTCGCCCGATACAATGACTGCATCGATGCCTCGCTCCTCGGAAAGCCGCGCCGCTGTCCCCAGAAGATCGTCCGCCTCGTAGCCCTCCTGCATGAGCAGCGGAATCCCCATGGCCGTCAGCAGCTCCTTCAGCACCGGGATCTGCTCCCGCAGCTCCTCCGGCATCGGCTTTCGCGTACCCTTATAGGCCTCGTACCTCTTATGACGGAAGGTCGGCGCATGCAGGTCAAAGGCCACAGCCAGATACTCCGGCTGCTCCTCGTCCAGGATGCGGAACATAATATTCAGAAATCCGAAGATTCCGTTGGTATGCAGGCCCTCCTGGTTCGTCAGATCCGGCACGCCGTAGAAGGCGCGGTGGATCATGCTGTGCCCGTCGATCAGTACGATCTTTTCACTCATTTAGAACAATCCTCTCATAATCAGGAAAAACAGCGCCGCCGTCGCGGCTATTTTCAGTAAAAAGGAATAGACATGCCAGAAACGAACATCCAGCACGTCCTCCTCCGATGTCTTCAGAGAGTCCTCGACAAGCGTCCGATAGTCCACCTTCGTCTCGTCCCCGTCCAGCTGCCGGATGCCCGCGAAGACGCTGGAGTAAACCTCCAGCTCATCGTAGCACTCCGGGCAATGCCGCACGTGGCGGACGAATTCGCCCTCCTCACGCTCATCCAGGTCCCCGTTAATATAGGGCACCAGCAGGCGCTGCACTTCCTTGCAATTCATACAATCGCTCCTAAAACACCGGTCAAAGCGTCAAAGTCATCCTCGGATTGTTCTGCATCCCGAGCTTCCACAATCCCGCAGAAGCCGACGGTCATGCCCCAAGCTGACTCTCCAGCGTCCGCGCCGCTTCCGCGATCGCCTCGTCGACGCCTGCCGGATTCTTGCCGCCGGCCTGCGCCATACCCGGGCGTCCGCCGCCTCCTCCTCCGACCTTCGCGGCGATGGCCTTGATGAGATTGCCCGCATGCGCGCCCTTCTTCTGCGCGCCCTCGGTCGCGGTTGCCATCAGACTGACCTTGCCCTCATTCACCGCGGCAAGCACGACGACGCCCTCACCGAGCTTCTCTTTGAGCTGATCACCGAGCTCCCGAAGGCCGTTCATATCGACGCCCTCGAGCTTCGCAGCCAGCAACTTCACGCCGCCGATCTCCTTCACCTGATCCATCACGTCGCCGAGCGCATCCTTCGCCGCGCGGCTCTTCAGCGACTCGTTCTCACTCTGCAGCGTCTTAATCTCGGCATAAAGATGGCCAATCTTCTCCGTCACGCCGGAGGGCGTCGTCTTCAAAAGATGCGCCGCCTTCTGCAGCTCCGCCTCCTGCTCCTTATAATAATCAAACACCCCCTGTCCGGTCAGTGCCTCGATCCGGCGCACGCCCGCGGCGATGCCGGACTCCGACACGATCTTGAAGGCCGTGATCACACCCGTGTTCGCGACATGCGTACCGCCGCAGAGCTCCTTCGAGAAATCGCCCATCGACACCACACGAACCTCGTCGGAATACTTTTCTCCGAAGAGCGCCATCGCGCCGGTCTTCTTTGCTTCCTCGATATTCATAATCTGCGTCGTCACGGGGAGCGACGCGCGAATCTCCTCATTGACAATACGCTCCGTCTCGGCCAGCTCCTCCGCCGTCATCTGCTGAAAATGTGCAAAGTCAAAGCGCAGACGATCCGGCGTCACGAGGGAGCCCTTCTGCTCGACGTGATTGCCGAGCACGATTTTCAGCGCTTTCTGCAGAAGATGCGTCGCGCTGTGATTCTTACAGGTATCGGAACGGCCCGCCTCGTCGACGCGCAAGGTCACGACATCGCCAACCTTAATCATGCCCTTCGTCATATGACCCACGTGGCCGTACTTGCCGCCGAGCAGCTTGATCGTATCCTCGACCACAAATTCCCCGTCGCCGACCGTGATCACGCCCTTGTCGCCCTGCTGGCCGCCCATCGTCGCGTAGAACGGCGTCTGCTCCACGAAGATCGTGCCCCGCTCGCCGTCCGTCAGCGCCTCGACGATCTCGCTCTCTGTCGTCAGCACCGTCACCTTCGACTGCTCCGTCAGCCTGTCATAGCCGACGAACTCCGTCGTCACGGAGGCGTCGATCTCATCATAAACCGTCGCGTCCGCACCCATATAGTTTGTCACCGCGCGCGCGGAACGGGCCTTATTTCTCTGCTCTTCCATGCAGGCTTTAAAGCCCTCCTCGTCGATCGCGTAGCCCTTCTCCTCCAGAATCTCGCTCGTGAGGTCGAGCGGGAAGCCGTAGGTATCGTAGAGCTTGAACGCGTTCGCGCCACAGAGCGTCGTCTCGCCCGCGGCTTTCATCTCCTCCTCCATCTGCGCGAGAATGCTTAAACCCTGGTCGATCGTCTTGTTGAACTTATCCTCATCCTGCGTCAGCACCTTGAAGATAAATTCCTTCTTTTCATCCAGCTCCGGATAGCCGTCCTTCGAGCCCTCGATGACCGTCTCGGACAGCTTCGCGAGGAATTTCCCGTCCACGCCGAGCAGCCTGCCGTGGCGGGCGGCCCTGCGGATCAGGCGGCGCAGCACGTAGCCGCGGCCCTCGTTCGTCGGCATAATGCCGTCGGAGATCATGAAAGTCGCCGAACGGATATGGTCTGTGATCAGGCGGATCGAGACGTCCTTCTCCTCGGAATCATGGTAAGTGCAGTGCGCAAATTCGCAGACCTTGTCCCGCAGCGCACGGATCGTGTCCACATCAAAAATCGAGTCCACATCCTGCACGACCGAGGCAAGACGCTCCAGTCCCATGCCGGTGTCAATATTCTTCTGCTCCAGCTCGGTGTAGTGATTATTTCCATCATTATCAAACTGCGTGAAAACATCGTTCCAGATCTCCATGTAGCGGTCGCAGTCGCAGCCGACCGTGCAGCCCGGCTTGCCGCAGCCATACTTCTCGCCGCGGTCATAGTAGACCTCCGAGCAGGGGCCGAAGGGACCCGCGCCGTGCTCCCAGAAGTTGTCCTCCTTGCCAAAACGGAAGATCCGCTCCGCCGGAATGCCGATCTTCTTATTCCAGATCTCAAAGGCCTCGTCGTCGTCCTGGTAGACCGAAGGATACAGCCGGTCTGCATCGAGTCCCACCACGTCCGTCAGGAACTCCCAAGTCCACTCGATCGCTTCCTCTTTAAAATAATCCCCGAAGGAGAAATTGCCCAGCATCTCGAAAAAAGTGCCGTGGCGCGCCGTCTTGCCGACATTCTCGATATCGCCGGTGCGGATGCACTTCTGGCAGGTCGTCACACGCTTCCGCGGCGGGATCTCCGCCCCCGTGAAGTAAGGCTTCAGCGGCGCCATGCCGGAGTTGATCAGCAGCAGGCTCTTATCATTATGAGGCACCAGCGAGAAACTGTTCATCCGAAGATGCCCCTTGCTCTCAAAATACTCCAGAAACATTCTCCGCAGTTCGTTTACTCCGTATTTTTCCACTTTCTTTTCCTCCAATCTATTGCACAGCATAAAAAATACCGCGCAAAACCGCAGCCTCAGGCGGCGGTTTACATACTCCTATGAATCATAGCACACGATTCCATGGACTGCAAATCTTTTTTATGCTTTCAGGTAGTGCGTATTTCTGCCCTTTCCCTCCTGTACGATTTTCCCGTCTTCCACCAGCTTTTTCAAAGTACGGCCACACACAGATCGACTGAGCCCCAGTTTTTCTTCCGCATCCTTTCGCCTGATACTGCCCTATTCCTGCAAGAACAGAAGCAGCTTTCTCTCGTCCGTATCGCCGAAATTCCCCCTTTGCCCGGCTAACCCAGCATTGGACGGCACATTCAGATTCGGCAGAATAATCTTAAACGCATTGTCTGATGTTTCGATCTGCGGTGTCACACCACTTCCCTCATAAGCGTCCATGATTTTGCGAATGCCTGTCCCGTATGCCTCGATCAGTTCCAGGCGATAGAACACGTTTGCCAGATTTGCATTGCGGCAAACAGAAATCCCCATCATGACATCATCCAGAGTGACTCCGCTGACCAGCCCGCCAATGGAAACAAATTCTATTCTATCTGTATAGATACTGATCAGCGCACTGGCGCGGAAGGAATATTCACGATAAACCAGCAGATTCAACAACGCTTCCCGCACAGCCACCTCTGGAATATCCCTCTTATCAATACGGCGGAGTTTATCAAAGGTCGAGTGTACCGGATTTCGAAAATCAATATATTCATAAACCTCGTTCATCTGTTTCAACAGCGAGCCGGTGAATCCCCTTCGGTCTTTAAACTCGCTCTGGGTTGTTCCTTCAAAAACCGCTGTTTTGATTGTATGAACACACTGATCCGATAGCAAAAGCCCCAGGTTTGTATAGACGCCATCTCTGCTTGTGATTCCCAGCGTTCTCATCTGAGCAGGGCCAAAAGCAGTATTCCTTTTAGAAAATTCATTTGCAGCAGCATCAAATGTCAATTCCTGTTCCAGAGATCTCATTTCCTCAAAATGATCACCATCCGTCTCCTTGATCATGTGCCGGATTGCAGTGTTCGTCGCCGGTGCAGACGAATAACCCTGACGAACATACACGCCTTCCGGCCGCAGACCTTTTCTGGCAATATAATAAGGCCGTTCTGTTCCCTGTTGAATATCAACTAAAACGACCTGTTTCCCCTCCATCTCTACCGTCTCGTAATGAATAAACATTGTCAGATCCGGCTTGATCGCATCCCGAACCATGTTGCTGATCTGTAGCGTCGCGCTGTCAGGATCGGCAACGCCAACCACGGTTCCGTCATCCCGAATTCCAATATAAAGTTTCCCGCCTTCACAGTTTGCAAACGCTATAATCTCTTTCTTCACATCGTCAACCACGATCACCTTAAATTCAACATTCTCACTTTCCCTGCGCATCATTATCATCACCTCTGGATTATTCTGCTCATATTCTACCCGATTCTACCCATTCTGTCAATTATTTGAGTTGAATGAGCAGAATGTTTTCGATCTTCATTCGTTCCTCATTTACAGCACAAATCAAGGTCAGACCATATTTTTGAGCCATCTCTGCTTCCTCCACAGTGAGATTTTTTTCACTGCGACAAGTACATGGATTGCGGAATACAACGCAAAGCATGTATTATGGAGGGGACAGATGGAGGTGGGACTTATGACGATGGAGGAGCGCGACCGGCAAATCTGGGAGGATAGAGTAGAAGAAGGAAAGCTGCAAGTCCTGGTTGAGCAGATCTGTGACGCCGCTGCTGATTTCGCCCCAGATTATGACACTCTGGAAATTCTGGATATGTTGTTGGAAGAAGAGGAATGATGCGTTGCGAAGGGGACAGCCCGTCAAAGACTGTCCCCTCTTCGAATCCTGTAATATGAACGATATCTATCGTTCTCGCTCGATCAGCTTCCAGGTTGCGTCCACGAGATGCCGGAACTGCGGATCCTCGAGTTGCGGGCAGATCATACTCTGGCGCGAGCTGTTCACGTCCTCACCGGAGATCTCGGTCATGCCGTACTTACGGCAGAGACCCTGCAGGCGCGTCATCTGTTCCCGGGTGTTGCGGGCGGGCATGTAGGTCACGCCGTGCACGCCCTCCTCCTTCAGCATCTCGAAGAGCTCGTCCAGGAAATCATCCTCGAATTTCGCGGCCTTCTTATCTCCGGTCACAGAGCTCGTCACGTCGCCGAGATAGGCATAGCAGAGAATCGCGCCGACCTCGTCCGCGAGCTTCACCAGTTCGGCGAAGGGCATGCACTCGTCGGTCGCCGGGATCGAGAGGTGCTACTCCAGCTCCGCCTTCAAGACGGCGCTCAATGCGTTGCCGAAATGCTCATGCTGCGG
>JAJQCG010000024.1:807-4015 GCA_021202815.1 Lachnospiraceae bacterium | reverse complement strand
TCCTTAAGTATTATAACATAAAAAAGACGCGCTGGCATGCACCTTTTACATATTTAAAAAATGTTAATAATTTATTCATATATTTTCCTGAGGGCTGCAAATACAAAGGCGACTGCAAAATTGCAGCTCTGCACCTTTCACGCCACCAGAATCATCCCACCCTGTGCGGCATACAGCGTGCTCACGCCGGATGTCTCGAGGACAATGATATCCTTCACCCTGATGAGCTTCTGAATTTCGCTCTTCACATACTCCGCCCGTTCGCGATTGTTGCAGTGTACGAGTCCAAGTACTTTTTCCGCAGGATTCTTCAGATCCGCCGCCATCCGTTCCACCATGGCCCGCAGCGCCTTCTGCATCCCACGCGCCTGGCCGAGCTGGATAATCATCCCCTGCGGAGTCGCGCCCATGACCGGCTTGATATTCAGCGCCGAGGCGACGACCGCCTTCACCGAGCTGATCCGTCCGTTTTTGCGCAGATTTTCCAGCGTCTCCAGTACAAAATAGGTATTCTGTTCCTGAATAAACTGATCCACCTGCCGGATCGTCTCGGAAAACTTCATTCCGGCCTCCTCGCACTCCTGAATCTTCAACGCGATCAGCGTCTCGCCGACCGACGCCGAACACGAATTAAAAACATGAACATTGGCGTCCGGGTGCTCCTCCAGGTAGAGCTTCTGCCCGAGCATCGCGCTGTTATAAGAGCCGCTCAGCTCGGCGGAAAGCGTCACCGCGTAGCGGTTTCCGGGCTCTCCCTCCTCAAAGGCGCTCCGATAATCCTCCGGCGAGGGACACAACTCGACTTCGGGCAGTTCGGACTCGCCTTCATCTTCCGCAGGAAATCCTGCCTGTCAAAGGACTCGTCGTCCGTAAACTGCTCCCCGTCTATCTCCAGGTGCAGCGCTGTATGAATAAAATGCGGGTCACGCTTCATCTCCTCCGTGAATTCTCCGCAGCTGTCCACCACAATCCGATAATCCATAACCGATACCGCCTTTTTTGATTTTTATAATTTGTAAAAGTAGTTTTTAATACTACATGATAGTAGCACAACATCCCTCTCTATGCAATACTTTTTTTACACAAATTTATGTGGAAATGCAAGGCCCTATCCTTTATAATAAAGGCATCATCCGTGGAGGTAGCCCATATGATCGCTCTTAAAATCGCGGACGTCGGGGATTTCATGAAGAAACTGCTCCTGAGCGACGTCTTTGACCACTTCCTCCTTCTCGAGGGAAGCGTTACCACCTTCAACACCTTTCAGATTGACGGATTTCTGCAAAAAAGCTATTTCAACGCCGAAGAGCAGGAACAGATCGGCGAATGCACACTCTCTTACTGGGCGGAAGTGCGCCCCTTCTTCTTCTCACTGATCAAGGGGAAGCGGACACCGCTCAGCTTCCGTTTCAGCCTGCAGCTCGCGCCCGCGAATGTCGAGAAACTGCTCCAGCAGTCCAGCGTCGGCATTCCCGCCGGGTAGGTGCGCGCTCTGGTGCTGAACGTCGTCTACGAACGCCGCGTCCTCAGCTGCACAACCGGTACTTCTCTCACTGTCTTCACGCTGGACAAAAAACTGGACCACGCCTGGGAAGACATGGTCCAGAGATTCTTTCATCAGCAGAAAATCCCGTTTGAAGTTCTGTGATTATTTTGTTAACAGCAGCATGATCTCGTTCGTGCGGGCGACAAACTTCGTCATCGCCTCCGGCGCAAGCGGCTCATGACTGATCATCGCGAGATCATAGAGCTGCTCGCAGATCATATTCGTGTGCTCGCCTTCCGGATTCTCGAAGAGGTATTTCACGAGCGCGTTGTTCGCGTTGAGCACGAGCGTCGTCTCATTTCCGAACATGGAGGAATCCATCCCGTACATATTGTACATCTTCATCATATCCTGCATCCGGCGACTCTCCTCGGAGAGCGTGATCATCGAGGAGACATTCTCATTTTTGAGCTTCTCGACCTTCACCTCAAGCTTGTCATTGTTCAGAGCCTTGCGGAACAGCGCACTGAGTGCATCCACCTCGTCCTTCAGCTCCTCCTCAGAGGTCTCCTCCTTCATGGATTCCGTGAGATCCGCGTCGATACACTGGAACTTCACCTTCTCGTTCTTCGCCTCCAGATGACTGATAAAGGGACTGTCAATATTGTCCTTCAGGACAACCGCGTTCATGCTCTGCTCTCGGAACATGTTGATGTACTGGCTCTGCTGCACCTCGTCGGTCACATAGTAGATCGTCGTCTTCGGCGGTTCCTGTTCCTCCTCATCGGAATCGTCCGCGGCGCTCCCGTCAGCATTCTCCACACTCTGCTCACCAGATTCCTCCGCAGTCTGTCTGGACTCCGCTTCCGCGCCTTCCGCGGCTGTCTCTGCGCCCTCCACGGTCTCGGCGGTTTCGCCCTCTTCCGTCTTCTCCGCCGCATTCAGCGCGTCCAGATACTCGCTCATCGTCGTATACTTGCCGTCCAGATCCTTGAACAGCACATACTCCATCATGCGCTCGCAGAACTTCTCATCCTTGATGCAGCCATATTTGATGAAGGGGCTGATGTCGTCCCAGTATTTCTCATAGTTCTCGCGATCGGTCTTGCACATGCCGCTCAGCTTATCGGCGACCTTCTTCGTGATATAATCGGAAATCTTCTTCACAAAGCCATCGTTCTGCAGCGCGCTTCTGGAAACGTTCAGCGGCAGGTCCGGGCAATCGATCACGCCCTTTAAGAGCATCAGGAACTCGGGAATCACTTCCTTAATATTATCCGCGATGAACACCTGGTTATTGTAGAGCTTGATCACACCCTCGGCAGACTCGTACTCCAGGTTAATCTTCGGGAAGTAGAGGATGCCCTTGAGGTTGAAGGGATAATCCATATTCAGGTGGATCCAGAACAGCGGCTCCTTGTAGTCGTGGAAGACCTTGCGGTAGAATTCCTTATACTCCTCCTCCGTGCACTCGTTCGGATGCTTCGCCCAGAGCGGCGAGGTGTCGCTCAAGGACACCGGGCGCTTATTGATCTTCACACGGTCGCGCACCGGGGAAATCTCCTTCGTCTCCTTGGTACCGTCCTCGTTTTCGATCTCCTTGGTCTTCGCCTCCTCGTGGATACGCTCCACGACGACGTCGTCCTCCTTCAGATCGCTCTCGTCGATCGTCTCGTACTCCTGCTCCGCGTTCTCCTTCGCCAGGAAAATCTCCACCGGCAT
>JAJQCG010000024.1:0-797 GCA_021202815.1 Lachnospiraceae bacterium | reverse complement strand
AAGGAACAGTATTTGCTGACGACCTCGCGAGCACGGTACTCATTGGAAAACTCGACGCTGTCCTCGTTGAGGAAAAGGGTGATCTCCGTGCCGACGCCGCTCTTCTGCCCGGCCGCCATCGAGAACTCTGTACCGCCGTCACACTCCCAGTGCACAGCCTCCGCGCCGTCTTTGTAAGAGAGCGTATCAATGTGCACCTCGTCAGCCACCATGAAGGCCGAGTAGAAGCCCAGTCCGAAATGGCCGATGATCTGGTCCTCATTCGTCTTGTCCTTGTACTGCGCGAGGAAATCGGTCGCGCCGGAGAAGGCGATCTGGTTGATGTACTCCTCGACCTCGTCAGCCGTCATACCAAGACCATTATCGATAAATTTCAGCGTCTTCTCCTCGGGATTCACCAGCACCTGGATCTGCGGCTTATAGTCCTCCGGCAGAGAATACTCGCCCATCATGTCCAGCTTCTTCAGCTTCGTGATCGCGTCGCAGCCATTGGAAATCAGCTCCCGGAAAAAGATATCATGGTCAGAATAGAGCCACTTCTTGATAATCGGGAAAATATTTTCACTGTTAATGGAAAGCAAACCCTGTTTTTCGTTCATGTTTGTCTCACACCTTTCTTTCAATTTTGAAGTTAAAGATACTATAATCCCCCTGTTTTCAAAAGTCAAGGATTTTTTAGCACTCATCGAAAATGAGTGCTAACAGATTTTGAATCTCGTTGCAGTTATACAGAGTCCTGTGTTATAATACTTAAGGAAAGTATCAGATTCAGAGCAGACAAAAAAAAGCAATTCTGA
>JAJQCG010000151.1 GCA_021202815.1 Lachnospiraceae bacterium | reverse complement strand
CGTGTTTCGAGGTGCGCGCAGCGAGGCCTCGACCTCTTCCACTTTGCCTTGCAGTTCAGCTACCAGCGCGCGCAGCTGTTCGTCCATGTTTTCCTCGGCTGCGTCGAGCTCTTCAATCTGTGCGCGCAGGGATTCAATCTCTGCTTCTTTTTCTTCAATCACCGCTTCGGCTTCGGCGCGTGCTTCGTCGCTTAGCGTATTGCTGCGCATACGAAGCCGCTTTAAAACGTTTTCCTTAGCGGAAAGGGAAGCGGTGAAGTTTTTTAGTTTTTTCTCATTCTTTTTCATAACTTGTTTTTTAGTTTAATACCAAAAAACCGGTAGCCCGGTGTCCATCTCCTGAGAGGGGGAAAAACCTTTAAGCGCCGTCCCGTTCCGGATAAAACGGGCTGCGGTGTCGGCTGGGACGTCGACCAGCGATGCCGAAATAAGCTGAAAGGCTTCCACATGCAGGACGTCGTCCGCAATATGCCCACGGGTTACGTAGCCATAGTTAGAAAAGCCCTGTAAGATATAATTATCCAGTAGCGTTTTTATTAGGTTATAATAATACACGCCACGGGGTACATAGGCCTCGATTAAAATGCCCTCTTCTGTTTTTTCGAGTGACTCCAGCCGGCCGGCAAGGGAACGGATGTCACGCTCGTGTTGTAGGTCGAGCGGGACAAAGAGGTCGTTTTTTTCGAAGTAGTTCGTAAGTCCCTCATCGTAAGCGGTCGACTGCCACTGTTGGCCGTTTTCGTTGACGCTGTCAAAACGGGTCAGCAGTCCGGAAAGGGCAAAACCTACCTCCTCACCCGCTTCGTTTTTTCGAACGGTATAGGCCCGCCCTCCGGGGGTTTCCGTCCGGAGGGTGGTAAAATTCCGGACCGGTAGTTTTTCTTTAATTTCGTATCGGTTCATGTTATTATAGATTTTCAATAATATCTTTTATCCGGAGCCGTGCTGTTTCGGCATTTTCCGGATCGGTGTCGCGAATCTGTTGCCAAAACAGGTACATTTCCCGCGCCGAGGTTTCTGCTTCCCGTTTTTTCTCTGCCATCGCTGGCACGCCTTCGAAGTCGAACCAGAACTCAAGCCGCCGGGGGAGGGCTGGGTTTTCCGCCGCGATTTCCCTCCAGAGGTCTTCCAGTAGATGAGTAAAAAGCACGCCATAGCTTTGAATAGTGCTGCTGTAAAAATCCAGCTCGGCGGCATTGCGGTTCTCGTATTTGGCATTTTCAAAGTAGGTCGAAAGTTCTTTGGGGATACCCAGTGCGGCATAGATAGCCTGCAGGGTATACAACCGTTTTTGAGGCAGCTGCAGCGCGGCGATAGGGAGCTCGATGGCGTTCCAGCGTGTGGGACGCGGGGTTATCATTACCTGCCAACGCCCGAGCCTAATGCCGTAGGTCCGGCGATAGCGCTCATGCATCTCCTCCACCTCTTTTTCGTCGAAAAAAGCACCCGCTACGCTGCTGTCCGTTTCAGGTGACAGGATCCCCATGGCGCCGTAATTTTCAATTAGGTTCAAGTCACTGTTATTGATGGTATTTAAAAAGTGTAATTTATCGCGTAAATACCACTCATCGCTGTGCCCGGTCGCCCGAAACGTAAGGGAAGGGAGAAGCACCTCGCCCGCTTCAAGGGGAACGGTTATAATGCCTTCCGTACTTCGCTGCGCGCTGCGGGAGCGAACGGAAACGAGATGCAGCTCGGGACGGGTAGCGACCACCAAATAACCATCGTAGAAGAGCCGGCGCACCAGTTCCAAATAATCGGAGGAGAGAAAAGCGAAAAGCTTTCGGGTGGCCATGAAGGGCGTCGCGGCACTCCAGCGGATATTAGAGAGCCGGGAAGCAATCATCCGAAGGGCGTCCAGTATCTCGCTGCGGGCAAAGTCGTAGAACGGTACGCCGCTGGGTTCATAATACCGGATGCCCGCCGGGCGCGAAAGGGGGCGCTTTTCTTCCCTCTTCTCGCCGGGACTGTGCCGTTTAATATCGTATCCGAATAATCTCATAAGTCTCCATGATATAAGGCGTAAGCTTCTTTTAAGTACCGCTTACGGGCGCTACCTCCACCGCACAGGCAAGGGACGGCGCGCCCGGTTAGTGCTTTCAGTGTCTTCTTGTCCTCCGGCGTAAGGGATACCCGCTCACCGGCGGCGCCCCGTCTAATTTTTTCGATAAGACTTCCGGGTAATTTCATTTTTTTAGGTTTTTAAACCAGGTTACAAATAGTTCCGTATATCCCTCGACGGAAAGTGTAAAAAACACGAATCCCGTAACCAGTGCCCAGGAGAATGGAAAAAGAAACAGCCAGCTATAAAGAAACGTCAGCCAGAAAGTGAGGCAACTTTTGCAATTAAGCGGCTTCCGATCTAGATTCCATCGCCACAGGCGGTTTTGATACCCATCGGAGGCAAATACTACCTCACAGAGGAGGGCAATCAGAAATAAGATAAAAACGTATAGAACTACCATGATAGGAATGAATAAGTAACGGACACCCCCACGGAGGGCGCCCAGCGGTTGTTTTTAATGTCATATCCGTATGCCAGGGACGGCCCCAGCGACCAGCGCCGGGCGGGATTACTTACCGTTTTTGTTTCCGTCCGGTATATGTATTCGGTCCGGGGATAGACTTCCACCCAGTTTAAACGGGGCTGGTAGCCTTCAATTTGCAGGGCGTAGAGCGTGTCCCGGTATTCTTTCGTTTCGATAGGTACCTCGATGCGCAGGGTATCGCCCGGCAGGTATACCGTATCGGCGGGCGCTGCGACGGTCTCCCTGCGGATTTCGGTCCGGACGGTTTCGATGGGCTCGACGACGGTCACCGTGTCAACGCGGGTTTCGATAACCGTTTCCACTTGGACCGTTTCCACTTTTTCGCATCGCTTAGAGCAGCGCCCCAGGAAAAAAATAGCGATGAGTGTGCCTATCCAAAGCATCCAGACGGCTGTTTTCATAACTTCAGTATTTGTTTACGGTTTTCCGTTTCGCTCCGATAACTTACATGGACCCAACTCATATTGCTCTCGTCGATGAGCTGGTCGAAAGATAGGCCGAGGGACTGAACAAGTGCAAAAAGCCGCGCATTGCTCGCTGCCGTGCGGTCTGCGGCTTCAATGTCGGCGGCGCGCCCTGTCATATGGTCGGAGGTTTTGGAGCCTCCTACGGCTTCGTTTAAAGCCGAAGAGCGGTAGCCACTGTTTACAACAATCGGCGCCCCCCAGGCTGCGCGAAGCGGGTCCAATACCCGGTCGACTAAAGTTGTCAGGTTTTTCCTAACCTCTTCTGTCGGCGTGTTGTCAATCCCCCGCCTTGTGGCGGTGTCGGATTTCGTCAATTCTTCCATGGTGAAATAGTTCATTTTTCCGATATCTGTTTCAGTTCTTTCATTATTTCCGTATGTGGCGGCTCACGGTCCGCGCAGTCTAGTTTTTCACACACATAAAAACGGCACATGAGCGTTTGCCTCTTTTCCTCCTCCAACGCTGTGCGGACCTCATGCAGTTTCTCGCGCAGCGCCCCCGCGGCCCGGGTTTGTTCCTCGTAAAGGGCCCGCCACTGCTCCGAAGCCGCCTTATCGTTTTCCAACTCTTTCGCCTTTCGGTTTTGCTTATACTGCATGAAACTCGCCACGCCGCCCCCACTTAGAAGGGTGGTAAAAAGTGTAGTGAGTAGAGTTGTGACGTCCATAAAAAAACTTTTTTAATTCTCCAAACAAATATATAACTTTTTCCTCGAGAAAACAATTATTTAACATTTTTTCGCTGTGCCGGTAGCATAGTCCACAGATCAAAGGCATAGCGAAGGGCGTCACAACAATGGTTCCAGTCATCGACCGGCTGCAGCGTGTCGCCTTTCTGTACAAAACGGTAGTTCTCCAGTTCTTCCAGGAAATGGCGGGAGGAGGCCGTTACGCGGATCTCGTAGGGTTGTAGGTTTCGGATACCGGTTATGACCGATCCCGCCCCTTTGCGCGCAGGGGAGAAATTAAACCGGAGATGGGTGCGGGCGAAGAGGCTGCGAATGCGGTCCGCACCT
>JAJQCG010000043.1 GCA_021202815.1 Lachnospiraceae bacterium | reverse complement strand
CGGGTGCGTGCGGAGTGTGTTTCTCGGCCACGGGCTTTCCATATCTATAATATCATCATAGCTATCGTTTATAGCCACAGTTTGCACCTCCTATGTCTGTGGTAATTTCTTTAGTCAGTGATTATTTTATTGCCTGTGGTAATTTTAATGCTTATTTATTCTCAGCTTCTCCGGCACGATGTCCACCGATCTGGGCATTGCGTTCCCTCAGAGTTGCACCTTCAAGGAAGTTTGTGCCTTTCAGAACAGCGTTCTTTCCGTATTTCTGTTTCAATTTAACCATTACATTTTGCAGGTTCTTTTCCTTTTCCAGCTTTGAAACATCTGTGAATAAATCCATCTGCATAATTCCCCGATCTTCAACAACCCGGTTAGCTGTGATTGTTACTCGCCGTACCGTCAATTCTTTATTAACAATTCGGTCAAAAAGTCCTACGATAGCTTCCTGAAGCTGACTGCCTAAGTTAGTCGAGTTCGCTATCCTTGTACTGCCGTGGGCAGGCTTGGGAACCATACGTCCGTAGTGGTCAACCTTTGTTGCTCCTTTATATGTTCCCTTGTCGCAGTTTTCTCTGTCATAGCTTATGTCAAGTGTGAAAGAGTCAGAAACCAGGCCTTTGCTGTTTAGCTGTAACATAAGACTTTCTGTCATTTCCTGAACGATAATTTTTGCTTTGCCGTATTCATAGGGCTCGGAGAGAACCTGTCCTTCACTTATGCAGTTTGTCTCAGGCTGATAAGACTTCACAAGCTCCATGGTTGTTGGTTCAACTCCCCATGCATGGTCGATAAGGATTTCCGCATCGATACCAAAAGTCTTATAGAACCACTCTTGGTCATAGGTTGAGGCTCTTGCAAGCTGTCCCATTGTGAAAATATAGTGTTTTTCAAGTTTTCGGGCTGTGCCGGGACCCAGCCGCCAAAAGTCTGTAAGCGGTGTGTGATTCCACAGCTTTTGTCTGTAGGTGTGTTCGTCTAACTCGGCAATTCGCACTCCGTCCTTATCTGCCGGTACGTGCTTCGCAACTATATCCATAGCTACTTTGGCAAGATAGAGGTTTGTTCCGATGCCGCCTGTGGCAGTTACTCCTGTGGCATAAAGAACCTCTCGGATCAGCGTCATACACAGCTCATGTGCTGTCATATGATATGTTTTAAGATAAGCAGTAGCGTCAATAAAAACCTCGTCAATAGAATAAGCAAAGATATCCTCCGGGGCTATATATTTTAAATAAATGCTGTATATCTGAGCAGATACCTCAACATATCTTGCCATACGGGGCGGTGCTGCAATATAGGTCAGCTTAAGGTTCGGGTCTTCGGAAAGTCCTTTTGCATCAAAGCACTCTGTGGTGAACCTGTGTCCGGGAGCCTTACGGAGACGTTCTTCGTTTACCTTTTTTACCTTTTGCACTACTTCAAAAAGCCTTGCTCTGCCGGGTATGCCGTAGGCTTTCAGTGAAGGAGAAACAGCAAGGCAAATTGTTTTCTCTGTTCTGCTTTGGTCCGCAACAACTAAATTTGTTGTCAGCGGATCAAGATGTCTGTCCGCACACTCGCAGCTTGCGTAAAAAGATTTTAGGTCTATTGCTAAATAAGAATGCTCTGCCACAGCTGTGTACCTTCTTTCTGCTTAGTGTTACCCTGCTATAACCTCCACAAACCATCTCCCAAATCTCGGCGGAAAGGGAGCGTGTTCAAAGAACAGCCTTTTTTCTTTTCCTCTTATTACCACAGTATAACAGTCACCGGAATATCCCATGCCGATTGTGTCAGCCGGGCGAAAGTCTCTGACTTCTTCTATATTATACATGCGTCCGTTTGTCCATTCCAACTTTTTAGGGTGCATAAAGCCTGTGGTGTCAATTTCGGAAGTGACCGACACATAGACTTTTTCTTTACGGGGATATAATGCTCTTGCAAATTTGTTCATACTGCGGTCACCTCGCTTTCTAAGTAACGGCGAATAATTATGTGTCGTTTATTCGTCTGTTTATCTCTTCAAATAGTTTGATTTCAATTCCGGAGCGACCGGAAGCTTGTATCCCTTCACCAGCAGGGCTTTGATTTTATAATCCACCAAGTCCTGATTGCGCCCAAGTGTCTGTGCCAGTTGTTCCATAGTTAAAAAATCAGTTCCATACCGTTCTCCAAACTCCATAGAAGCATAATAATCTATGGCAGATTTGGACATATTAGAATACCGCTTTTCCACTTCTTCATAAAATTCTACGTACCTGTAGTAGCCTATCGGGTCAAGAACGGCATCATCTTCAATCAGAATTTCTGCCGACATCAGATTTGCACGGCGTTCCCTCATACTGTTTGAATGGCTGAAGAAGAATGTGTCTTGGAATGCTATACCGCTGCAGGCATCATTGTAGTCAAAAACATCATGGCTCAGTTCATGAGCTGCGGCCTCGTCCATATCCATTTGTTTCGCTTTTCCATTGAGCCGAATAAAGCGTTGACCGACGTGGACACAGTAAAACCCCAGAAGATTTGGATACCGATATGTGTAGTCAAAATCTATATCACGTTGTTTAATAATATCATATGGGCTGCGTGTTTTATATCTTCGGATTATATTTTCTGCTTTCTCAATTATTTGAGCATCCAAATTCGTCACCTCGCTTAACCGCTGCTCATTCCTATTCTCCTATTTTTTTAGCAGATTTTCCTGCTCGTTTTGCTTTTGCTTTCTTTTTGGCGATGACGAAGAGCTCCTGCATTTCATCCATAAAGTCATTCTGTTCTTCTTCAGTGAGCTGTCCTCCGGCAAAAAGAGCAGTGGTATCATCTAAGAGCCGTTTTGCCTGTGCTGCACCTTTAGAACCGTATTCGGCTTTGATTCTTGCGACGAATTCACCTCTGTTCTCCTGCCGTGTAAATTCATTATTGTCGATGAAGAAAGAAGTGGTAACTTCCATAGCCGCTGACAAGCGTTTGACTGCATCCACACCGGGTACTCGCTCATTATTTTCATAATAGGATATTGACCTTGAGCTAATACCGGAACGCCTTGCCAGTTCAGTCATACTTATCCCCAAAGAGGTGCGGAGAGCGTGTACCTTGTCTCCTATAGTAGCGTCTGGCGGAAGGGATACCGTTGTATTTTTGACTGCTTTCATGATAATCCTCCATTTCTGTTTTGGAACTAATATGTTGAGGTATTCTTTTCTTTTGCCACGAACAAAAGTTCCGTAGTCTAAAAAGTTACGTTGTCTAATGTTGTTATTTAAAAGTAAACTTATGTAAATGGTATCAAGAACATCAGTTCAAAAAATCAAGCAAATCTTTTTATACTTGCCCCTTGACAAGAACACAGGTTCATACTGTAATAAGAACAATTATTCTTGAATCTGCAGTATGGACATAGCCATTATGTGGTGTAATGTTTCTTGTCATAACTTCAGAACTTGACACCAAATATCCGGCTCCAAAGGACTTCCCTATAACTTTTTCTATACCATTTAAAGTTGAAAGATGTGCGGACCATAGAGCCAATCGATACCCGAAGGTTCCTTCTTCCAAATTTGAAAATGATGAATAGCTATTACTCAGATCTCCGAGTATTCCACCTCCTGACCCAAATCGTACTATAACAACTAACATAACGCTCAAAAAAATCAATTGCTGAAGTAGTTTGGAGCTAATTGTTAATCCCTTATTATACAAACCATTTGTCTCACTATCTTTATTCCGACTAATTAGCATTCCGAATAGCATCAAAATCAATCCAACTGCTGTACAAACCCACACAGTTCTTTGCTGTACTAAAATCACTGCAAGAATTGCCATCAATGTTCTTATAGAAAGTGCATACCTGTATCTCAAATCTCTATATATACTGTAAATTGCATATAAGGCAACAACAAATGTTGTCTCTGGTCCCATTATTCGCAGATAAGTACCGCCCTCATTTGTAGCCACTTGAAGATGTAGCCCAGTGGTGATAATAATTCCCCACATTATATAGCAGAATATTAAAAACACTGTCATAAACTTGTCAATTACGGCTATTATCTTTTCAT
>JAJQCG010000081.1:2159-4140 GCA_021202815.1 Lachnospiraceae bacterium | reverse complement strand
TTCAATCGCTATGGATTTTTTAGGTGTTCAACTTCATTTTACAATCGACCTACTACTGTTAACAGCTTGTTTAAAATACCGAAAAAGTGGAGAAAACATACAAAAAAAGTATGAAAAATGCAGAGAGTATAAAGAGCGCCCTTTCGGTTCATACTAAAGAAAAAGGAGGACAGAAGAACTATGACAAGGAAAATACTGGGAATCGCGCTGTGCGGCATAGCGGTTGTGATCATGGCGGCTCTTGTTGTGATGCTGCTCAGGCGGAATGCTGCTACGCCGCCGGAGCAGCAGAGCGGGACGGAGCTGGTGGAACTGCTCCCGACACCGGAGCAGCCCGAGACCGCGCAGACGGAGGAAGCAGACATGGAGGAGGTAAACGCAGGCGCGGAGGCAGAGCAGGAATCTGGCTTCCGTTTCCTGCTCCTCGAGAATGACGATGCGGTCATCGTTTATGAGCTTCCCCAGCAGAAGCTTTTTGAATATACGGACGTGGATTTTGATGCCCTGCCGGAGTCTCTGCGCGAGGAGATCCGGCAGGGTAAATATTTAAAGAATGAAGAAGAGCTCTACAATTTTCTCGAAAATTACACAAGTTAGGATTGCCACCGGCGAAAATATGATGTAAAGTTGTCATGGACAGGGCGCTGCCATGCATGTTACAGAAGCGAAAGGATTCCCGGACATTGCTGCAGGCGACTGCCAGGAAAAGAATATGAGGGATGACAATGAGCGAACATACGGACTTGAAAGAAAAGCTGAAGGATAAGAAACGCATCGTCGTCAAGGTCGGTACTTCATCGCTGACGCACCCGGAAAGCGGGCTCCTTGACCTGATCAAGCTGGAAAAGCTGGTGCGGGAGCTGACCGACCTGCACAATCGGGGAAAGGAGATTATTCTCGTGAGCTCCGGCGCGATCGCGGTCGGATGCAAGACGATCGGCATGAAGGAGCGGCCACAGAAGCTCTCCGTGAAGCAGGCCTGCGCGTCGATCAGACAGGCACGGCTGATGATGATGTACCAGAAGCTCTTCATGGAGTACAATCAGGTGGCCTCGCAGATCCTGATGACGAAGAATACGCTGGTGAACGGCGAGAACCGCATCAACGCGCGGAATACCTTTGATACCCTGCTGGAGATGGGTTCCATACTGGTCGTTAATGAAAATGATACGATCTCTACCTATGAGATAGAATTCGGCGACAACGACACGCTTTCGGCGGTCGTGGCCGCGCTCGTGCAGGCGGATCTGCTGATCCTGCTGTCTGATATCGACGGCCTCTTTACGGATGATCCGAACCGGAATCCAGAGACAAAATTTGTCGAGTATGTCGATCACGTCGATCAGCATTTTGAGGAAATGGGGCGCGGGACGGCCAGCGATGTCGGCACCGGCGGTATGTCCACCAAGCTGAAGGCCGCGAAGCTTGCGACCAGCGCAGGTGCGGACATGGTCATCGCGAATGGCGCGGATATGGGAGTGATCCATCGCATCGTGGATGGCGAGAGGATCGGGACGCTGTTCAAGGCGAACCGGATCGAGGATTTCTATCTGATCGACTATCTGGATGCGCCGTCATAAGAAATTGCCCTTTCCATTACAATCTATGCCGCCGACGGATGAGCGGCAGAATGGAGATTATATGACCAAAAAAGAGATTCGTGCGGAGGTGAAACGGCGCAGAGCCGAGGCAGATCTGGAAACCCTGCACGCGGACAGCGCGCGCATTCTGGAACGCTTTGTCGCTCTTGCGGAATACAGAGAAGCAGATCTTCTGCTGGCTTATGTGGACGCAAAGCGCGAGGTGGAAACAAGGCTTTTGATGCGCAGAGCCTGGCAGGATGGAAAGAAGGTCGCCGCGCCGCGCGTGGATGGCGATGGCGTCATGCATTATTATTACATAGAAGATTTTGACGACCTCGAGTCCGGCAGCTTCGGCATCAGGGAGCCGAAGAAGAGCTGTCCGCTGTGCGAGGCGGAGG
>JAJQCG010000081.1:0-2149 GCA_021202815.1 Lachnospiraceae bacterium | reverse complement strand
CACCGGGGCGGTTACGGCGGCGGCTATTACGATCGCTATCTGGAGCGTCATCCGGGGCTCGACCATATTGCGATTGCATTTGAATTCCAGGTATTTCCGGAGGTGCCCTTCGAGGAACACGACATTCTGCCGCAGATGCTTGTGACGGAAGAGAAAATACGAAAATGCGGAGGATGCGCATGAGAAAGAAAATCCGGAAAGCCGGGTGGCCGCGATGAGGGTTATCGCGGGAACAGCCCGCAGTATGCCGCTGCGGACGGTGAAGGGGCTGGATACCAGGCCGACCACTGATAAGACAAAAGAGACCTTATTTAATATTCTGCAGCCGGACATACCGGGCTGCCGTTTTCTCGATCTGTTCAGCGGGAGCGGCGCGATCGCGATCGAAGCGCTGAGCCGCGGCGTGGCCCATGCCGTGCTGGTGGAGCAGAATGCGCAGGCCTGCGCCTGCATCCGCGAGAATCTTCGTTTTACGAAGGTCATTGATCGCGCGGAGCTTCAGAAATGCAGCGTGCAGATGGCGCTGCAGAGGCTGGAGGGGCAGAAGCCCTTTGATATTATTTTTATGGATCCGCCCTACGATCAGGGGCTGGAGCGGCAGGTGCTGGAATATCTGGCGCACAGCACGCTCGCGGACGAGGATACGGTGATTGTGACGGAGGCCTCACTGCGCACTGATTTTGCATATCTTGAGGCGCTGGGTTATCGGGCTTATAAATATAAGAAATATAAGACAAGCCAGCATGTATTTATCATAAAAGTCCCGGACGGCGGCTATGCGGACTGCATGTTGACATGCAAGGACGCATAGACATCGGACGACTTTTATACTTTCAGGGGAGAGGAAAAAATGATACGAGCAATCTATCCGGGCAGCTTTGACCCGGTGACATTCGGACACCTGGACATTATGAAGCGGGCTTCGCGCATGGTCGACGAGCTGATCGTCGGTGTGCTGAACAATGGCGGGAAGACGCCGCTTTTCACGATTGAGGAGCGCGTGGCGATGCTGGAGGAGGTGACCGCAGATCTGCCGAATGTGAACGTGCAGTCCTTCTCCGGGCTGCTCGTTGATTTCGCGAGGCAGACGGACTCGACCGTCGTCGTCCGCGGCCTGCGCGCGATCTCGGATTTCGAGTACGAGCTGCAGATGGCGCAGACGAACCGCAAGATGTATCCCGCGCTTGACACGATGTTCCTGACTACGAGTCTGGAATACGCGTATCTGAGCTCCACGACCGTGCGTGAGGTCGCGTACTTCGACGGGGATATCAGTCAGTTTATCCCGCCGAAGGTAGCGGAAGCGGTACATAAAAAGATGAAAGAGATGAAAAATTAAAAAATCTTAATAATTTCCTGCGATTTCCTTTATAAGTCTCGTTTATAATGAGACACATAAAGGAGGTGCAGAATATGTTGGATGTGAGAACGAGATATTTGCTTTCGATAGGAAGTCTGCTGACGGTGCTCCTGATCCTGGGCGTGGCGGCGCTGCATTTTAACGGAATCCATTTCTGATAAGGAAGCCGTTGTCAGATGATATAATTGTCTCCGGCGCTGTCCTGCTTCATCAGGTCATCGATCGTGTAGCTGTCAAGATACTCGGTGATCACGCGGTCAAGTCCCTGCCAGAGCGGCAGTGTGCGGCAGTCCGCCATACGGTTGCATGCCTGCTGCCCATCCTTCAGGCATGCGACGGGGGCGAGCGTGCCCTCGGTCAGCTCCAGAATTTCGCGCACCGTGTACTGGTCCGGCGATTTGCGCAGGCGGTAGCCGCCCTTCTTTCCGCGAAGAGCGATCAGGACTTTCCCCTTGACAAGAAGATTGACGATGCTTTCTAGATATTTTTCGGAGATGTCCTGGCGTCCGGCGATCTCGCGCAGCGGCATGTAGTCGTCGCCCTGGTGCTCCGCCATGTCGACCAGAAGGCGCAGCGCGTAGCGACCTCTTGTTGAAATCATCATAATAGTATGAAATCCCCCGCTTCTAAAGATGTTCCTATTATACTATGTGAATAGTAGGAATTCAAGACGAAATATTATGATTCGCCCCTTGCGGAATTGATTTTCGTGGGGTATACTTAGCATAATAATGACACAGCAGCTGGCTGCGTGAATTCAATTTATAAGGGGAATGAGACCATGGCCAA
>JAJQCG010000236.1 GCA_021202815.1 Lachnospiraceae bacterium | reverse complement strand
CTCCACCTTCAGGCTGTCCACCCCCCCCGCGATGAGGTCCTCCAGATCTTACACCATGCACAGATCCTTCGAGCTGAACAGAAAAGTGCCACGCTCATTTTCGTAGAGCGGCATGTACTCGCCCGGCCGGGTCTCCTCCATCACTGCGTAGCTCCAACGGCAGGGATGCGCGCAGGAACCGCGGTTCGCGTCCCGCCCCGCCAGGTAATTGCTTAAGAGACAACGGCCCGAGTATGAGATGCACATCGCGCCATGCACGAAGGTCTCGATCTCGAGACCGTCCGGAATCTGTTCACGGATTTCGCGGATCTCCGTCAGCGAAAGCTCGCGTCCGGTCACGACGCGCGAGGCTCCGAGCTGATGCCAGAAGTGAAAAGTCTTATAATTCAGATTGTTTGCCTGGGTAGAAATATGAACCGGAATCTCCGGGCAGTGCTCGCGCGCGGTCAGGAAAAGCCCCGGATCCGAGATAATCAGTGCGTCCGGACGAATGTCCTTAAGCTCCCCAAAGTACTGCTCTGCCCCGCGAAGATCCTCATCATGCGCCAGAACATTGGCCGTCACATAGACTTTTACGCCATGCTCATGCGCAAAACAAATACCTTCCGCCATCTCGTCCATGGTGAAATTCTTTGCCTTCGCACGCAGACCGTAAGCCTCGCCGCCGATATAGATGGCGTCCGCGCCGAAAATCACGGCGGTCTTCAGCACCTCAGGGCTGCCGGCCGGCAGCAGGAGCTCCGGACTCTTAGTCATCATCCGCGTCCTCGCTCTCCCCCTCGCCGGCCATTTCCGCCATCATCTCGCTCGGCGTCATAGACGTATTCAGAATATAACTTCCGGGCTGTAGTTCGCCGTCATACTGGAAAGCCTTGAGCTGCATGCGAAAGATCCTGGCGCTTTCGATCAGGCCTTTGTTCTCCAGCACTTCCGCAATATCGCTGTCTGTCATGCTGCTGTTGATCGTCACGCTGATGTCGCGCCCCGGCTCCTCCTCCATCGCGGCATCCGAAACCACGCGATAAGTAAACGTGTAGGCGTACTCTCCCACCCGGATGACGGCCGCAATGACAAAGAGCAGCAGCGCGATCCGAAACAGGGTCAACGATACCGCAAGCGCCATGCTCGATTGTTTTTTCTTTTGCTTCGACATGCTATCGTCCTTATACTTCCATGATGATCGGAAGGATCATCGGATTTCTCTTCGTCGTCTTTCTGATATAGTCGCCCAGCGCGTCCTTCATGATATTCTTCATCTTGCCCCAGTCTGTAATGTGACGATCCAGGCAGCGCTCCACCGCCTCATAGACGACGGCGCGGGCATGCTCCATCAGATCCTCCGACTCCCGCGCATAGACAAAGCCGCGGGAGACGATGTCCGGTCCGGACAGCAGCGTATTGCCCGCGCGGTCCAGCGTCATTACAATAATGATAATCCCGTCCTCGGCCAGATGCTGGCGGTCATGCAGCACGATCGTGCCGACGTCGCCTACGCCGAGCCCGTCCACAAAGACCGCGCCCGTGTGAACCTTATCCACGACCTTCGCCGACTCCGCATCCATCTCAATCACGTCGCCGGACTTGAGCACGAAAATATTCTCCTTCGGGATACCGAGCTGTGCTGCGATCGCCGCCTGCGCCTTCAGATGACGGTATTCCCCGTGTACCGGAATCGCGTATTTCGGATGCACGAGCGAATAGATCAGCTTGATCTCCTCCTGGCAGGCGTGGCCGGACACATGCGCGTCCTGGAAAATGACGTTGGCTCCCTTCGCAGAGAGCTCGTTGATCACCTTCGACACCGCCTTCTCATTGCCCGGGATCGGATTGGAGCTGAAGATTACCGTATCGCCCGGCATGATATGCACCTTGCGGTGAATATTCTGCGCCATACGCGACAGTGCCGCCATGGATTCGCCCTGGCTGCCGGTCGTGATCAGTACCGTCGACTCCGGCGGATAATCGTTCAGCCGTTCAATATCAATCAGCGTATTCTCTGGCATATGAATATAGCCGAGTTCCGTCGCCGTCGAGATGACATTCACCATACTGCGCCCCTCGATCACGACTTTTTTATTGTATTTGCAGGCAGAATTGACGATCTGCTGTACACGGTCCACGTTTGAGGCAAAGGTCGCCACGATGATCCGGGAATTGCAGTGCTCCGCGAAGAGCGCATCCATCGTGTGCCCTACCGTCTTCTCCGACATCGTGATACCCGGGCGCTCCGCATTCGTGCTGTCGCAGAGCAGCGCCAGCACGCCCTTCCTGCCGATCTCCGCAAAGCGCTGCAGATCAATGCTGTCGCCGTACACCGGCGTATAATCGACCTTGAAATCACCGGTATGCACAACAATACCGGCCGGGGAATAGATCGCGAGGGCGGACGCGTCCGCGATGCTGTGATTCGTCTTGATGAATTCCACGCAGAACTTACCCAGGTTGATGGACTGACCGTGCTGCACGACTTTCCGCCGCGTCGTGGCGAGCATCCCATGCTCTTCGAGCTTTCCTTCGATCAGAGCGATCGTCAGTCGTGTCGCGTAAACCGGAACATTGATTTCTTTTAAAATATAGGGCAGCGCACCGATATGATCTTCGTGCCCGTGCGTGATGACAAAGCCCTTCACCTTGTCGATGTTCTGTTTCAGGTAGCTGATGTCCGGGATCACCAGATCAATGCCCAGCATATCATCCTCCGGGAATGCCAGACCGCAGTCTACCACAACAATACTATCCTCGAATTCGAAGGCAGTTATATTCATTCCAATCTGCTCAAGTCCGCCGAGCGGAATCATGCGCAGTTTCGAGTTATTCAGATTTTTCAAACAATAACCTCCTGTTTTCTTTTTCCCTACGTAACTGTTCAGTACCTTCACAGTTACGAGGGAAAAGCCCATTTAAAATCGCTTCGCGATTGGGCTTTTCCCCACATGCTGCAGGCTTTCATACGGTCTTCGCAGCATGTGCGAAGACCTGTTCTGAATAGTTACTTCCCTACATCTGACGAATCTCCACGTCGTCCAGAAGCTGCTCAAAAACGGCCAGCACGCCGTTTAATTCTCTTTCGTCTTCCACAATCTCGTAGATGCTCTCCTGCTCCTGCTCGGGCGCAACATCCTTCAGGATCAGGCACTCCCCGTCCTCATCCTCCGAATCCGCCGCCAGCAGATAATTGACGCCGGCAATACGGGCCTGCTCCACGACATAGAGCTCCATCGCATCCCCGTCTTTTCCCAGAAATGTCAGTTTTTCCATTCTTTTCCCCTGTTTGCGTCCAGATAGCCCTGCAAAATGAATATGGCCGCGATCTGATCCACATACGCTTTTCTGTGCTCCCGACGCACGCCGCTCTCCATGAGAGAGCGCTCCGCCGCCACTGTCGTCAGGCGTTCGTCCCACATCACAACAGGCAGACCTGTCCGCCTGTTCAGCATTTCTGCAAATTCCTGCGATTTCTCAGCTCTGTCCCCTATGGTATTATTCATATTTTTGGGGAAACCCACCACGATTCTCTCCACCTGGTATTCCCCGCACAGCAACTCAATCCGCGCCAGCGTCCGGCGAAGCTTATCCTCCCTGGGCCTCTCGATCGTCTCAAGCGGCTGGGCAGTCAGAAGAAGCGCATCGCTCAGGGCGACTCCCACGGTTTTGGAGCCGTAATCCAGACCCATGATCCTCATTTTTTATCCGGAGCCTTCATTGTCTGCTCTACATACACCCGCAGCAGCTCTTCGACGAGCTCATCCCGTTCCACTTTCATAATCAGGCTCCGAGCTCCCTTATGGCTGGTGATGTAGGTCGGGTCGCCGGACATAATATAACCCACGATCTGATTCACCGGATCATAGCCTTTCTCGGTCATGGCCTGATAAACCAGCTGCAGGACTTCGCCGACCTTGATCTCCTGGTCGGATTGGATTTTGAAATACTGTGTGTTCTCCAGTTTTTTCATCATTACACGCCCTCAACTGTAGTCTTCTATCAGTTTACTATAATCCGCCCTCAAATTCAACGACTTTTTTCCGACACGCTTCGAGTGAGGCCTAAGTGACGCCCGGCAGGATAGGTCCCGTTATTGGCGAAGAGCAAAGTATAAATTCCCGTCTTTGGGATTTAGCACTATATTATTTTAGAGTTAATTAAAAGGGCACAC
>JAJQCG010000012.1 GCA_021202815.1 Lachnospiraceae bacterium | reverse complement strand
ATTTAGAACATGTAAAAAAGAGCGGAATCGCGGGAGGTTTTGAGTTTCCCAGAACGCTCTATTACAATCAAGGAGGTACATATCGATGTTAAATCTTAACTGGGAAAAAATAGGGCTTTTCGTAGGCGGCGTCCTGTTCGGAACCGCCGGTATCCAGATTCTCTCCAGCAAGGATGCGCGGAAGGTCTATACGAACTGCACCGCCGCGACGCTGCGCGCGAAGGAGTGCGTCATGAAGACGGTGACCACAGTGCAGGAAAACGCGGAGGATATTCTGGCAGAGGCAAAGCAGATCAACGAAGAAAGAGAGGCCGAGGAAGCTGCCTGCGCTCAGGAAGCAACTGAGGAATAAGTCTTGAAATTCATTATCAAACACGACATCAGGGGGCGTCTGCGCATTCACATGGTTCAGCAGCGCATGAGCTGTGAGGAGGCGGACACCCTGCTTTATTATCTCAGCAGTCTGCCGGTCGTGAGCGAAGCAAAGGTATATGAACGCACCGCAGACGCGGTAATTCTCTACAGTGACGACCGGGAGGCGCTGCTCGCCGCTCTTCGGAGCTTCCGCTACGAAAGCACGAATGTCCCGCAGGAAGTCCTTGATCACTCGGGCCGCAGTCTGAACCGCTGCTATCAGGAAAAGCTGGTTCAGAAGGTCGCGCTTCGCTGTGTCGGAAGGGTATTTGTCCCGTTTCCCGTGCGCGCCGCCTATACCGCGCTCAAGTCCCTGCGTTACCTTTGGGCCGGGCTGCGTTCTCTGGCCAGGGGAAGACTCGACGTCTCCGTGCTCGACGCCGCAGCGATCGGCGTCTCCGTACTGAGGGCTGATTACAGCACGGCAAGCTCCGTCATGTTCCTGCTCGGCATTGGCGACATTCTGGAAGAATGGACACACAAGAAATCGGTCGGCGATCTCGCGCGCAGCATGTCCCTGAATGTCAGCCGGGTATGGCTGAAGCGAGACGGGCAGGAAATTCTGGTCCCCGCGCAGCAGATCTGCACCGGCGCCCTCGTCGTCATCCGCACGGGAAATGTCATTCCCTTCGACGGGCTCGTGGCTGAGGGAGAGGCCGAGGTCAACCAGTCATCGCTGACCGGCGAAGCCGTAAGCGTCCACAAGGCGTCCGGCGGCTATGCCTACGCCGGTACCGTTGTGGAGGACGGCGAGCTGTGCATCGAGGTAAAGGCAGCTTCCGGCTCCACGCGCTACGCCAAGATCGTCTCCATGATTGAGGACTCGGAGCGGCTGAAGTCCAGCACGGAGAGTCAGGCGGAATCTCTGGCGGATCGGCTGGTTCCCTACACGCTGGCCGGCACAGGCCTCGTCTATCTGCTGACCCGGAATACGACAAGGGCGCTGTCAGTTCTCATGGTTGACTTTTCCTGCGCGCTGAAACTGGCGATGCCAATCTCGGTGCTGTCCGCCATCCGCGAGGCGCATTCTCACAGCATCACCGTCAAGGGCGGAAAGTTCCTGGAAGCGGTTGCAGCCGCGGATACAATCGTATTTGACAAGACCGGCACGCTCACAAAGGCACAGCCGACGGTGAAGGATATCGTCGTCATGGGCGAACATACGAAGGAGGATGCGCTGCGGGTCGCAGCCTGTCTGGAGGAACATTTTCCGCACTCGATGGCGAAGGCCGTCGTGCAGGCCGCGAAGGAGCGGGGACTGGACCATGAGGAAATGCACTCGAAGGTCAATTACATCGTGGCGCATGGGATTTCCTCCTACATAGACGGACATAAGGTTGTCATCGGAAGTCACCACTTTGTCTTCGAGGATGAGGCGTGCGTGGTTCCGCCGGAGTACATGGAACGCTATCTTGCGATCTCGGAGGAGTACTCTCACCTGTACATGGCAGTCGACAGCCTTCTTGCCGCAGTCATCTGCATTGAGGACCCGCTGCGTGAGGAAGCGCCGGATGCCATCCGCGCGCTGCGAAATGCCGGTGTTCAAAAGGTTATCCTGATGACCGGGGACAGTGAACGGCACGCGGCTGCGGTCGCGCGGCACATCGGCGCGGATGAGTATTTCTCTGAGGTGTTGTCGGAGGACAAGGCCCGCTACATTGAAGAGCAGAAGACGCTCGGACGCACGGTCATCATGGTCGGCGACGGCATCAATGATTCCCCCGCGCTGTCGGCCTCAGATGCCGGAATCGCGATCAGCGACGGAGCTGAAATTGCCCGTGAGATTGCGGATATCACCGTGGCGGCTGATGATCTGTACGCGCTCGTCACACTGAAAAATATGAGCACTCAGCTCATGAAGCGGATCCGGCAGAATTACCGGATTATCGTCGGCTTCAACACCGGCCTGATCGCACTGGGCGTCGCCGGTATCCTGCAGCCGACCGTCTCCGCGCTTCTGCACAACACATCCACGCTGGCGATCAGCCTGCGGAACATGAAAAATCTGCTTCCGGAGGAGGAATCGCGGAATGGCAGGTAGCGTGCTGCCGCATCCACTTTCCGGCAGCGCAATGGCTTTACATTTATCGGGTTCCTGTGATATAGTACACACAGGCGACAGTCCGGACAGATCTGCGCGGCACTGCGCGGATCTGTCTTTGTTTTTGGAAACGCTGTATTATCAATCACGGAGATGAAATATGAAGAGAAAAATACACATATGGCTTACGACACTGGTGCTGACTATGGCTTTTTCGCTGGCGGCCTGCGGCAGCACAGCCACCAACGAAACGGACTCTGCAGACAGCAGCGCGCAGGCTGAGGAGACGGAAACCGAGGGCGCAGAAACTGCGGCGGAGGTTGCCCTGGAGCCGGGCGAAGAGAGCTGGAGCACCGCTCCGGAGTATTCCGCCACGCTGATCACGACCACCTCCATCCGCTGGCTCTCGGTCACGGTCGGCACCGGGGAGGACGAGGTCAATCTGACCTGGTATTCTCCCTCGGAAGAGACCGGGCAGGTGCTGTGGACCACGGCGGATGATGAGGATTTTGAGAATGCGCTCACCTTCGATTCGGTCTCGACATTCGCTTCTGAGGTCACATCCGGTTATTATATCAACCGTGCGACCGTGAGCGGTCTTGCGGCAGAAACCGACTATATCTATAAGGTAGGAAACGATGATGGCATGTCCCCGGCCTACAGCTATACGACGCCCGCCTACTCGGACATCTTCCGCTTCACTGTGCTCGGCGACCCGCAGCTGGGCAAACCGGTCGACGAGCTGGACAATCAGAAGACCACCTTCAAGCGCGTGCTGAACAAGGTCAAGTATCATTTTGCGGACACGAGCTTTCTGGTGTCGCTCGGCGACCAGGTCAATGACTTTGACGACACCGAACAGTACGACGCGTTTCTGAATCAGGCAGCTCTGTACAGCCTTTCGCTCGTCCCGGTCAAGGGAAACCACGAGATCGGCGGCTCGCAGTATTCCGAGCATTACTACCTGCCGAACCAGACGCAGTACGGCACCTGCGACGATGAGAGTGACGGTTATATCTGGTTCGTGCGTGGAAATGCCCTCTTCCTCGTGCTCGACCTCATGGATACAGCGAAATGGGACGAACACGAGCAGTTTATTGCCGAGGCCTGCGAGGCGAACCCGGACGTGAGCTGGCGGATTATCCTCTGCCATTACTCTCCCTATAATTCCTACGAGGACTACATGGAGAACGCCGCCAACCTTCGCCCCTACTTTCTGTCCTTTACGGACGCTTACGATATCGACCTCGTTATGACCGGTCATGACCACGCCTACAGCCGCTCGAATTTCATTCAAGCGGATGGCAGTTATCTCGAATATGAGAGCCCCGCCGTCGACCCGGAGGGCGCGATGTACGTGACGCTGAACTCCTCGAGCGGCAGCCTGTACCACCGCCCGTCCGCCCAGAACGAGATCGCCTTCAGCGAGTACCGCGAGGCTCCCGAGGTCACGGACGTGCAGGTCACGCCGACCACGCTGACCATCACAACCTACGAGGCGGAGACCTGGGAGATCGTGGACAGTTTTGAGATTCAGAAGAGCGGGGAATGATGGGGAGACCGGATTCTCATATTCGATAAGAAAAAGAAACGGGCATCACAACCGTGCGGCTATTGCCCAGCCGGTCTGCCCGTTTCTTTTTATGCTCATAATGCCAAATAAATGTTCCGAAAATTGCAAGTGCAAGTTGAACACATCCGCGAAAAGCTTCAATAGAG
>JAJQCG010000008.1 GCA_021202815.1 Lachnospiraceae bacterium | reverse complement strand
GCCGCCCTGATGGTCCGCATACAGACCATAGCAGCACCCCACAAGGTCGAGGAAAGTGTCATGTTGTAAATGTTAGAACCGTAATACTTTGGCGGTGTGGAAATCTGCAAAGATCGATACAGGACTTGCGTTGTAAACTGCAAAATATAATATCTCTGTCCCTTGCCACTGTACAGCCCGGGTCGCTCTCCTATGGTTTTAAGGACCATTGAGGAAGCGTCGGTACTTGGCGAAGCCGAGCCGTAAGGCGAGAGCTGAGCCTTAGTACCGCTACGTCTTCCTCCTGAGCGAGAGCGAGTCCTTAAAACCATAGGAGAGCGATTCGGGCGGGAATAGAGAGAAAGGAAGGAGACCTTCATGGCAAATATTATTTCGGATGAGACGATCGAGTACGTCGGCATCCTCGCGAAGCTCGAGCTCTCCGACGAGGAGAAGGAGCAGGCGAAGAAAGACATGGGAAACATGCTGGACTATATTGACATGCTGAACGGCCTCGACACCGAGGGCGTCGAGCCGATGTCGCACGTATTCCCGGTGCATAACGTGTTCCGCGAGGACGTGGTGACGAACGGCGACGAGCACGAGAAAACCCTTGCAAACGCGCCCGCGCGCAGCGAAAACACGTTCAAGGTGCCGAAGACGGTAGAGTAGGAGGACGTGAAAATATGAGTTTGATGAGTCTGACCGCCGTGGAGCTGGGAAAGAAGATCGCCGCGGGCGAAGTATCCGCCGTCGAGGCGATGAAGGATGCGCTTGCACAGGTGAAACGGCTGGATGATACCTACAACTGCTATGTGACCGTGGACGAGGAGGCGGCGCTGCGTGAAGCGGAGGCGGTGCAGCAGAAGATTGCCGCCGGAGAGCTGACGGGTCCGCTCGCGGGTGTGCCGGTCGCGATCAAGGACAATATGTGTACGGAGGGCATGCTGACGACCTGCAGCTCGAAGATCCTCTATAATTTCAAGCCGACCTATACGGCGGAGGCCGTGCTGAACCTCAAAAAGGCAGGCGCCGTGATCATTGGAAAGACCAATATGGACGAGTTCGCGATGGGCAGCACGACCGAGACCTCGTTCTTCGGCCCGACGAAAAATCCCTGGAACCCGGAGCATGTGCCGGGCGGTTCCTCGGGCGGCAGCTGCGCGGCGGTGGCGGCAGAGGAGTGCTCCTTTGCGCTCGGTTCCGACACCGGCGGCTCGATCCGCCAGCCGAGCTCTTTCTGCGGCGTCACCGGACTCAAGCCGACCTACGGCACGGTATCCCGCTACGGTCTGATTGCCTATGGTTCCTCGCTCGATCAGATCGGGCCGATCTGCAAGGACGTAACCGACTGCGCGACCGTGCTGGAAGCGATCGCCTCGCACGACCAGAAGGACAGCACCTCGGTGCGCCGGGAGAGTTATGATTTCACCGCGGCGCTGCGAGACGACGTAAAAGGGCTGCGCATCGGCATTCCGCGGGATTACTTCGGGGACGGCCTCGACGCGGAGGTGAAGGAGCAGATTTTGAAGGCCGCGAAGGTGCTGGAGGAGAAGGGCGCGATTCTCGAAGAATTTGACTTAAGCCTCGTGGAGTACGCGATTCCTGCCTACTATATCATTGCCTCGGCGGAGGCAAGCTCGAACCTCGCCCGTTTCGACGGCGTGAAATACGGTTACCGCACGCAGGATTACAATGGCCTGCACAACATGTACAAGAAATCGCGCAGCGAGGGCTTCGGCCCCGAGGTGAAGAGGCGCATTATGCTCGGCTCCTTCGTCTTGAGCTCCGGTTACTACGACGCCTATTACCTCAAAGCGTTGAAGACCAAGGCGCTGATCAAGCAGGCCTTCGACCGTGCCTTTGCGAAATATGATGTCATCCTCGGACCGGCGGCGCCGACGACTGCGCCGAAGCTCGGGGAGTCTTTAAGCGACCCGATCAAGATGTATCTCGGCGATATCTATACGATCTCCGTCAATCTGGCGGGTCTGCCGGGCATTACGGTGCCCTGCGGTCTCGATAGCAGGGGCCTGCCGGTCGGCATGCAGCTGATCGGAGACTGTTTTAAGGAAGAAAATATTATCCGTGCGGCCTATGCCTTCGAGCAGAGTCGCAGCTACGCGCACTGCCCGGCGGCAGAGTAAGGAGGGGAGAGAAGATGAGCAGACAATATGAGACGGTTATCGGTCTGGAGGTTCATGTGGAGCTTGCCACGAAGACCAAGATCTTCTGTTCCTGCAGTACGGCCTTCGGCGGCGCGCCGAACAGCCACACCTGCCCGGTCTGCACCGGTATGCCGGGTTCGCTGCCGGTATTGAATAAGCAGGTCGTGGAGTACGCGGCGGCGGTCGGTCTCGCGACGAACTGCACAATCACGCAGAACTGCAAGTTTGACCGGAAAAATTACTTTTACCCGGATAACCCGCAGAACTATCAGATTTCTCAGCTCTATTACCCAATCTGCCGGAACGGCTGGGTCGAGATCGATACGCCTGCGGGTCCGAAGAAGATCGGTATCCACGAGATTCACATGGAGGAGGACGCGGGCAAGCTGATTCACGATGAGTGGGAGGACGTCTCTCTGGTTGATTTCAACCGCTCCGGCGTGCCGCTGATCGAGATTGTGTCCGAGCCGGATATGCGCAGCGCGGACGAAGTGATCGCCTATCTGGACAAGCTGCGCCTGATCATTCAGTATCTCGGCGCGTCCGACTGCAAGCTGCAGGAGGGTTCGATGCGCGCGGACGTGAACCTGTCGGTGCGCGAGGCGGGGAGCGAGAAGCTCGGCACCCGTACCGAGATGAAGAATCTGAACTCCTTTAAGGCGATTGCCCATGCGATCGACGGGGAGCGGGAGCGCCAGATCGAGCTGATCGAGATGGGACGCCCGGTCATCCAGGAGACGCGCAGATGGGATGATAATAAGGAAGCTTCTTTTGCGATGCGTTCCAAGGAGGACGCGCAGGATTACCGCTATTTTCCGGAGCCGGATCTTGTGCCGGTCATCATCAGCGACGAGTGGCTCGCCGAGATTAAAGCGCGCCAGCCGGAGCTGCGCACGGAGAAGCTGATTCGTTATAAGAAGGATTTTGATATCCCGGATTACGACGCACAGATTCTCACCTCCGCCAAGCGGATGGCGGATCTTTTCGAGGCCGCGACCGCGGTTTGCGGCAAGCCGAAGAAGGTCTCGAACTGGCTGATGGGAGAGACGATGCGTCTGATGAAGGAGCATGAGATGGAGGCTGACGATCTCGACTTCTCGCCGGAGAACCTCGCGAAGCTGATCGAGCTTGTTGACGCGGGGACGATCAACAGCTCGGTCGCGAAGGAGGTCTTCGAGAAGATTTTCCTGGAGGACGTCGATCCGGACGTCTATGTGGAGGAACACGGCCTGAAGACGGTAAATGACGAGGGCGCGCTGCGCAGCACGGTTGAGCAGGTCATTGCGGATAACCCGCAGTCCGTGGCCGATTACCGCGGCGGCAAGCAGAAGGCGCTTGGCTTCCTCGTGGGCCAGACGATGAAGGCCATGAAGGGCAAGGCCGACCCGGGGATGGTGAACCGGATTCTGAAGGAGTTGTTATAAAAAAGTCGATTGCTTCGCACTGTGTGCTCTCGCAATCGCCGCCTGCATTCGCAATCCGGCCTATCGGCCTACTTGCAGCTACGCATAAGTTCGGCTACGAAAATCAAAGATTTTCTGCCTCGCTTATCATTCAGGCTTGCCCGTCCGATGTCTGTGTGTCCTTGCATGCAAGCATGCAGTCCACACAGCCGTCGTCCGGGACTTTTTATAAAATTTTAACGGTTTCCCCATATTTTGTACATATTTCTCTGGTAATATCTACTCATACAAGTTGAACAGAGTCCTCTGCCTGCGAGGCCTGCGGGCGGGAGATTTTGAAAAACTTTAAAATGGGGACGGCAGCTCGCCGATGCGCAGAGCGGCTGCCGGACCTCGACTAACAACAACAGCGTTCGCTCTGGCGGGCGCTTTTTCTGGTGTTCCTGTAAAAGTCGATTGCTCCGCACTGCGTGCTCCCGCAATCGCCGCCTGCATTCGCAATCCGGCCTATCGGCCTACTTGCAGCTACGCATAAGTTCGGCTACGAAAATCAAAGATTTTCTGCCTCACTTATCATACAGGCTAGCCCGTCCGATGTCTATGTGTCCTTGCATGCAAGCATGCAGTCCACATA
>JAJQCG010000143.1:27869-28311 GCA_021202815.1 Lachnospiraceae bacterium | reverse complement strand
CCACTGCGCGCCCGGCTGGCCGGGTCGCGCGAGCTCATATGCAACAAAATCCCTCGGCCCACCTCCCCCCCCCCCCCCGCTCTCCGGCACAGCGGAGAGCAACGAAAAGGCTGATGAGAAGGAAAAAGGACACAGCAGGCGGAACAGCACCACCGCCCACAGAATATAGGAAAAAATCCGCGGCGCTCTCCGCCAGAAAAAGCGGATCACGCAGACCGCAAGGATGATCACGCTGGCAGTCAGACTCATATTCAGGACGCCGATAAACAGTCTCTCAATCATCTTCTTCCTCCTCATACGCGTCGATCAGTTTCCGAAGCTCTTCCACCTCGCTCCCGCTCAGCTTCTTCCTGCGGGAAAATGCCGTCAGGAACAGCGGCAGCGAGCCATCGAAATGCTCCTCCAGGAACTGCTCCCCCTGCGCCGCCTGAAAATCCTCCTT
>JAJQCG010000143.1:26816-27859 GCA_021202815.1 Lachnospiraceae bacterium | reverse complement strand
CGCACCACGACCGTCCCGTTCTCATTCGCGAACAGGTCGCGCAGACACAGCCTCTTTAACATCGTGTAGGTCGTCGTCCGCTTCCAGCCGAACTCCGCCTCGCAGCGCTTCGCGAGCTCGCCCGACGCGATCGGCGCGAGCTCCCAGATCAGATCTGCGAATTTCTCTTCCATCTCTCCTAACTTGTATTTCTCCATGGCTGTCCTCCTCTGTCTAATATCTTTAGGCAATATGAGTCTAACATCATTAGACAGATATGTCAACAGGAAAATGAAAACAGGATCCGCAATCCATGATTGAATCCGCGGAAATCGACTGTTATAATGGATATAATCACGGGCTTTTGAGGGGATAAAAATTTGAATATGAAGTTATCGGGAGGTGAAGGTCGTTGAAAGAGAGTCAGAATATTGAATGGAAAGAGTCATGGCGCGACGAATACTTGAAATGGATATGCGGCTTTGCCAATGCGCAGGGCGGGAAGATTTATATCGGGATGAATGATGCTGGCAAAGTAACCGGCCTCAAAAACAGCAAACTGCTGCTCGAGGAGCTTCCTAATAAAATTACTACGAATTTGGGAATTATTTCAGATGTGAATCTTTTTGCCAAAGGGGATAAAGACTACATCGAAATCATTGTCTCAAAATCAAACATGCCGATTTCTTATCGAGGCGTATATTATTATCGCAGCGGAAGCACGAAACAGGAACTGAAGGGCGCGGCTCTACAGGAATTTTTATTAAAAAAACTGGGATTAACCTGGGATGACACATTATCCGAGCGGGCCACCTTTGATGATATAGACGCAGAAGCCGTCATGTATTTTCAAAAAATGGCTGTATCCAATCATCGTATGTCTGAGGAGTCCGTGACAGATGATATTTACACTGTTCTGGATAATCTGAATCTCATAGGTGAAAACGGAAAATTGAAAATTGCCGCTGTTCTCCTGTTCGGCAAGAATCCGGGAAGATACGTCCCATCCTGTGATTTTCGTATAGGTCGTTTTATCAAGGATAATACCGATCTGGTATTTAAGG
>JAJQCG010000143.1:19165-26806 GCA_021202815.1 Lachnospiraceae bacterium | reverse complement strand
ATTCGGATGGCAGATCTGGTGATCAATATTCTGCGTTCAAAATACCTGATCTCACCGATTCATTATGAAGGGCTGCAACGCATTGAGCCCCTGGAGATACCGGAAGATGCTCTGCGCGAGGCAATCTTTAATTCTATCATCCACAAGCTCTATATTGGGGTGCATACGCAGATGAAGGTGTGGAATGACCGGATAGAATTGTGGAACGATGGAGAACTGCCATTTGGTATGACAATCGAAAATCTGATGTCCGACCACTCTTCAAAACCCAGAAATCCGACTATTGCCGCTGTGTTTTACAAGGCCGGATTTATAGAAAGCTGGGGCCGCGGTATTTCCAAAATCTGTGATGGCTTTGTGGATGCAGGATTGCCGGAGCCCAAATTCGAGGAAAGCTGTGGCGGGGTTCTGGTGACGATGTTCCGACCTGGCATTCCGGGGAATGATGATGGTTTGACTAAGAAAAAAAACAAGGGGAAGGTTCCTATGTTGGCTAACCAAGCTAACCAAGCTAACCAAGCTAACCAAGCTACTGAACAGGTTATCGAAGCAATGAATGGGGCAACCGAAGATTCTGTGCAGGAATATATTCTACAAATAATTACAGCCAATCCGTCTATCACACAAAAGGAGATTGCGGTTGAAATACAGAAACCATTGAGTACCGTTAAATATTATATGCATCAAATGAGAAAAAAACATATAATAGAACGCATAGGAACAAGCCAAAATGGTAATTGGAGGGTTGTGAAATGATGGAATTAACAGAATTGAGGAATTGACATCATTGTGTGTTATTGATATGTATGCAAGGCAAGATCGCTGAAAATTTTTTGCATGGACAAGTGTCCCAGATACAAGTCGAATCAGAAATCGATCAAAAGATTAGACAACGACAGAAATCCAATACAAGGGAGATGATCTCATAGCTAAAGAAACAACACTACAGATGCAGATGGACGCGAATATGAAGAAACAGGAGGAATTGCTATACCCACCCAAAAAGGAGACCGGATGGCGCATCGGCGTCGCCAGTAGTGAATTCTCGTACCGGACGATATTGATACCTGCAACGAGGAAATCAACGCCCTGTTTGGAGGTCTGTGATGGAATGGAATGTTTACCCCACCAACGACTCCAACAACACCAGAACCATCACCAGAGCCACCATGATCAGGATATCGTATAATACAATCCCGACCAGCCGAACCGTCCAATGCCTGCTACGGGTCATAGGCAGGCGGGCCTGGATGCCCAGATAATCCGCCGAGAAAAAGACGATGGCCAGCGCGATCAACAACACTGTGACGCGATTCATGGCCAGCGTGAGCGGCGTCGCGTTCTCCACCTCGATACACAGGCTGATCAGAATGATAAAGATATAGCCAAAAAATGCGAGAAACATGTGCGCGACAGAGCCGCTGCGGAACCCGGGCGGCAGATAATACCGCCATGCCCGTGCAGGACGATCCGCAGTCCCGGCGGCTCCAGTCCTGATGCGTTCCAGCGCCTGTATCAGCTCGTCTATACTGGCATAACGGTTTGCCGGGTCGAGCTCGGTGCACTTTCGGATAATGGGCAAGAGCCGACCCACCGCTGCCTTCTCGGTAGGCAGCTTTCCGGTCAGCAGCACATTCAGCAGCACGCCGATGGCGTAAAGGTCACTCTGGACGCCGGAGGGAGCGAATCCGTACTGCTCCGGCGCGGCAAAGCCCGCTGTCCCCAGCAGCACAGTGTCCCGGGACTGCTCCGGCTTCTCATATTTCGCGGCATTGAGATCTAGCAGTTTGACCATGCCGTCCGGCGAAATGATGACATTGGACGGCTTGATATCGCGATGGATGATAACTGGATCCCGATGATGCAGACCTGCGACGATCCGGCAGAGCTAAAGCACGTATTCGAGCGCGCGTTCCTCCGGCAAAAAGCCGTCCCGCTCGATCAGCTCCTGCAGCGTGTCGCCCTACATGTACTCTTCGATGATCGTCAGGCCGTCTTCCTCTTCCACGAGGAGTTCGATACGCGGAATGCCGGGAATCGGCTTCGCCTGCAGCGACCGGTAAACATCCAGATGATAGACGCGAAGCTGCTTTCGAACATAGAACTTCTTCGTCTGCGTATGCTGAACCAGCCAGACGGAATGACCGGCGGCGATCTCAGCCACCGTTTTATAATAGGACAGCGCCAGCTCATCCGAAAGATTCACGCAAACACCCCCTCATCGTTGTATCGGAAACAGACTTATTATAGCACTCTGGTTAGAAAGAAAAAAGAGGAAAGCCAATGAAACAAAAGACTACCGACGCTCTGGAACGCGTACTGGAACAGCTGGAGCCGGAAGAAATCGATCAGTATTTTGAGACTTACGCGGACGACCTGTTTGCAGAAGACCAGGCCTTTTCTGCCTACATGCGCGCGCTCATCCGGCAGAAAAATCTGACCCAGCGGGAGGTTTTTGAGCGAGCGGAGCTCTCCGACCGCTACGGCTACCGCCTTCTGACGCAGGAGAAAAATACAAAACAAAGAGATTATATTCTGCGGCTCTGCTTTGCGGCCAAGCTCAACCTGAAGGAGACGCAACGAGCGCTGAAGCTCTATGGGATGTCGGAATTATATGCAAAGATTCCCCGGGACGCCGTCCTGATGATCGCGCTGAACCGGGAAATCTATGAAATCGACAAGGTGAATGAACTGTTGCTCTCCCATGAACTGCCCCCGCTGCGGAGCACCGCCTGCCTCGAATAAGTCAGTTTTTTTCCACCGTTTTGGGGGATTGTCTTTCCGGATACCGGATGCTACACTTTTCTCAAATATCAGCCCGGCAGGGCCGGGGGAGGAAAATATTGTGGCAAAAGAGAAACCGGAAACCAAACAGTGCAAACATTGTAAAACAGAGATTCCCTACGACGCAAAAGTGTGTCCGAATTGCAGGAAGCGCGGCAGGGGTGGCCCGCTGAAATGGATTGTGATCGCGATCGTCGTCCTGCTTCTTCTGGCAATCATAGGCTCATCCGGCGGCGGGGACAAGGATTCCGCTGAAAAGGTGGGAACGGTAGCCGATACTGCTTCCGACGCCACGACTGAGACAGATGCGACAGAAGAAAGCAGCGAAACAAACAGTGCGGAAGCGGAAGCTGCTGAAGCAGATGTCCAGACCGAATACCATGTAGGAGACATCCTGATGGACGGCAATATGAAGATCGTCTACATGTCCAGCGGTGTATACCAGGAGGAAAATGAGTTTTTGCAGCCGGACGAGGGATATCAGTATATCTATCTCCAGTTTGCCTTTGAAAATCAGTCCGAAACAACGGACGATTCTATCAGTTTTTACAACTTTGAAGGCTATGCCGATGGCTACAGCGTCGATATGTATTATGGTGCTGACGACAGCCTGTCCGCGACGCTCTTCGCGGGACGCTCTGTCTCCGGCTATATCTATTTCACCGTGCCGGAGGACGCGCAGGTCATTGAGGTGGAATATACGACCAACTACTTCACCGCGGACAAGATCACCTTCCTGTACGAGGGTGAGCAAGATTCCGGCTATGTGCTCGAAGGAAGTGCAGCGGCATCGGAGGACACCTTCTCCGTCGGGGATGTCATCGAAGCTGGTAGCCTTACTATCAGCTATCTCTCCTGTGAGACCGATACCAGCTACAGCAATTTTTATCAGCCGCAAAGCGGATACCATTATGTCACCTGCAGTTTTGAATTTGAGAACACCGGAGACAGCGACGAATATGTCAGTATCTATGAGTTTGACTGCTATGCCGACGGGCTGAACTGTGAGCAGAGCTATTTCCGCAGCGATGGCCTGAGCGCAACAATCTCCTCCGGGCACAAGGCACAGGGAACTGTCACCTTCGAGGTGCCGGACGATGCCACGGTCGTCGAGGTAGAGTACCTGACGAATTACTGGACATCGAACCGGATCGTATTTCGCTGTGGAGAATAAATCCGTGCATGATAACATCAACGGCAGCCGTATGGGTTTAACCTGCGCGGCTGCCGTTTCTTATTTCATCCTGTCACGGGACACGAACTATCCTTTCAAGCAGGTCTTCCATCTCGCAGCACAGTGCCTTTGCAAGCATGGCCAGATACTCTGCCTGCGCCCTGTTGATGTTTTTCTGCCGCTGTTCATACTGCTGGATCGTACGCAGCGGAACACCGGACAACTCAGCCAGCTCGCGCTGGCTTAAGTCTGCGGATTGCCGGAGGCGTTTCAGATTTATCTCTGGATTTGCTTTTCCATACAGCTCATTCATCTTATCGCAGAACTGCCGGATATCCATTTCATGGTAGGGAGAGTACAGAACCAATATTTCCTGGATAGGAACTGCGCGGACAATCCTGGCAAAGCTGAGCGCCGTCTCCCACTGATAGTAAGCCAGCGCCCATCCCGTCCAGTACTCCGCGCTGCGATTCTGGGTATAATCAGGCTTGATTCGCTCATAAGGCACTTTGGCACAATCCAGTACTTCGTAAGCCAGCTCCACGCCAGACATGCCGACGAGCAAATGAAAATCTCCATTTTCAAACCGCCCGGAAACGCCGGACTCGATAAAAAGCTCAAAAAAAGGAGAAATTTCATAGTGCAAATCATATACCGCGAAATCCAGCATCCGCCCCAGAGCAGTGCGAGCCTTGTCCAGATAAACCTTATCGTAGGCGCAGATCATCCGCTCTCATCTCCTCATCCATGATTTGGGTGATATACAGATCACCCCGCTGCCGCCGTCCACGTTCGACACTGAAATATTCCCTGCGCGCCGTTTTATCCCGCAGCGTCTTCTTTGCATACCACTCGGAACTGTCTGCCACTTCGCTGCGGAGAAACCGAATGCGCTCAAAAGCCGAACGGCTTTTCAGTACAAACTGCTGTCCTAATTTTCCCAGATGCATGGCGTTATTCAGCTGTCGGTAAGAAATCGTGCCGTTGATAAAGTCCTGCGCAAAGGAGAAATAACTGTCGTCCGCCCGATAGCCGATGATCGCATCATAGCTCTCATATGCAACGCGAAATCTTTCCAGAATATATTCTCTGGCTTCCAGCGCCAAACCGGACGGCACATCAAATTCCCGATTCTCCAGCAGTACCGCCAGCCAGTGGAGAATACAGTATTCCTCAGCGTTCAGATCCAGAATCTGCAGCCCGTCACAGTCCAACTCGTAACAGTTGGCGTAACCATCCCTGTCTTTTCCTACGCCCCACTCCTTCGCCATCTCGAGGCTGTCCGTACAGTAAAAACCCAGTCCATAGTCATTATAGGCTTTTCCGTACCCAAACTGCGGCTGCCGGACGATATGGGAAGAACCATGGTAAAGTACTTTTGTCATGTAGTATCATCCCTTCTTTTACGCTAATTATACTCCCGTGGGAGTATATGCGCAAGGGAAAATATCCGGTTTCTGCCAACACTTGTTTAACGAGCAGGTTAAAGCTTCATCGTCAGCCCGATGCGCTTCTTCGCCGCGTCCACGTTCAGCACCTTCACCTCCACCACGTCGCCGACCTTCACGACCTCAAGCGGGTGTTTGATATAGCGGTCGGACATCTGGGAGATATGCACGAGGCCGTCCTGATGGACACCGATGTCCACAAATGCGCCGAAATCAATGATATTGCGCACGGTGCCTTTGAGCGTCATGCCGGGTTTCAGGTCCTCGATGCCGAGCACGTCGCTGCGCAGCACCGGACGCGGCATCTCGTCACGCGGGTCGCGGGCAGGCTTTTCGAGCTCCTGCAGGATGTCCTGCAGGGTCAGTTCGCCGATTTCCAGCTCCTGCGCTGTTTTCTTCGGCTGCGTGACCTTGGCGGAGATTCCATGCAGGCCGCCCTTCACAATATCATCCGCCGAATAGCCAAGGCTCTTCAGAAGCTTCGTCGCCGCCGCGTAGCTCTCCGGGTGAACGCTCGTGGCGTCGAGCGGATTCTTCCCGCCCGTGATGCGCAGGAAACCGGCGCACTGCTCGTAGGCCTTCGGCCCGAGTTTTGGCACCTTGAGAAGCTGCCTGCGGTCCGCGAAGCGACCGTTCTCCTCCCGGTAGGCCACGATATTCTTCGCCAGAGTCTTCGTGATGCCGGAGACATACTCGAGCAGCGGCGCGGAGGCCGTATCGAGGTCCACGCCGACCCGGTTCACCACATCCTCGACGACACTACCGAGCGCCTCGCCGAGCCGCTTCTGGTTCATATCGTGCTGGTACTGGCCGACGCCGATGGACTTCGGATCGATTTTCACCATCTCCGCAAGCGGGTCCTGCAGCCGTCTGGCAATGGAAGCCGCACTGCGCTGCCCGACATCCAGGTCCGGAAATTCCTCCGAGGCCAGCTTACTCGCGGAATAGATGGACGCGCCGGACTCGCTGACGATGACGTACCGTAGCTTCTGTGGAATCTCCCTGAACAGCTCCACCAGTATCTGCTCCGACTCGCGCGAGGCTGTGCCGTTGCCGAGCGAAACGAGCGTAATGTTGTACTTCTCAATCAGCTTTTTCACCGTGGCCTTCGTCTCCCGCACCTGATGCTTCGGCGCGGTCGGATAGACGACGAGCGCGTCGAGCACCTTTCCGGTCGGGTCCACGACCGCCAGCTTGCAGCCGTTGCGGTAGCCCGGATCCCAGCCGAGCACCGTCTGTCCTGCGATCGGCGGCTGCATGAGCAGCTGCTCAAGATTCTTTCCGAATACCTTGATCGCGCCCTCCTCAGCCTGCTCGGTCAGGAGGTTCCGGATCTCACGCTCGATGGCTGGCGCGATGAGGCGCGCGTAGCTGTCCGCAATGCAGTCCTGAAGCGCCGGCGTCGTCTGCGGATTGTCACGCGTGATTACCTTCTTTTCCAGATAGCGGAGAATTTTTTCCGTCGGCGCCTCGATCTTCACCGTCAGCACCTTTTCCTTCTCCCCTCGATTGATCGCGAGCGTCCGGTGTCCCGCCATTTTACTTAGGGGCTGCGTAAAATGATAATAAGTCTCGTAGACCGACTCCCGCGTCTCATCCTTCGCCTCGGAGCTGATCGAACCCTCCCGCAGCGTCAGTTCGCGGATATAAGTCCGGTAATCCGCCTCATCGGAGATCGTCTCCGCGATGATATCCCGCGCCCCGGCGAGCGCCTCCTCCACGCTACCGACGCCCTTTTCCTCCGAAAGATATGCCAGTGCTTCCTCTTCAAGCGGCCTCTTCGTCATCTGCAGCAGGATGAGATTCGCGAGACCCTCCAGACCCTTCTCCTTCGCCATCGTCGCGCGCATCCTGCGCTTCGGACGATAGGGGCGATAGAGATCGTCGACCGCGACCTGCGTCTGTGCGGCCTCAATCTGCGCGCGCAGCTCGTCGGTCAGCTTGCCCTGCTCCTCGATGCTCGCGAGCACCTGCGTCTTCTTCTCCTCCAGATTGTGGAGGTACGTCAGCCGCTCGTCGAGCTGCCGCAGCTGCTCGTCATTCAGCGCGCCGGTCGCCTCCTTGCGGTAGCGCGAGATAAAGGGAATCGTGTTCCCCTCGTCGATCAGCTTCACGGCGGCCTCGACCTGCCATTTCTTCACCGCAAGCTCTTCTGTCAGTCTCTTAATGATGTCCATGGATTTCTCCTCTATTCCCTTCAGTTTCTCAGACAGCCGATCGGCACCACCAGAACTC
>JAJQCG010000143.1:0-19155 GCA_021202815.1 Lachnospiraceae bacterium | reverse complement strand
GGCATAGTCCCCCGTTCCCGTCAGAACCATAAGGAAAGAAGGGGCTTTCATTTTATCTGTGTCGATTTTTGACTGCAGAATCTTCAGATTCTCTGCGCCTTCCTCGATCAGCCGATCTCCGCCAAGCTTGACCTCTATCAGACCATAGCTGCCATTTCTCAGATGGATTACCGCGTCACACTCTAGACCCTCTTTGTCACGGTAATGATACACCATGCCATTCAGAGCTTCCGCAAACACACGCAAATCCCTGACACACAGTGTCTCAAACAGGAAACCAAAGGTTTTGAGATCAGCAAGCAGATCGTCCGGACCAATTCCCAGTGCGGCAACTGCAATGGACGGATCAATGTAATACCTTGTATCCGAAGAACGAATCGCTGTTCTGGAACGCAGGTTCGGATTCCAGGCAGGCATATCCTCCACAACAAAGATCTTTCTGAGCGCATTCAGATAAGACGCGACCGTCTCTTGTGCAAGAGGAACCTCGTCATTCACGGCAATATCCTGTGCAATCACTGTATTAGGCACCTGACTGCCCTGATTGCGGGCGTAAGAACGCATCAGACGCTTCACCCGTTCTGGATTCTTGCGAACGTCATCCACTCGATTGATATCCGAATGAACTACCGCGTCATAATAGTCCATCGCCTGATCCAGCGCGATTTCATCCCGCATTCCGATCGCCTGGGGCCAGCCGCCTCTGCAGACAAGGAAAGCCAGGCGATCAATTGTGACATGTGATTCTCCGTCGACTTCCTGTTTCCCTCCAAAAAAGTCTCTCAGACTAACCTCACCTGTGGAATCACCTGATTCAAAAAGACTCATCGGACGCATGGTAAGCCATGTAAACCGACCTGTTCCCGAATGCGTAATCTGCGTCGTATCCGGCGGCACCGCAGAGCCGGTAAGAATAAACTGCCCGACTTCACCGCGATGATCGACCTCAAAACGAATAGCGTCCCACAGCTTCGGCGCAAGCTGCCATTCATCAATCAGACGCGGGACCTCTCCTTTCAGCAGACGACCGGGGCTCAGTTCCGACATCGTCACATTCTGCGCTTTCTTTTCCGGGTCGTCCATGTAAAGTATGCTTTCCGCAATTTGCTCCGCCGTGGTAGTTTTCCCACACCACTTCGGACCTTCTATCAGAACCGCGCCCTTTCCTTCCAGCTTTCGTTTCAAAATGTCATCCGCGATTCGTTTTCTATACTGCTTCAAAGACGGCCTCCCTCCCTTTTACGTTTTATATTCCTTATTATATCCATTGAAAGACAGAAATACAACAAAAACCGGACGATTGGCGAAATATTTTTCCGATGATTGGCGGAGTTTTGTTCCGACAATTGGTAAATCTTCCATTTATTCCTTAATCTGCAGCAAATATCCACGCCCTCAAAAGCCCCGGTTCGCGCTGCAAGCTTCCCATCCTGCAGTCCAGCTCTTTCGCGCGCAGCGCACGGACAAGCCGCTCTCCCACCCGCGGTTCTGCCAGACAGTCCGCCTGATTCAGCAGCATGCGGATGCGCTCTGCGGGCAGCTCACAGGTGCGGACATTTTCCAGCACACAGTATAAAAATTCCTCCGGACCGATAAGCCGTCCCGCATCCGCGGCCCAGGCGGGATTCCGCTCATAGCGGTGAACCACTTCGCCCACCGGTTTTCCGAGCGCGGAAAGACCTGCTACGACCAGGCAGAGATCCGTGTCCGGCAGGATCACCGGTTCGCCCGGGCGATGCAGCTTCAGCGGCAGCCGCTTCGCGCCGTCTGCCTCGTAGACCGTCAGCTTCGCCGCACACACGGCCTGTTCCAGAAGGGTATCCGGCAGGCTTCTCATCTTCCCCTCCGCAGCACTGCTCCCCGCGCAGAGAACCCCCGGCTTCCTGATTTCTGCCATAAGCTCTTCCGCGGATGGATCCAGAAGCAGCTTTCGGCACTCCGGCGGTTCGACCGGATACATATGTGTCGTGGTGGTGAGTAGCACGCTTCGCTCCGCGCCCGCCGCGGCCAGCTGTTTCACCGCCGTCGTCTTTCCCCCTGCGCCGATGACCGCCATGCAATATCGTTTCAAAATTTCCTCTCCTTTATCTCTTCTGCAAAGCCCTCACGCACAGATATCACAGCATGTCCTCAGGCAGATCAATATCCCGCAGCTCCTCATCCGGAAGCTTCATCTCCCAGACGTCCTCCGGATGCCGCCGGATGATCTGCCTTCCGCCGCGGTCGCCTGCGAGTGCCAGCAGCTCCTCCCGGTACTTCGCCGCGAAGATACAGGGACTTCCGTTCTTTACGCTCCCGATGCCACGGCCACTCTCCACCAGGCCCTCTACAAGACGTACAACGCTTTCCGCGGAAAGGCAGGGCTGATCCGCGACGAAATAGAGATAAAGCTCTGTGTCCGCAGGCGCATTCATGGTCCCCAGACGGATGGACGCTGTAATGCCCTCCGCGCTGAACGGATTGTAGACTGCCCCCGCCCCCAGCGAGCGCGCATAGTCCAGGATTTCCTCATACTGGGAGGCCACGATCACGCTTGTCTGAAAGTCTCCGCAATCCTCCAGGCGCCCGGCAGCCTCCAGAAGGCGCTGAAGACCATGCTGGTACAAAGGCCGGCCCCACAGCGGGGTCAGCAGCTTATTGGAACCAAAACGGCGTCCGAAGCCGGACGCCATGTAGATCATCGCAAGTCTCATATGCTAATACCCCTGCCTCTGCTCCAGCCAGAGAAGCGCTTCCAGAACCGAGCCGCCGATACAGCGCGCTTTATCGGAAATCGTGAAGCAATTCTTGTACTCGCTCTCCCGCGGGTCGATGTCCGCGATCTTGAAGCCCTTCGTCACCGGATACTGATCCCGGATGATACCACGCAGCAACCCTGTAAGGGTAGCGTGCACCTCCACGCTGCCCTGCTCCGTCTCCACGGCGGCGATCACCTGCTCTTTTTCCACGAGATCACCGATCTCGGCATATCTCCGGAACGTGCCTGCCGCCGGAGAGTGGATCACCCGCTCCTTTCCATAGCCCGCGATAATCCCCGGCGTACCGGTATTCGGCTGCGCGCTGCCCGACTCGATCACACGCCCCAGATCATGACCGCGCATCGTCTCGATCACGAGATCGACATCTTCCCCCGCCGTGAAGCCGGGTCCAAGGCCAATCGTCTTGTCCGCCATCGTCCTCGTCGTGCCAAGATTGCGCTTCGCGAGAATCGCGTCGACCAGCGCCCAGGGGCGCACTTCTTCCAGAATCCGACAGCCTTCGTCGACAAGAATCGGAACTTCGCCTCGGGAGAGAATCTCCTGCGCCTCCGCGTAGCCGGACACTCTTCTGCAGTGGACACCCTCGATCTCACTCCCCCCGTCGTATACCGCCTCGCAGAAAGCCACTCTGCGGCGGATCGCCGAAGGACTGGCTGTCTCCAGCACGATGACCGGATAGCCGCAGCGGTGCAGCCGATGAATCGTCCCCGTAGCGATGTCACCGCCGCCTCTGACGATGATAAGCTGCTTCTCTCTTCCCATGATGAATCGTGTCCTTCTTTCCTGCATTTTCCAAGGACATTGTACCATTTTCGTTTCGCCGCATCAACCATAATGTCCCTAGTCCCTCAGCAGCAGAAGCTTCTCCTCCGGTATCACAAGCCAGCGCGGCAGACCCTTCTCATCATAGAGCGGCCAGTCGTTCCGCTGCACGAACCAGCAGATCTCCTCCGCTCCCTCCTGCTCTGCCGCCAGAAAATATTTTCGTTCAAACTGCAGCCTGGCGATGCTGTTCACCTGCACGGCGATGCTGTTCGCCGGGCGCTCCTCCTCCCAGGCAGGGACAAAATCATGGGCACGCAGCCCGATATAAGAGACATCCTCCGCGATCTCCCGTTGCAGGGAAAGCGTCGTTCCCCACTGCGGCACCTCCAGCGTATGCGCGTCAAACCGTTTAACCGGAACGAGATTCTTGCAGCCAGTCAGACGCGCGGCTTCCCTGTGCTGTGGATTTGCGAAGATTTCCTGCGTCTTCCCATAGCAGATATCCTTTCCCTGATCCATGATCAACAGTTCATCACAGAGCTGATAGATCTCGTCCCTGCTGTGGGACACAAGAATCACATTCCCTTTATACTCCGCGAGCAGCTCCTGCATCTCCTGCTGCAGCCGCTCCTTCAGGAAAGCGTCCAGCGCCGAAAAGGGCTCGTCGAGCATGATCACATCCGGCTCGTAGACCATGATGCGCGCAAGCGCGACCCTCTGCTGCTGGCCGCCCGAGAGCTCGCCCGGCAACCGGTCTCCGAGACCGTCCAGCTGGAAGCGGTGCAGCATCCGCTCTACCTTTTCCGCCTTCTCCTCCTTGCCGCATTTGAGTCCGGCAGCGATATTCGCCTTCACGCTCATCGTTGGAAACAGCGCATAATTCTGGAACAGATAACCCACATTCCGTTTCTGCGGCTTCCAGTTGCATTTTGCGGCGGAATCGTACATCGTACGCCCGTCGATCACGATCTGCCCCTCATCCGGCTTCTCGATGCCCGCAATGCACTTGAGCGTCATACTCTTGCCGCAGCCCGACGCGCCGAGGATGCCGATCCTCCGGCAGTCGCTCTCCAGTTTTACATGCAGGGAAAAATCACCCAGCTTTTTTTTGATATCCGCTTTGATCGCCATCTATGTACCTTTCCCCGCTTTCCTACCACTGCTTGATATTCTTCATATTGCCGCCTGTGACCAGGTTCATCAGGAAAATGATCACAAAGGCGATAATCATGACGATCACGACCCAGACGCCCGCGGTTGCGTAGTCTCCGTCCTGTATGACCATCGCAATCTTCTGCGAAATCGTGCTGGTCTTGCCCGGGATATTTCCGGCCAGCATGGAGGTTGCGCCGTACTCGCCGAGCGCGCGCGCGAAGGTCAGAATCGTGCCCGAGACGACGCCGGGACCCGCGGTCGGGACCGTTACCTTCCAGAAAATGGCGGTATCGCTCATGCCAAGCGTACGCCCCGCGTAGATCAGGTTCACATCCACCTGCTCGAAAGCCGCGCGCGCATTGCGGTACATCAGCGGAAAGGCGATCACGGTCGCCGCGATGATACAGCCCGTCCAGGACTGCACGATCTTGATATTAAAATTGTCATACAGGAAAATTCCCAGGGGTCTTCTGCGGCTGAACAGAAGCAGCAGGAAAAAGCCCATCACGGTGGGCGGCAGCACCATCGGCAGAGTCAGAATGCCGTCCGCGACCGCCTTCAGCCGCGGCCCCGCCTTCAGCACCTTGCGCGCCGCGAAAATCCCGAGGAAGAAGGAAATAATCGTCGCCACGGCCCCCGTCTTCAGCGAGATGAACAGCGGACTCCAGTTCAGATTTTTCAGGATTTCCAGGATTTCTTCCACTCTTGCGTTCCTCCCTTATACCATGGAAGGGCTGACGCGAGGGGATCTCCCCCGCGCCAGCCCTTGTTTTTGTCTGATTTACAGATCCGTATCGAAGTAGTAGCTGTCGAGCACATCCTTCACCTCATCCGACAGGATGTAGGCAAGGAAATCCGCGGCCGCCTCAGTCTGCAGCTCATCTGCCTCGTCATTCTGTACCTGGCAGATCGGGTAGATCACATCGCCGGTCAGATCATAGCTGACAACCTCCAGAATCTCCACCAGATCCTCATAGCCGTAGGTATCGGAATAATAGGTCGTGCCGACCTCACAGGAAGCCTCCTTCACAGCCTCGAGCACCTTGCTGACATTGCTCTGCTCGCTGATCTCCACACCGCCGAGCGCCTCGGAGACTTCCTCCGTCGTGTACTCGGACGCCTCCTTGGAACCGTCGAGCACGCCCATGCTGATCAGGGCCTCGCGCGTATACTTGCCGACCGGCACGCTGCCGTCCGCGAGCGCGATGCTCTCCGCCTCGCCGATATTGTCAAGGCCGGTGACGCTCGTCTCCGAGCCCGCGTAGGTGATCACAACCACCTGGTTGTTCAGCACGTCTGCTCTCGTCCCCTCGACAATCAGGCCGTCCTCCTCGAGCGTGTTCATCTGCTTCTGCGCAGCAGAGAAGAAGATATCGCACTCATAGCCTTCCTCGATCTGCGTGAGCAGCGTGCCGGAGCTGTCGGCGTTCAGCGTGATCGTCACATTCGGCTGAATCTCATTGTACATGCTGACGATCTCCTGCATCACCGTGTTCAGACTGGCCGCGATAAAGACCTGGATCTCCGTCTCGTCGAAGACCTCCGCGGTCTCCTCCTCCGCCTCAGCCTCCTCTGTGACAGCTTCCTCTTCCTCCTCTGTCTCCTCTTCCGTCGTCTCCTCCGTCTCGCTGCTGCTCGACGAGGAGCTGCCGCCGCAGGCCACGAGGCCAAAGGCCATGGTCGCCGCCAGCAATACCGCTAAAACTCTCTTTTTCATACTCTCTCTCCTTTCCCATGATTTTTGTAACAACTCAGAAGAACATCCATAACCCCTACCACCTTCAAAGAAGACGGTCTGTGATCTGGCGCTCTGAATCATTACGGTTTTTGTATCATCGTAGCGTTATCTTTTCAAAAATATAACGCTTCGACAGAAAAACGAACTCCGAAGAATCCGTAATTCCCTGTATCACACAGGCGCTTTGTAACTGCCGCTCTTGCCGCCGGACTTTTCAAGCAGCCGGATCCCGTCCATCCGCATCCCCCGGTCCACGGCCTTACACATATCATAGATCGTGAGCAGGGCAATCTGCACACCCGTCAGAGCCTCCATCTCAACACCGGTCTTATCGACGGTCCGCGCCGTACACCGCGCCTCGATCTCATGGCTTTCATCCATCATCTCGAAATCAACGCTGACTCCGGTAATCTTCACAATATGACAGAGCGGGATGAGTTCCGACGTTCTCTTCGCTCCCATGATCCCGGCGATCCTCGCGACGCCCAGGACATCGCCCTTCGACATCGCACCGGCCTTCACCTTCTCATAGCACTCCGGACTCATATGGATCCGGCCGCAGGCGGTCGCCTCTCTTACCGTGTCCGCCTTCCCGCTGACATCCACCATCCGCGCGCTGCCGTTCTCATCGAAATGTGTAAATTTACTCATACTTTACACCACCTCCAGCAGGATGTCAAGCCATCCGCCGCAGACCATACCCTCATCCTCAGCGCTCTCGGTCGTCATGTCGACATGACAGATACGCGCGCCGCCGGTCATCAGAAGGGTGCGCGCCTGGCCGAAAATCTCCGCCTCCGCACAGCCGCCGCCGATCGTCCCAACCGCCATACCATCCTCATAAATCAGCATCTTCGTCCCGACCTCGCGGGGCGCGGAGCCCTTCCGTCTCACAATCGTCGCGAGCGCTTTCCTTCCATGCTCCGTGCTTTCATCCAGCAGCGCATGCATCAGCTCCCGCGGATATTCCCCGGCGCGGTTTCTTCCATTTTTCTCTGAAATGATCTCCGCCATGATCGAGACTGCGATCTCCGCCGGCGTCTCCGCATCGATGGGAAGTCCGATTGGCGCGTGCAGATCGTCAAGCGCCTGCCGCTTCACGCCCTCTTCCTCCAGCGTACGCTTCAGCATCGCCACCCGGCGTCTGCTCCCGATCATGCCAATGTAGGCATAACTCTTCTGCGCGATTTTCCGCAGACACACGTGGTCATAACGGTGTCCTCTGGTCGCAATCACAAAGTACGTATCCGCGCTTCCGGCTATCCGGTCAAGCCCCGTCTCAAAGGGCTCGCAGTACACCTCGTCGGCTCCCGCCAGTCTCACATTGTCCGCGAATTTCGGCCTGTCTTCGAACACGACCGTGCGAAATCCGAGCATCTTTCCCAGGCGAACCACCGCGGCGGACACATGTCCTCCTCCGCAGATCGCAAGCGTCTTCTCCCGCCCGACGGGTTCGCAGAACACTGCTTTCCCCTCCAGCTCGATCACGCCGCACGCTTCCATACCGGAAAGCTCTGCCACATGCCGCGGCAACAGTCCCTCCGGATCGGAGCAATAGGCAGGCTTTCCCTCGCTCAGCAGCGCCTGTTCGCCCAGATATGGCTCCTCCAGCACTCGCAGCACCGCGCATCTCCGGTTCCAGTCCTGCTCCGCCAGCCTCTGATACAGCTCCGTCATGGCGTTCAGACTCCTTTTCCAAATCCGCAGTTCGGGAAAGTGCAGGGCTTACAGTTCAGGCAGAGCCCGCCTTCTCCCAGACGATTGAGATCTTCTGCGCACAGCCGCTCGCCGCACATCAGCCGCGGCAAAACCAGATCCAGCACGGTTCTCTTCGAGTACATCGCGCAGCCCGGAACGCCCAGGATCGGGATATTCTCCTTATAATAAGAGAGCAGAAACATCGCCCCCGGCAGAACAGGCGCGCCGTAGGTGACGATATCCGCGCCGGTATTTTTGATCGCGAGCGGAGTCCGGTCATCCGGATCGACGCTCATGCCGCCGGTACAGAGAATCAGATCACAGCCTTCGCCAACCAGTTCGAGGATCGCCGCCGTGATCATCTCATGGTCGTCGTTGCAGGTCCTTAAGCCCCCGACCTCCGCGCCGAGCTCCTCCACCTTCTCGACCATCACCGGAGTGAACGTATCCTCGATCCGATGATAGTAGACCTCGCTTCCCGTCGCCACGATACCGACACGCTTCTTCTGATAAGGAAGAATCGTAAGAATCGGCTCTTCCCCGGCGACATCCTCCGCCTCCTTCATCTTCTCCTCGCAGATCACAAGCGGAATCACACGCATCCCGGCAAGCTTGTCGCCCTTCTTCACCGGAAAGTCGCCATGCCTCGTAGCGATCATCATCTCCCCGAGCGCGTTAATCTTTTTCAGCTTCTCCCGGTCAATCTTCAGGACGCCGTCCTCATCGGCGATCAACTCAATTTTCCCTTCCTTAATATCCGAAGGATGCATATGCTCGCCCTGACAAATCTTCCGCAAAATTTCTGCCGCCTCATTCTCATGGAGCATGCCCTCCTCCTTCTCCCAGACGTAGAGGTTCTCCTTTCCTACGCTCAACAGAACCGGAATATCCTCCTCCGTCACGACATGGCCCTTGCGGAACACCGCGTCCTTCGTCACGCCCCGGATGATCTGGGTGATATCATGACAGAGCACATGTCCGACCGCGTCTTCTGTTTTAATCAGCTTCATGATACAAAATCCTCCTCCTCAAAATATTTTTTATATAATCTCTCCGTTTCACTTTCGACCTCCGCAATCATCTGTTTATAGGTCTCTACCAGATGTCTGCCCTCCTCGGTCAGCGTTGAGCCTCCTCCATCCGAACCCCCGACTCTTCTCTCTACCATCGGATATCCATACTGGCGATCCAGACCATAGATCATCCGACTCCCCTTACTGTAGGAGAGATTCATCGCAAGACAGGCCTTCTGCAGTGATCCGGTTTCTTCAATCCGTTCCATGAGCTCGCAGACGCCGGGACCGAAAAAGGGTGCGTCTGCGACAAGCTGAACTTTTACCTTCGGCCTGACCATAGCGCGCCCTCCTCTCTTATGCTTTATAACTTACGCAGTTTCCTCTTCCTCATGCAGAGCTGCCTGCGCGGCCGCCAGACGTGCGATCGGCACACGGTACGGGGAGCAGCTCACATAGTTCAGGCCGACTCTGTGGCAGAACTCCACAGACGACGGATCGCCGCCATGCTCGCCGCAGATGCCCAGCTTGATGTCCGGTCTGGTCTTGCGTCCAAGCTCAGCCGCCAGCTTCACCAGCTTGCCGACGCCCTCCTGATCCAGCTTCGCGAAAGGATCCGACTCATAGATCTTCTCCTTGTAGTAGGAATCCAGGAACTTGCCGGAATCGTCGCGCGAGAATCCGAAGGTCATCTGCGTCAGATCGTTGGTACCGAAGGAGAAGAACTCCGCCTCCTCCGCGATCTCGTCCGCGGTCAGCGCCGCACGCGGAATCTCGATCATCGTGCCGATGTGATACTGGATATCGCTGCCCATCTCCTTCTTTACAAGCTCCGCGGTCTCCTCGACGACCTTCTTCACGAACTTCAGCTCCTTGCGCTCGCCGACCAGCGGGATCATGATCTCCGGCGTGACATCGAAGCCCTCCGAGCGCTCCGTCTCAATCGCGGCCTCGATCACGGCGCGCGTCTGCATTCTCGCAATCTCCGGATAGGTGACGGCCAGACGGCAGCCGCGGTGTCCCATCATCGGGTTGAACTCATGCAGCTCCTGGCACTTCGCGCGGACCTCCTCGACCGAAAGACCCATATCCTCCGCGAGCGCGGCGATATCGTCCTCCTCGGTCGGCACGAATTCGTGCAGAGGCAGATCGAGATAACGCACCGTCATCGGACGACCCTTCAGCGCCTTGTACATGACCTTGAAGTCCTCTTTCTGATAGGGCAGAAGCTCCATCAGAGCGGCCTCACGCGCCTCGTGCGTGTCGGAAAGAATCATCTTGCGGATCTTCGGGATACGCTCCTCGTTGAAGAACATGTGCTCAGTACGGCACAGGCCGATACCCTCGGCGCCCAGACGGATCGCGTTCAGCGTGTCCGCCGGTGTATCCGCGTTCGTGCGAACCTGCAGGCGACGGTATTTGTCTGCCCAGCCCATGATTCTCTTGAAATTGCCGGTAATGGTCGCCGGTTTCGTCGGAATATCCCCTTTGTAAATATTACCGGAGGTACCATCCAGGGAAATATAGTCTCCCTCAACGAAACGATGACCGCCCAGCTCAAACCACTTTTCCTCCTCGGAAATGCGGATCTCACCACAGCCAGATACACAGCAGGTGCCCATGCCGCGGGCCACGACTGCCGCATGGCTTGTCATGCCGCCGCGCACCGTCAGGATACCCTGCGCCGCGTGCATGCCCTCGATATCCTCCGGAGAGGTCTCGAGTCTCACCAGGATCACGCGCTCGCCGCTCTCATGCGCGGCCTTCGCGTCCTCCGCGTTGAAGTAGACCTTGCCTGCCGCGGCTCCCGGGGATGCCGGAAGTGCGGAGCCGATCACCTCGCCCTTCTTCAAAGCCTCCGGATCGAAGGTCAGATGCAGCAGCTGGTCGAGCGACTTCGCCTCAATACGCTGCACAGCCTCCTTCTGCGTGATCATGCCCTCGTCGACAAGGTCACAGGCAATCTGCAGCGCGGCCGGAGCGGTGCGCTTACCATTGCGGGTCTGCAGGAAGTACAGCTTGCCCTCCTGGATCGTGAACTCCATATCCTGCATATCGCGGTAATGATTTTCCAGCTTGTTGGCAATCTTGATAAACTCCTCATAGCACTCGGGCAGGTCTTCCTTCAGCTTCGTGATCGGCTGCGGCGTGCGCACGCCCGCCACGACGTCCTCACCCTGTGCATTGATCAAGTATTCTCCATAGATGCCCTTCTCACCGGTGGACGGGTTTCTCGTGAAAGCCACGCCGGTACCGGAGGTCTCGCCCATATTTCCGAAGACCATGGCCTGCACGTTGACCGCGGTACCCCAGTCGCCCGGGATGTCATTCATGCGGCGGTACACGATCGCGCGGGGATTGTCCCAGGAACGGAACACGGCCTTGATCGCGCCCATCAGCTGCTCCTTCGGATCCTGTAGGAAATCCTCCTGCTTCGCCTCTTTGTAGACAGCCTTGAAACGGGCGATCAGTTCCTTCATATCGTCCGCGGTCAGCTCAGTGTCGTACTTTACATCCTTTGCCTCTTTCACCTCATCAATGATTTTCTCAAAGAAGGACTTCGGAACCTCCATCACGACGTCCGAGTACATCTGGATAAAACGGCGATAGGAATCATAGGCAAAACGAGGATTGCCCGTCTTCTTCGCAAAGCCCTCCACGGCCACGTCATTGAGGCCGAGATTCAGGATCGTGTCCATCATGCCCGGCATCGAAGCCCGCGCGCCGGAACGCACCGACACCAGAAGCAGATCCTCATTGTCGCCGAACTGCTTGCCCTGCATTCCCTCCAGGAATACAAGCGCGGCGTTAATCTGCGCCTCGATCTCCCGCGAGATCTTCTTTCCATTCTCATAGTAATCTGTACAGGCCTCCGTCGTCACCGTGGAGCCCTGCGGGATCGGAAGTCCCAGATTCGTCATCTCCGCGAGATTCGCACCTTTTCCGCCCAGCAGATTGCGCATGCTCGCATCGCCCTCTTTGAAGAGGTACACCCATTTTGCCATCTCTAATCCTCCTGCCGTATAATAAATGTTATCTGAAAACCGGCCCTGTCTCCAGACAAAAATATGCGCAGCGTGTACCTCAAAACACTGCTGCGCACATAAAATATTATAGCATACCGAATGTAAAAGTCAATCAGGGAGTCTAAAGAACCTGCCATAGAGCTCCTCCCGCCGATCCGCCTGCACTGGGAAGCTCTCGCGGTACTTCTTCGTGTCGTCGTAGAATTCATAGAGCAGCAGCTTTTCCTCCGGACAGCGCTCCAGCCAGGGCACATCCAGAGCCTTTGCCTGCAGCGCGTTCCCTTCCGGGTCATACAGCACGCTGTCGCCGGAATAGTAGAGCTTCCCGACCTTGTCCGCGCAGTTGATGCCGGCCACATAGCCCTGCGTCTCCATCGCCCGGGCTCTCAGAAGACAGCCCCAGGCCTCCCTGCGGACCGCAGGCCAGTTTGCGGGGACGATGAAAAATCCCGCCTGACGCGCCAGTATCTGGAACGGTTCCGGAAAACGCAGGTCGTAGCAGATCTGCACGCCAATCTCAAAACCGCCGTAACTACAGCAGGGAAGCTCATTCCCGCCCCGGAAGAATTTTGGTTCAAAGCCAAAGCCGAATGGATGCAGCTTCGCATAGTCCAGAAGCTCCCCCTCCGACGAGACGATCGAGTAATGATTCTCACACTTCTCCCCCGCGTCCTTTGCCCAGCCGACGCCGATGGCGATCCCATATTCTGCGGCCAGCTCCTGCATACGCGCCACGGTTTCTCTTCCGCTCTCCTTCGTCCGCTCCGTATGCATGGAGAAACCGGTCAGGCTCATCTCCGGCAGGAGGAACAGTTCGGTTCCCTCACCCGCAAGCACGTCCAGTGCTGCCCGAACCCTGCTAAAATTCGCGTCCTTATCTTCCCAGATGATGTTTATCTGTCCCAGTGCCGCCTTCATGTCTCAGCCTCCAATCATCATTCTGTATTTTTCTCGCTCCTCAGCCGGAATCCGCAGAGCCTCCATCGCCTGATCCGCAGATAATTTCAGCGTTTCCATCAGACTGCGGATGCTTTCGAGCAGCATATACTGTTCGCCTTCTTTTCGTCCTTCTTTGCGCCCTTCTTTTCGTCCTTCCACGCGTCCTTCTTCCATTCCTTCCAAGCGTCCTTCTTCCACCAACATTTGCCCCAGTCTTGTCATTGCGACTCCCTTCCTCACATCTTCCATGTCCAGATTGTCCAAAAACTTTTCCGCCATCGTGTAAATCACTGCCTCCAGCCTCACCGTCTCCGTCGGCGCTGCGGCGACTGCCTTCCCGCTAATCCCCAGATATAGCAGCATCTCATCTGCAAAAAACTGCATCATGAGCTTCAGAGTCGCATCTTCATGCTGCGAAGCTCCGGACTTCACCTTCTGCACCTTCGGCACTGCATTTTGGTTTTCTCTTTTCAAACTCTGTCCTTTCCGCAAGCAGCAGAAAAAACCTTTACCTGTCCCAACTATAGCAGAAAATAAGCCCTCAGACAATGGATTTTGCTTTTTATTTCTTATGTGTGTACAAGTTCTTTACTTTTCATGTTATTCTGAAATGTCCGGAATACGGATGAAAAACAGAAAACAGGATTGGTTGACCGACTGTTATATCAGGGACAGACTGGCTCCTCTGCCGAAACCACCGCCTGTATGGCTTATCCTACTACAATCCGGCCACTTATGCAAGTGAAATTTTTCCGTTTCCTGCATTTGCAAACTATTGGAACAAATGGTTAACAATCCAGTTGGGGCAAAGCTCTGCTTTCATGCGCCTAACTCACTACGCAGTCGGTACACGACATAAAGGAGTTGTAGCGCTATGTAGAATACCCCCGGCTCCTGACTCGTGGATAATTCCCCTCATTTCAGTTTATTGCATCATATTTTTTGAAAATCAAAAAAAGTGATGCGATAACTTGCGTTTTCCACCAAAAATGCGTATACTGGAAGCATCCAACAGACAGGAGCGGAATACGAAATGCTGTTCAAACGTGAAAAGTATCTCCAAAAGATTCAACCTTTTTATGATGCTGAGGATATTATCAAGGTAATCACCGGTGTACGTCGATGCGGAAAATCCAGTTTGATGGAGACTATAGCAGAAGAACTGCTGGCTCGTGGTGTTAACCCCGATAATATCATTTATCTCGACCTCGACAGCCGAAAGCACCGGAAAATCAAAACTGCCGATCAACTGGAAGCTCTGATTGAAAGCCATATCAAAAGCAATGGCTGCAACTATCTGTTCATTGATGAAGTGCAGAATGTGACCGGATTCGAAGAAGTCGTCAACGGCTTTCGCACTGACGGCGGATTCTCCATTTTCATCACCGGCTCCAATTCCTACCTGCTCAGCGGCGAATTGGTCACCAAGCTCACCGGACGTTATCTGGAATTTGAACTGTTCACACTGAGTTTTGACGAATATCTGCAGATCAAGCAGTTTTATCAGAAGCCTGTCAGTCCCAATCTCACTGAGGAATTCAACCGCTATATTTTGGAGGGCGGATTTCCCAGAACAATTACCATTGACGATGATCTGGCAAAACGAACCTATGTAGCAGGTGTCATTCAGGAAATTTTTGAAAAAGACATCAGACGACGCGTAAAAGTCAAAGATGTCGCAGCTTTCAATGCAGTAAGAAATTATCTCATCAATAATTTCGGTGCAACCACCAGCATCAAAAGTCTGACAGAAGCGCTGATTAAAAACGGAATCCGAATTACCTGGGCTACGGTATCCAAATATGTGCAGGCTCTGATAGATGCCAAAATTCTATATGAATGCAACCGCTTTGATATGAAGTCCAAAAAATCTCTTTCCGGCGCGAAAAAATATTATCTGGCCGATCTGAGCCTGTATTTCTCCCGAAACACGGACAACCGGATCAACTATGGTCCTGTACTGGAAAACATTGTTTATCTCTATGCCCGCAGTCTGGACTATGTCATCAGCGTAGGCCGAATCGGCAAGCTGGAATGTGATTTTATTTTCCGGAGCCCTGCCGGAGACTATTCCTATATGCAGGTAGCCTATACGATCCTGCTCAGTCAGGAGACAGAAGAACGGGAATATCGCCCTCTGGAAGAAATCCGGGACAACTATACCAAGTATGTAGGTACAACGGATTATATACTGCAAAAGCGCAATGGCATCCGACACATCAACTTGATTGACCACATGGCGTCGTGTAAAATGTTCTAAACCTGAAAGAGCCTGCTATAGAGTTCCTCCCGCCGGGTTCGCCGCCTTACCAAACTATAGCAGAAAATAAGCCCTCAGACAACCAAAAAACTTCTGCTTTTACACAGAAGTTTTTTGGAATTCATTTTATTGTAGGAAGTAAAGTAGTAAGCTACAGACTGGTATAGCCTCCGTCCACCGGCAGTACGCAGCCGTTTACATAGGTACTGGCAGGCGACGCGAGGAAGATCGCGGCGGTATCCAGCTCTCCTTCTTTTCCGTAGCGCGCCAGCGGAATCATCGTCTTCGCGTAGTCCTGGAAGAATTCGCTGTCCAGTGTTTCCTTCGTCAGCGGCTTTTCAAAATACCCCAGGCAAGATCGTATTCACATTGATGCCCTTATCGCCCCATTCGCAGGCGAGGGCGCGCGTCAGGTTGACGACGCCTCCCTTTGCGGCATGATAGGGAGAAGCGGGCGCTATCTTGTTTCCGACCAGGCCGTACATCGACGCAATATTGATGATGCGACCGTACCCGGCGGGAATCATGGCCTGCTTCGCGACCGCACGCGCCACCTTGAAGGTGCCGAAAAGATCGATATTCATCTCATTGGCAAACTGCTCGTCCGTGATATCCTCAGCCGGAGCCACCGCACCCGTTCCCGCGTTGTTGACCAGGATATCGATACGGCCAAAGACATCCAGAATCTTCTTCACGGCAGCCTCCACGGCCTCCGTATCCGTGATATCACAGGGCACGCCGATCGCCTCGACCCCGTAGGTCTCCTTCAGCTCTGCGGCAACCGTCTCGATCATATTCTGTCTGCGGGCAAGCGCCACAATTTTCGCCCCCTGGTTCGCCAGCGCCTTTGCCATCTGCACACCCAGTCCGGTAGAGCAGCCGGTAACGACGGCCACCTGACCGCTCAGGTCAAAATAATCCTTTTTCATCAGAAATCCCTCTAACTTCCTGCGTTTTTCAGTCCATCGTATTCCGTCCGACACAGGTTTCGTCAAAGGTTAACACACAAACCATACTGATGAGCGTGATCACTGCACAGAAGGCGATGGAGAGCTTGTAATTGCCCAGTGCACTGGCAATCGCCGCGATAATCAGCAGTCCGGTCGTATTGAAAAACTTCTGGAAAACCGACATCAGCGTCCAGCCATTAAGGAAATCAAAACGGCCGAATTTGCTCTGTGTGATGGACATAACCATATTGTTCTGCGCCGACATAGCACCCGCGAGCAGAGCCGTACCGATAATCATAAAGGGCAGACTGGTTCCCAGCAGAACCATCAGAAGCTGCGAGACCAACAGCAGACACAGGCAGAAAACGGTAGCAACCTTTGTTCCTTTCTTGTTATCAATATAACCGCCAAGCCAGGAGGTGAACAGGCCGAAAGGTGTCGCCGCCGCCATTGTGATTAGGAAGTAGGTAATGTCATGCCCGAAGGAAATGTATGCGAGAGGCAGCTGCGAGATCAGGCCGTAAGCCGCGATACCGGACAGTGTCCAACCGATCACCATATGCCAGAAGAATCCGGATGTCAGAATTTTCTTATAAGTCCACGGTGAGGTTTTCTTGTACTCCTCTGCCTTCCGATTCAGTTCCGCCACATCTTCCATGGTCATGCTGGGATCATTATCCGGATAAGCTCCCGCTTCCTCCGGAGTGTCCTTCACAAAAATAATCGTGCCGATCAAAACCAGAACCACAAGTACCAGATAAACATACATACAGAAGGCGATGCCACCAATATTGATCAATACGGAAAGGGTACTGGCCGCGCTCGCTCCGGAGATCGCGATACCCATGGTACACCAGCCCATGAACAGACCCTTTTTCTTCGGGAACCAGCTCGATCCCAGCATGCCAAGTCCAATTCCAGAGACTGCGCAGGTGCTGACGGTATAGACAATGGTTCCCACCGCATACAGGAAGATACTGGTCGCGTTCGCGAGGAACAGAAGACCTATGATGTTGCCGATAAGGCCTGCAATGATGATCTTCTTCGCGCCGTATTTTCCGCCCCAGTATCCGAAGGCAAGGTTGGCCACGATCGTCAGCCATCCGCCCACTGTAACGTAGAACGACAGCGTCGCCTGATCGCAGCTGAAGGCGTCCATAAAGTAGACCAGCAGCGTATTCAGACCATCCGATGTGATCGCCGCGTACAGATACCAGTAAAAGAAGCACAGGATGACAATTGGCAGTCCCTTTTTACCGAACGTGCTGCGTTTTTTTGTAGTTTCCATTTTGTAAACCTCCTTTGTGAATGAAATATTTTTATCTTTCCACAACGGCGGAGCACCCCATGCCGCCGCCGATGCAGAGTGTTGCCAGCCCCTTCTTCGCGTCTCTGCGAAGCATTTCATATAGAAGCGATACCAGAATCCGGCATCCGGACGCCCCGACCGGATGGCCCAGCGCGATCGCTCCTCCGTTGACGTTCAGCCGGGACTTATCAAATCCCAGCTCCTTTCCGACCGCGATTGACTGCGCGGCGAAAGCCTCGTTTGCCTCGATCAGGTCGAAATCCTCGAGCGAGAGCCCTGTCTTTTCGAGCACCTTCCTCGTAGAGGCAACCGGGCCGATTCCCATCACCTCCGGGCGGACGCCGCCCAGCGCCCCGGCCACATAATAGGCCATCGGCGTGACGCCCAGCTCCTTCGCCTTACTCTCGCTCATGACGACGACCGCCGCCGCCCCGTCGTTGATGCCGGAGGAATTCCCCGCCGTCACCATGCCATCCTTCTTGAAAGCCGGACGAAGCCGTGCGATACTCTCCGGCGTCACGCCGCAGCGCGGTCCTTCATCCGTGTCGACAATGATCGTTTCTTTCTTCTTTTTTACCTCGACCGGAACAATCTCCTCACGGAAGACGCCCTTCTCCCTCGCCGCCTCACACTTCTGCTGGCTGTCCGCGGCGAACTGGTCCAGCTCCTCTCTCGTCAGGGACCACTCATTGCAGATATTTTCCGCTGTGATGCCCATGTGATAGTTGTTGAACGCGTCCGTCAACGCGTCGTGCACCATCGTATCCTCCATCACCGCGCTGCCCATACGATAACCGAAACGAGCCTTATCAAGCGCATAGGGCGCGGCGGACATATTCTCCATGCCGCCGGCCACCACGACCTCGGCGTCCCCGGCGCGGATCATCTGCGCCGCCATGTTGACGCTCTGCAGGCCGGAGCCGCAGACCACATTCACAGTGACCGCCGTTGTCTCCACCGGAAGTCCTGCGCAGATGGCCGCCTGTCTGGCGACATTCTGTCCCAGACCCGCCTGCAGCACGCAGCCCATATATACGTGCTCCACATCCTGCGCTTGTACGCCTGCCCTTTTCAGCGCTTCCGCGATCACAACCGCCCCCAGCTCTACGGCCGGAACCGTGGAGAGCGAGCCCCCCATGGTTCCGATCGCAGTGCGGCAGGCGCCTGCCAAAACAATTCTTTCTGACATTTCCCTGTCCTCTGTTCTTTAAATATCCATCGCCAGATAGTGCCCGTCCGCCATGGCGTTGGTCACCTTTCCGGTACGCCCGCAGTCTCCGATACGCTGTACGATCGGGGCGCTGTTTGCCAGCTTCAGGAACATCTCCTCGTTCGGCCGGTATCCCACCGCATTGATCACTGTGTCTGCGACGATCAGGGTTTCGTTTCCGTCCTTGTCGGCCACCAGGATGCCTTCCCCTGTGATGGCCTTGCCGGAAAATCCGGTCTTCAGACAGACATTGTTCTTTCTCATGTCGACCTTGATCGCGGTCTGTCCGAAGCAGTCACAATCGATCGCCACATCCTCCCGCATCTCGCCGAT
>JAJQCG010000152.1:25565-28747 GCA_021202815.1 Lachnospiraceae bacterium | reverse complement strand
CAATCGCTATGGATTTTTTAGGTGTTCAACTTCATTTTACAATCGACCGAAATAAAAAAAATCTTCCGTCCTGGTATACTGCTATACCCAGAGACGAAAGACTGCTGTCCTACGCGGTACCACTCTGATTTCATGAATGATTTCACACACTTATGGGATACGGAATCAAGATTCTTATATCCTTCCCGCTGTAACGGCCGGGTCCCGTCTGTGTCTACTCTCTCCGATACCGAAGATTTCGGACAGCCGCTCCGAGACGAGTTCCATACATTCCCTCCACTGCCTCGCACCACCCGGCAGCTCTCTGGATTCGAGTCCGTATGTACTATTCCTCTTCATCGCATTTTCGTTTGCAACTGGAAAGATCATAACAAAAACACCCGGCCTTGTCAAGCCATAGTTTTTGTGAAAATCTCGTCAATCTTCCCACACAGTTCCTGTTCCTTCCGGCACAGCGCCGTCCTCTCATAGCGCTCACCGCATGCGACGAACAGCTTCTGCCGCAGCAGTTCAAGGCAGGTACAGGCTGCGTACACCACCACGGCCACGACAGCGGCGTAGATCACCGCCCAGTGCGTCAGGGCGACCTTGCTCGCGCGGAAGGTATCCCACACGAGATAGCGGATCAGGTAATTGTCGTGAATCAGGTAGACACCGAAGGCCGCTCCCGCGATTTTCCGGATCAGGCCGTCGGCCCTCGTCTCCTTCCACGGCATGTTTTTCACCGCGAGGAAGAGGCAGGCCGTGGAGAGCAGCGCCAGCGGGGAATTGTAATTCAGAAAATAGCTGATGTCCTCGGCTCCCAGCTCTACGGAAAGATAGACGCTCGCCAGGATTGCGAGGGAGCTTAAGACATAGCCCGCCAGCCCACAGTAAAAATATTTTTTCTTCTGCTCTGTGTGCAGTCGGATATAGCCCGCCAGCAGTGCGAGGAAAATGAACCAGGGAAGCTCACGCCCGGAGTAGCTGCCATAGGAATTCACGCGGAAAATCATGTGATTCACACTGAAGAAAATCGTAAGGCATACGAGCAGCCAGCGATACTGCGCCTTTGTGAGACGCGTCGCAAGCATGCCAATAAAGGGCGTCAGAAGGAGCAGCCCCATGTAGACGCTTGCAAACCAGTAGTTGTAGGCGGAAATCGGGAACAGCGCCTTTACGGCGTCGCTGAGGCTCACAGAGGCCAGGCAGCCGTACAGAGCAAAGATCAGCAGCGCATAGAAGGACACCTGCCGCCAGAAGCGCAGCACGCGCGCGGAACGGAATTCGCTTCCCACCGCAAAATAGCCGCCGATCATGACGAAGCAGTTGACGTGCACAACGGAGAAGGACTGCACAAAATAGGAAAGGAAATAATTGACCGTGCCGTAGCCGAGCTTCGCCGTCACGCGCCCGTGAAACAGGCAGTGCCCGATAACGATCATATACATGCAGAAAATCCGCAGCAGTTCAAAATTCACCTGTCGTTTCGTCTTCATCTGCGCCGCCCCTTTCCCTTGTCTATTCGTATAAATGATTTTCCGTGGCGATCTTCGTTCCGTCCGTGTCCTCCCGGATCACGATACGTACCTCATAGCGGTCATCCAGCGCATAGCTCATCTTCGGAATCGTAAATTTCACCTGATCCGTGTCCGCGAGCTCCGTGTCATAGAGCAGCGAGCAGAGCCCGTTCTCATCCTGTTGCTGCCAGACGCCCTGGTACATCCGTACCTTCCCGCTCTCCACGCTTTCCATCCACAGGAAGACGCTCTTGCCCTCCAGCTCCTCCGGCGACATATTGACGGTCGCCTCAAACACATCGTAGCGCTCGCTCTCTGTTGTGTAGGTGATATCGATCGAAGCGGTATATTCCTCCGTCTCCTCGAGATTCTGCATGGCATAGTTGAGGGTGTAAAGATCAAAATCGCCGATCTCGCCGACCTTCGAATAGGTGAGAAACAGCCCGTCGTAGGTATCGTCAATATGAATCATCAGATGCTCCAGCAGATTCTCGGAAATCAACACGGAGCGGTCGCTTAAGTACAGCGATTTCATCAGGTTCCACTGCTCGTACTGCGCGAGATTCTCCGAGACCTGCGGGGACTCCGTCTCCCATCCTCCGAGCGTGAACACGTTCGTCAGATAGCCCTCCGGCAGCTTCTCGAAGATCGAGTAGCCGAGCTCCACGCCATTGTTCGTGATCGGGTCAAACACATAGTAAATATCCTTGTCCTCTGTGATCGTGTCATAGAGTTCCCGGTAAGCCAGGCTCTCCTCAGACTGCTGCACCGCTGTCTCGAAGACCGGCGTTACAAGCATACGGATGCAGATCACACAGGTCAGGGCCGCGCCGATCAATCCCGTCCGGACGAAATTCCGACCGGTCAGCGGCTCCGGAAACCGTTCCGCAAGCTCCTCTCCCGCCGCAGTCCAGCTAAAGACCAGCACGCCGAGAAGACAGGCCGTCACCACAATCGGAAGCACCCGGTAGATTTTGATAAAATAGAGATAGATACCGAGCAGCGCCACAAAGGGCCACAGAACAGAGATCCGGTTTTTCCGTTCCCGCAGCGTCCGGAGCGGAAAAAGCCAGAGCAGCAAAAGCAGCGCGCTCAGGATGAACAGCGGCTTCTTCGCCAGGATGATGAGATAGTCGAGCAGGTATTCCCACTGGAAGGGTCGCTCCTGCCGGAAGGCGATGATGGCCCGGAAGACTTCCGCTGTATAGCGGTCGCTGTCAGCGATCAGCCAGTTCTCCAGATTGAGTACATCAGTGCGCGTCAGGCCCAGCGCCTCGTACTCCTCCTGATAGTCTTCCCACTCCGGCACGCCGTAGTCCAGCAGCTGCTGCCGCGCCGTATCGTACTCTTTATAATGCGCCGCCGCACTGCCCGGCGTATAGACAGTCACATTTTCCAGGGCAATGCTGCCGAACACCAGCGCGAAGGCTGCAAAAAAAGGCATACAGTCGCGCAGAAGAAAGCGCTTCCAGTCATATTCTTTTTTCACAAAAAACCAGAACACCCGCGCAAGCCACAGTCCGAAAGCCACGATACTGACCATGCCGAAGGCCTCAAAGCGAATCCAGCTCCCCAGGAGGAGAAGCACGATCCCCGCCAGCGTATGGCGCTTCTTCTCCGCACCGAAGACCAGCACATAGCCTGCGGCGGTCACAATCGCCGCGGTCTTCGTGTACTGAAATT
>JAJQCG010000152.1:0-25555 GCA_021202815.1 Lachnospiraceae bacterium | reverse complement strand
CTGAAATTCCACGTAAAGCGGCGAGAGGCTCGCAAGCGCCAGCATGAAGGCGAGAATCGTCCCCACCCGCCCGTTCTTTCGTATCCAGGTAAAGCCGATCGCCGTCACAGACAGGAAGATCAGCGCGTACATCACCAGCGTATAGCAGTTTACGCCTGGGAGCAGCGCATAAAAAGCCTTCAGGATCCACCCGAACGCGCTGTGAATATAGATGAAATACCAGGTATCGCCTCCATAGGCCCCCGACGCGATCGCCGAGAGCGTAAATTCATCATTGGAGGCATAGTAAGGATGTAAAAAGAAAACCGCGTAGATCAGCAGCAATACCTGGAACGCGCAAAACAGCATACAAAGCTGTGCGCGGGACAGTCCTTTTTTCGTCATGCTTCGTTCCTGCTTTCCTGACAGAGTTTCCGGCTTTTGCCGGAGCGGACGGCACAAAGCACACAGCCGCCCGGTATGAAAAAGGGACGGGGAAATCTCCCCGTCCCCCTGACGTCATTCTATGCAGAATATCTTAGTTGTCGAGCAGCTTCTCCTCGCCGTTCCAGCTGTACAGCTTGCGGATCTCCTCGCCGACCTTCTCCGACGGATGCTCCTGTGCGAGCTTTCTCATCGCCTTGAAGTGCACCTGACCGCCCGCGTCGGACATGTCGAGGAGGAATTCCTTCGCAAAGGAACCGTCCTGGATATCCTTCAGGATCTTTCTCATCGCATTCTTTGTATCCTCGGTGATCAGCTTCGGTCCCGTCACATAGTCGCCATACTCCGCCGTGTTGGAGATCGAATAGCGCATCCCGGAAAATCCAGACTGATAGATCAGGTCGACGATCAGCTTCATCTCATGGATGCACTCGAAATACGCGTTCCGCGGATCATAACCGGCCTCAGTCAGCACCTCAAAGCCCGCCTGCATCAGCGCGCAGACGCCGCCGCACAGCACAGCCTGTTCGCCGAAGAGATCCGTCTCGGTCTCGGTACGGAAGGTCGTCTCCAGAACGCCCGCTCTGGCTCCGCCGATGCCGAGTGCATAGGCCAGCGCCATCTCCAACGCTTTGCCGGTCGCATCCTGCTCCACGGCGACGAGGCAGGGAACACCCTTGCCGGCCTGATACTCGGAGCGAACCGTATGGCCCGGTCCCTTCGGCGCGATCATCGTCACGTCGACGAACTTCGGCGGCTTGATGCAGCCAAAGTGAATGTTGAAGCCGTGCGCGAACATGAGCATATTGCCCTCCTCAAGGTTCGGCTCAATATCCTCTTTGTACATCTTCGCCTGTTTCTCGTCGTTGATCAGGATCATGATAATATCCGCCTGCTTTGCGGCCTCCGCAGCCGTGAATACCTCAAAGCCCTGCTCCTCAGCTCTCTTCCAGGACTTGCTGCCCTCGTAAAGACCGATGATGACATGGCAGCCCGACTCCTTCAGGTTCAGCGCATGCGCATGTCCCTGACTGCCGTAGCCGATGATCGCGATCGTCTTCCCTTCCAGAAGTGAGAGGTTACAGTCCTCCTGATAGTAAATTTTTGCCATTTTTCTTTCCTCCATCCGTTTAAAATTTAATTAAAACCATAATCCATAAGTTCGCCGTTCTCTCCGTACATCTTCACATCGGAGGTGCCTCTGGAGAGTCCCGTGATGCCGGTGCGCGCCAGCTCAAGAATCTCCGTATCCCCGAGCATGCGCAGGAACGCGGCGAGCTTTTCCTGATCTCCGACCAGCTCGATCACCAGCGAATCCACCGAGACGTCCACAACCTTGGCCCGGAATATATTCGCAATGGAAATGATGTCCTGCCGGTTGCGGTCATCACAGAGCACCTTTACAAGGAGAAGCTCCCGGCATACGGAGCTGCCCGGCTCCAGCTTCTTGATATCGACCACATCCTCCAGCTTGTTCAGCTGCTTTTCGATCTGGTCCAGTATATTGTGATCCCCTCTCGTCACGACGGTCGCCCGCGAATAACGCGGATCCGCAGTCACGCCAACGGTCAGGCTGTCGATATTATAACCGCGGCGGCTGAAGAGTCCGGCGATCCGGCTCAGCACCCCCGCCGTATTGTCGACGAGGATCGAAAAAACTACTTTCTGCATGTCTATCCCGCTTTCTACCAATATTTCCAGAAGTCTGAAACAATCGACTTTTATTGTAGCAACGCCGCGGCCATTTGTCAATTGCCGGGCGCCTTGCGCTGCGCGATTGCTTCCCGCAGCAGCCTCATGTACGCCGGCGTCGTGCCGCAGCAGCCGCCGATGACCGACGCGCCGCAGTCCCACAGATGCAGCAGATGTCTCGTGAAATCCTCCGCTCCCATGCTGTAGACGGCCTTTCCGGTCTCTGTGATCGTCGGCATCCCGGCATTCGGCTTCGCCATGATCGGAATGCTGACCGTCTCATGGAGCGTCTTTACGACGGCCGCGAGCTGATCCGGTCCGACCGAGCAGTTCACGCCGACCGCATCCACGCCCATCGCCTCGAGCGCGGCGGCGGCCTCGAAGATGGTTCCGCCAAAGTACAGATTTCCGTCCCCCTCGCAGGTAAAGGAAACAATCAGCGGCAGATCGCAGGCCGCGCGCGCCGCATCGCAGATCACCATCGCCTCGTCCATCGCGAGCAGCGTCTCCGCCACCAGAAGCTGCACGCCGGCGTCCGCCAGAATGCACATCTGCTCCTCATAAATTGCAAGCAGCTCCGCGTAGGTCGCAGTGCCGACCGGCTCCATCGCCTTTCCGGTCGTGGAGAGATCTCCCGCTACGATCACCCGGTCGCCTACATTCTCGATCGTCCGCCTCACCAGCGTGCGATTCAGCTCCTCCAGATGGTCGTCGATCCCCGCGCTCTTCAAGGTGGCGCGGTTTGCGCCGAAGGTCGGCGCATAGAGTATCTGCGAACCGGCGTCCGCATATTCACGCTGCAGCTGCCCGATCACATCGGGATGCTCATATACCCACAGCTCCGTGGATACGCCGACCGGCATTCCCCGCTCGCGCAGACACGAGCCGGTTCCCCCGTCCAGCAGAACCGGCTCGCCCTTCTGTGTCAGCAGGCTGAATTCCTGTCTCGTCATATCCTTACTTTCCGAGCTTCGCCTTCAGAGCCGCGAGCTCGTCCTCCACTGCGGCAGTGCTGTTGTCATATTTCGCCGTCAGATCCTTGATCGTCTCCGCCTCGGAATTCCCGTTCAGCTCCGCCATGGCGTTTGCCTCGTCGAGCATACGATCCGCCTTCTCCTCCATGCGCGCGAACGCGGACATCGTATTCGCCGCGCCCTCTGCGGAAGCGCCGACCTTATTGACGCGGTCCTGCGTCTTCGCGACGGCGACCTTCGCCTTGATCGCCTCCTTGCGCGAATTCAGCTCGCTGATGTCGCGGCAGAGCTTGTCGTGCATCTCCTTCATCTTCACCGCGTTGTCATGAGCAACCGCATAGGCCTGCGTAAGTCCGACCTTCTTATTCTCGAGCTGCTGCTTTTTCGCGAGGAACTGACGCGCGTCGTCGTCATTGCCCGCGAGAACAGCCTTCTCCGCGTAGCTCTGCATATTCGCGATCTCTTTCTCGCACTCGTCTACCGCTCTTTTGCAGCGCGTCTCCTCGGCCATCACGGAAGCCGTCTCGGCCTTCACCTTCGCCAGATCATTCTGCAGATCGCGCAGATACTGATCGATCATTTTCTCCGGATCCTCCGCCTTGTCCAGAAGCGCGTTCAGGTTCGCGGACATAATGTCACTGAATCTCTTTAAAATTCCCGCCATGTTCTTTTAACCTCCTGTTTTGTTAATCACTGCACTTAGTATAATACACTTTACCCCTGTTGTCACGTGAAAAACTTATGTCCACGGCAGCTGCGGATGCTCGATCTTGCGGTCGCGCAGCATCAGCTCCGTAAGCGCCTCCTTCGCGGTCTTCCCCTCGAAAAGCACCGCGTTGACTTCCTTTACGATCGGCATGTCGATATCGTATTTCTGCGCCAGAGTCTTTGCGGCCTTCGCTGAATACACGCCCTCGACGACCATCTGCACCTCGTCCATCGCCTCCTGCATGGTCTTTCCCTGGCCAATCAGAAAACCGGCCTTGCGGTTGCGGCTGTGTACGGAGGCACAGGTCACGATCAGATCGCCGATGCCGGTCAGGCCATAGAAGGTCTCGGCGCGTCCTCCCATTGCGATGCCGAGTCGGGCCATCTCCGCGATGCCGCGCGTGATCAGCGCAGCCTTGGTATTGTCGCCGCAGCCCAGGCCGTCCGCCGCGCCCGCCGCGAGCGCGACGACATTTTTGAGCGCGCCGCCCAGCTCGATGCCGAGCATATCCGGACTCGTGTACACGCGGAAGGTCTCGCTCATGAAAATATTCTGAATATATTCCGCGGTTTTCCGATCCTTCGCCCCGGCGACGACGGTCGTGGGAATATCCCTGCCGACCTCCTCTGCATGGCTCGGTCCCGAGAACACCGCCGCGTTCGCCTGCGGGATCTCCTGCTCAATAATGTCCGTCAGGATCATAAGGGAGCTCTCCTCTATACCCTTCGCAACATTTACAATAATCTGCCCCTCCGCGACGAAGGGCGCCATGCTGTGCGAGGTGCTTCTCGTATAGACTGAAGGCACCGCCAGTACAAGCAGCTCCTTTCCCTGCACCGCGCTCATGAGATCCGTCGTGTAGACGATCGACTCCGGCAGCTTCACCCCGGGGAGCTTGCTCGTATGCTCATGCTCCTCCCGCAGCATGCGGATCTCGTCCTCCACGATGGACCAGACCGTCACCTCGTGTCCCTTATTGGACAAAAGCCGGGAAATCGCGGTTCCCCAGCTGCCCGCTCCGATTACTCCGATTTTTGCCATAACGCCTATCCCCTTTCATCCTTTTTCTGGAAGACCTTACTCTCAGTCCCGTTCAGAAGCCGCCCGATATTTTTCCGGTGGCGCCAGATCGCCATGGTGCACAGCGCGGCTGCCAGTATGTAAAATTCGACCCGATGCGGCTGGTCCATCCCGTAATAGCCCATCTGTCCGAGCACGACCAGTCCGACCACCAGCTCGATCTCCACAATGATCGAGCCGAGCGAGACATAGCGCGTGAATCCCACCACCAGAAGAAAGGTGACCGCCTCACAGGCAATCATGATCGGCCCGAGCGTCGCGATCAGTCCCGCCGTGCAGGCGACGCCCTTTCCGCCGCGGAAACCCAGATAACAGGGAAAATTATGGCCGAGGATCGCGCCCGCGGCCGCATAGAGCCGCAGAAGGGCGATGATGTCAGCGTAAGTTTTTCCGAAGAGAAGCTGCACTGTCACAACCGCCAGGACCGTCTTGAGCACGTCGCCGAAGAAAACAATCAGTCCCGCCTTCTTGCCAAGCACGCGCAGCGCATTGGTCGTGCCCGCGTTGCCGCTGCCGTACTCACGGATATCGATGCCGTTCATGCGTCCATAGATATATGCCGTCTGGAAGAGACCGAAGAGATATCCGATCGCCAGACACAGGATTCGTTCCATCTTTAACTCTTTTCCTTCCTCTCGCGTATGATAAATTTCAACGAAGTCCCGCCAAAGCCGAAGGCCTCGCGCAGTTTGTTTTCCAGGTAACGCACATAGGAGAAATGCATCAGCTCCTTATCGTTCACAAAGGCGACAAAGGTCGGCGGCTTCACAGCCACCTGCGTTACGTAGTAGATCTTCAGCCGCTTTCCCTTGTCCGAGGGCGGCTGCTGCAGCGCGGTCGCCTCGCCGATGATCTCATTGAGCATACCGGTCTGCACGCGCAGCGTCTGGTTCGCGATCACGCGGTCGACGGTCTCGAAGAGCTTCGGCAGCCGCTGCCCGCTGAGCGCGGAAATAAAGAGAATCTCCGCATAGGGAATGAAGGAGAGAATCTCACGGATTCGTTTTGTGTATTCCCTGACGGTCTTCTCCGTCTTCTCCACCGCATCCCACTTATTGACCGCGATAATGATGCCCTTGCCGCGCTCATGAGCGATACCGGCGATCTTCGCGTCCTGTTCGGTCACGCCCTCCGTCGCGTCGATGACGACGACCACAACGTCGGCGCGCTCCACCGCGCCCACCGCGCGGATAATGCTGTAGCGCTCCAGATCTTCTTTGATCTTATTCTTGCACCGCAGTCCAGCCGTATCGATAAAAACATACGCTCTCCCATCGTAGCGGACTTCCGTATCAATGGCGTCGCGCGTTGTCCCGGCAACGTCAGAGACAATCAGCCGGTTCTTGCCGGTCAGACGGTTGATGAGCGAGGACTTGCCGACATTCGGCTTGCCGACGATCGCGATCTTCGGGCGGTCGTCCTCTTCCGCCTCTCCGGTTCCTTCCAGGAAATATTTCACCACCTCGTCCAGCATGTCGCCGATACCGAGCTGCGAGGCCGCGGAGACCGGCACGGGATCGCCGATGCCGAGATTGTAAAACTCGTATACGTCCGCCATGAATTTCTGAAAGCTGTCGACCTTATTTACCACGAGGACGACCGGCTTGTGCGAGCGCCGCAGCAGCTCCGCCACCTTGAAATCGGCGTCCTGCAGCCCCTGGCGCACATCCACCAGAAAAATAATCACGTCCGCCGTGTCGATCGCGATCTGCGCCTGCTCGCGCATCTGCGAGAGGATGACGTCGCGGCTGTCCGGCTCGATACCGCCGGTGTCGATCAGCGTAAAATCATAGTTAAGCCAGCTCACATCCGTGTAGATAAGGTCGCGGGTCACGCCCGGCGTATCCTTTATAATTGCAATATTCTGCTTCGCCAGGGCGTTGAACAGCGTGGACTTTCCCACGTTCGGCCGCCCGACGATCGCAACGATCGGTTTACTCATCATTTTCCTCTTCTTCTAATCTTCTTCCAGCACACTTCTCACGAAATCATTTCCACTTGATTCTACTATGGAAAGCTTCGCTTGTAAAGCGCTTTCGACCTGCTCCGCCGTCACGTCGTCGAGGAATACGTTCTCCCCGTCCTTCATCATATTCTCCGTGATCAGCAGCCGGTCACCGAAGACCTTTCCCGTGAGCTGCCGGATCAGGTCGCCTCCGGTGACAAGTCCCGCCACCGTGATCTGTTCTCCGAAGAAATCATTGTGAATCGGCGTAACCTGAACGCGCAGGTTCGGATATTTCTCCTGTATCCGGGCGATATGCCGCGCAAGCAGCGGTGCGGCCAGCTCTCCGGTCGCAATCGTCAGGCGGCGCTCCCGCGTATCGCCCTCGTGGTCTGCAAGCGCAGCGCGCACCTCCTCCTCCAGCAGGCGCGCCATGCCGACTCCGTTTTCAAGCTGCAGATAGCCGTCATAACAATCCTCCTCCGGGAAGGGCTGCTCCGCGAGGAGATACCACTCGTCGCCCGCATGGATAAAATGCGTGCCGTATTCCTCGTAGAAACGCTCCTGCCAGCGGTGAATACACGCGAGCACCTCGCAGGCATCCTCCTTTGTGAAGGCTATGAGCGGATACAGGCCGTCGCGGTAGCGGGTCAGGCCGACCGGCACGACCGAGACGCTCTGGAGCTGTGGCATCAGCGCGCTTAAGTCGCAGATCGAGCGTTCGAGCTCCTCGCCGTCGTTTACATCCTTGCAGAGCACGATCTGCCCGTTCATGAGAATCCCGGCGTCTTTCAGCCGCCGCACCTTCTCCATAATATCCCCGGCGAAACGGTTGCGCAGCATGCGGCAGCGCAGCTCCGGATTCGTCGTCTGAAATGAAATATTGATCGGGGAGAGCTTGTAATAAATAATCCGGTCCAGCTCGTGCTCACCCATATTCGTCAACGTCAGATAATTTCCCTGCAGAAAGGAAAGGCGCGAGTCGTCGTCCTTAAAATAGAGCGTGTCCCGCATGCCCTTTGGCAGCTGGTCGATGAAGCAGAAAATGCATTTATTGCGGCAGGAGCGGTAGGCGTCCATCAGCCCATTCTCAAACTCGAGCCCCAAATCCTCCCCGTACTCCTTCTCAATCTCATATTCCCATTCTTCGCCGTCCGCACTGCGAACGAGCACAACGATCTCTTCGTCGCTGATCAGATAGCGATAGTCAAAGACGTCCTCCGGCGTCTGTCCGTTGACGGACAAAAGCACGTCGCCCGGTCTGATCTCCAGCTCTGCGGCGATGCTCCCCGGCGCGACGGCGCGTATGATGTGTTCCATGGCTACTTCCTTTCCAATACACTATACAGGATTTTTGCGTGAATTACAAATATTAAGTTGACGGTCTGCGCGCGTAAATGGTATAACAAGGGTAGACGAATTGTAAAAAATACCGGGGGATTCCTATGACTGAAAATTATTACGAAAACGTACTTCCCATCGCACCTCTGAAGATCGCCGCCCTGGAAGGCTGCCAGGAGCTGGCGGCGCAGGTGGACAAATATCTCGTGGGCTTCCGCAACAAGAGCCGACAGGATTACCACGATCTGCCGAATTTCCGGGGCTATCTTGAGGACAGCTATCTTCTGCGCAACGCCTGTCCCCGCTTCGGCACCGGTGAGGCAAAGGGCATCCTTTATGACTCTGTCCGCGGCGTGGACCTGTTTATTCTGGCGGATATCACAAACTACAGCCCGACCTATACGGTCTGCAGACATGAAAACCACATGTCTCCCGACGACCATTACCAGAATATCAAGCGGATCATCTCAGCTGCGAACGGCAAGGCCAGACGCATCAACGTGGTCATGCCCTTCCTGTATGAGAGCCGCCAGCACAAGCGCAAAGGCCGTGAATCTCTGGACTGCGCCTTCATGCTTGAGGAGCTGATCGATATGGGCGTGTCCAATATCATCACCTTCGACGCCCACGACCCTCGCGTCTGCAACGCGATCCCGCTTCACGGCTTCGACAGCTTCAATCCTCCCTATCAGTTCATCAAGGCGCTGAATAAATCCGCGCCTGACCTCGTGACGGACAAGGAGCATCTGATCGTGATCAGCCCGGACGAGGGCGCGATGGACTGCGCGGTCTACTTTGCGGGCGTGCTCGGTGTGGACATGGGCATGTTCTACAAGCGCCGTGATTATTCCGTCATCGTCGGCGGGAAGAACCCGATCGTCGCTCACGAGTTTCTCGGGGACGACTTAAACGGCAAGGACGTCGTCGTCATCGATGACATGATCTCCTCAGGGGGAAGCATGCTGGACGTAGCTCGCCAGATCCGGGACCGCGGCGCGAAGCGCGTCTTCATCTGCGCGACCTTCGGCCTGTTCACGGACGGACTGGATAAATTCGATGAATATTATGAGAAGGGCTATATCAGCCAGGTCGTGACGACAAACCTGAACTACCGGATGCCGGAGCTGCTCTCCCGTCCCTGGTACACGGAGGCAAATATGACCAAGTTCCTGGCCGCCATCATCGACTGCATCAACCACGACGTGACGACCGAACACGTGGACGACCCGACCGACCGCATCTACGCGCTGCTGGAAAGTCTGGAATGATTCCGGCGCAGCATTCCACTCACATTTTGCAGCACACGGAAAACGAGGGGGCGGAATTCTACAACAGTTGTAAAAAGGCTCCCAGATTTCCTCTCCTGCCGCCGCTCGCCCGATGGGAGAATAAATACTGCGGATTACAGCAGGTACATAAGTTTGTCACCGCAAGGTGCTCTTTCCGGATTCCCGCCGTGAGGAGCACTTTTTCATTTGCCCGCCAGAGGTTCAGCTGGTATTTTCCGTTCTCTTTCTGATGCAGCATGCGCGCGTCTGCATCCCGGCCGAATTCCTCCCGGAACTGCGACGCAACGTCCTCGCTGACCTCGTAGCAGTCCTGACAGATCGAGGGGCCAATGGTGGCAATCACGTCGCCCGGCTCTGTCCCGAATTCCTCCCGCATCCGCCGCAGCGTAACCGCGCCCATCCTGTGCACAGTTCCCTTCCAGCCGGAGTGAGAAAGTCCGATCGCGCGGTGCACCGGATCCACAAAGAACAGCGGCACACAGTCCGCGTAGAAGGTGGCGAGCGTAAGTCCCGGCACATCCGTGATCATCCCGTCGACATCCGTATAGTCCTGTTTCTTCGTAAATCCCTTACCGCGGTCAGCCTCCGTCACGCGGCGCACATTCATCGTGTGCGTCTGGTCGGAGAGCACAAGGGAAGAACAGTCGAAGCCGATGGCCGCGCCGATCCTGCGGAAATTTTCCCTGACGTGCTCCGGCTCGTCGCCTCTCGTGAAGCTGAGGTTCAGCGAGGCAAGATCACCCTCGCTCACGCCGCCCAGCCGCGTGGAAAAGCCGTGCCGCACCAGATGCGTCTCCTCCAGATTGTCAAATACCAGAAAAGGCACGCCCTCCCGCTCACGCAGAGAAAGCGGGCCGTCCTCGCTCTTCCATTTCCACATATTTTTACCTCTGATACATAAATGCATTTTCGATATGGCGGACCTCGCTCCCCAGCACGCTGACCACGTCAAAGCGGCAGGCATGCGACTCCCCGATATTCCTGCTATAGCAATAATAAGCCGCCGTGCGGATAATTCTTCTCTGTTTCCGGAAATCCACAGCTTCCGCCGGATCGCCCAGACGCCCGTCACTGCGGTACTTCACCTCGACGAACACCAGGCAGCTCCCGTCCAGCGCAATCAGGTCGATCTCTCCCTGACGGCAGCGGTAATTGCGCTCCAGAATCTGATATCCCTTCTCCTCAAGGCAGCGCGCGGCCAGCTCCTCATACTGTGCGCCTACTCTGCGCTTATTCATCCTGTCTCCTGTCCGCTGTTCATCGCCTGACAGCAGAACCCGGTTTGTCGGCACAAACATCGCAAAACGCCAAAGCACTACAATAAGTCCAACTTAAAAGGTCAGAAATTTTATCTTCGCTTTCTCACTCCCCGCAGATATTACGGATAAAGCTCCGTCGATGGAGCGGGCAGGGTCCGAGCTCTTTCAGCGCCGCAATGTGAGCCGCCGAGCCGTATCCCTTATTTGACGCGAAAAAATAGCCCGGATATTTCAGATCGAGCGCCTCCATCATGCGGTCCCGCGTCACCTTCGCGACGACGCTGGCCGCCGCGATCGAGAGACTCTTCGCGTCGCCCTTGATGATCGGCACCTGCAGCTGCGGCAAACCCGGGATCGTCACCGCATCGTTCAGCAGCACGTCCGGCGTCGGCTCCAGCTTTCCGACCGCCTCGCGCATCGCTTCATAGGTCGCCTGCAGGATGTTAATCTCATCGATCCGCTCCTGGCTCACCACGCCGAGACCGACCGACACCGCCTTCTCCATAATCTCATCGTAAAGAAGCTCCCGACGCCGCGGCGTCAGCTTCTTGGAATCGTTCAGATAGAGAATCTGACAGTCCGCAGGCAGAATCACCGCTCCCGCCACGACCGGACCGGCCAGCGGCCCGCGCCCAACCTCATCGATGCCGCAGATCACGCCGCGGGACGCATATTCACGCTCATAGACGCGCATCGCGTCCAGCCGCGCGAGCTCCGCCTCGAGCTTCTGCTGTCTTTTTATCTCGCGTTCTTCCTTTTTCGTCATCACTGGTGCCTCAGTATTCCAAACTTCGAGAGCGGCCAGATCCGGATGAAGGTTCTCCCGATGATCTCGTCGCGGCTGATCACGCCGACGCTCGGGTCGCGGCTGTCGGTGCTGTCGTTCCGATTGTCCCCCAGCACGAAATACTCGTCCTCGCCGAGTGTAATCGGAGCCGCGGCGAGCCCGGCGTTTTTGATCACCTCACGCCCGTAGGATTCCTCAAGCACCTGCCCGTCTATGTAGATCGTGCCGTCCACGATCTGTACCGTCTCACCCGGAAGGCCGATGATGCGCTTGATAAAGTACGTATTTTCCTCATAGCGGTAAGGGAATACGATGATATCAAAACGCTGCGGGTCGGAAAAGCGGTAGGTCAGCTTATCCACAATCAGATTGTCGCCGTCGCTCAGGGTATTCTCCATGGAACTTCCGCTCACATAGGTGCGCTGTCCCACAAAATGAATGATCAGGAAGGTGGCAAGCACCACCGCCGCCACGTAGATCACAAAGCTCAGGATCTCCCTGACGACGCCCCTCTCCTCTTTTTCCTTTTTCTTTTTCGCCATTTCACACCTCGTCGTGATCCGGAAATTCCAGGGTAATTCTCCCGAGGCTCCCGCCGCGGAAATCGTCCAGCAGAGCGGAGGCCGCGCGCGCACAGTCCTCCTGCCCGCCTCTGAGCCGATAAGAGCGCGCCTGTGCGATCAGCGGCAGAATCTGCTCATTTCCCGCATCCTTCGGAAGAGATATCCCGTAGCGCGCCCCAAGCGCTCCCGGATAATACGTCTGCAGGAACGCCGCCAGCTCCGTGGCCAGCTCCTCCGTATTCAGAATCTGGTCGTTCACCGAGCCGAGCATCGCCAGACGCGTCCCCACCTGCGGGTCGTCAAACTTCGGCCAGAGAATCCCCGGCGTGTCGAGAAGCTCGACCTGCCGGTTCAGCCGAATCCACTGCGCGCCCTTCGTGACGCCCGGCTTATTGCCGGTCTTCGCGCAGGCCCGACCGGCAAAACTGTTGATAAAGGTGGACTTGCCGACATTCGGAATGCCCACAACCATCGCGCGCACCGGGCGGTTCAGAATACCGCGCTTCCGGTCGCGCTCCGTCTTTTCCCGGCAGGCTTCCTGGATGACGGCCTCTATCTCCTTCATATTCGCCCGGCTGCGGGAATCGAGCTTCACCGCAAAAAATCCCTGCTTCCGGAACCAGGCTGCCCACTCGTCGTTGCGGCGGGCGCTCGCCAGATCCGCCTTGTTCAGCAGAATCACCCGCGCCTTGCCCCTGCCGAGCTCATCAATGTCCGGATTGCGGCTCGAGAGCGGCGCGCGCGCATCCACCAGCTCGATAATCAGATCCACGAGCTTTTTATTTTCCTGCATCATGCGCCGGGCCTTCGTCATATGGCCCGGATACCACTGTATCTCCATCTTACTCCTAACTTCCGCCCTTCGGAATCGGCCCGAAATTCTCCCAGGGATAGCTCACAAACCAGGCCTTCCCGTAGATGTCTTCCAGCTTTACATTTCCGATATCCGCGTAACGGCTGTCCTCGCTGGCGTTTCGATTGTCCCCGAGCACAAAATATTCGTCCTCGCCGAGCGTCAGCTCTTCCTCCGCCAGGCCCGCGTAATCCATCTGCTCGCTTCCGATTCCGGTCTCATAGAGCTCGTCGTTCACATAAACAAAGCCCTGTTTGATCTGAACCGTATCGCCCGGCACGCCGATCACACGCCGCATATAGTAGTGTGAATTCTCATTGCCGTTCGGCTTGAAAACGATCACGTCGCCGCGCTGCGGCGTAGAGACCAGATAAATAAAACGGTTCACAAAGACGCTGTCGCCGCTGTTCACCGAGGGCTCCATCGCCTGTCCCACGCAGGTGAGTCCCATCATAAAATAAAACACAAGCACACAGCCGATCGCGAAGGCGAGCACGATTTCCCCCGCCCAGAGCACGGCGGCCTGCACCGCTGACGGCTTGATTCTCTTTTTCTTATAGAAACTGAGTCCTTTTTTTCTTCTCATGGGATCTGTCTCCACAGTCGGCACAGCGCCCCGAAAGGAGCGGTCATTTCCATGCAAAGCTCCTGACTGCTTCGCACAGATTGTGCCGGATAGCAATAGAGGGACATTATACTTACGTACATGTCCCTCGTACTACTCAAGTAATTCAGGCGGCTGCCCTTATCTGATACGCTCTTTGACCTTCGCGGACTTGCCGACGCGGTCTCTGAGATAGAACAGCTTCGCGCGGCGCACCTTGCCCTCGCGCACCACCTCTACCTTCTCCACACTCGGAGAATGCAGCGGCCAGGTCTTCTCCACGCCGATACCGTTTGACGTCTTGCGGACAGTGAAGGTCGTGCGGCAGCCGGAGCCCTGCACCTTCAACACCGTACCCTCAAAAACCTGGATTCTCTCACGGTTTCCTTCCTTAATCTTCGCGGATACGCGAACCGTATCGCCAACGCGGAAGCTCGGCGCATCCTCGCGGATCTGCTCCGCTTCGATCTTTTTGATAATCTCGTTCATTGTGTTCCTCCTTTAAAACTCGATGTTCTTAATGCCAGACCGGCAACAGAGGACCATCTCCTTATTTTCACAACGCGTTTCATTCTACCATACTTCTATTTTCTTTGCAAGAAGATTTTATCTTCCTTCGTGAGCTGCGCGCGTTCCAACAGCTCCGGTCTGCGCTCCATCGTGCGCAGCAACGACTGCTCCCGCCTCCAGCGGTCGACATTCGCGTGATGGCCGGACAGAAGGATCGGCGGCACCACCTTCCCGTGCCACTCCTCCGGACGGCTGTACTGCGGATATTCAAGCAGGCCGTCGTGAAAGGAATCATACTCCGCCGACTCCTCATTGTGCAGGACGCCGTCCACGAGACGCGAAACCGCGTCCATCACGACCAGCGCCGGGAGCTCACCCCCGGTCAGCACATAGTCGCCGATCGACACTTCCTCGTCCACGATCTCCTCGATCAGCCGCTCGTCCATGCCCTCGTAGTGCCCGCAGAGCAGGATGAGCTCCTCCTCCTCCTGTGAAAATTCCTGCGCCATCTGCTGATTGAATACGCGCCCCTGCGGACTCATATAGAGCGTCCGCGGCCTCTTCTCCATGCCGGAGACCACCGACTGCCAGGCGCGGTAGACCGGCTCGGCCTGCATGACCATGCCCGCCCCGCCGCCGTAGGGATAATCGTCCACGCGCCCGCGGTTGTTGACCGAGAAATCGCGGATATTCACGGTTTCAAGAGAAAGCAGGCCCTTTTCCATGGCACGTCCGGTGATGCTCGTCTGAAAGCCGTCCCGGATCATGTCCGGAAACAGCGTCAACACGTAAAATTTCATAAATCCAGCAGCCCTTCCAGCACATGGACGAGCATGCGCTTTTCTTCTACATTCACATCGAGGATGCAGTCGCGGATCGCCGGCAGCAGGATCTCTTTCCCCTCCGGCGTCTTCACTACATAGACGTCGTTGGCGCCGGTCTCCATCACATCGCTCAATTCGCCCAGATAAAGTCCTTCGTCCGTGCGCACCTCCATGCCGATGAGGTCGGCGATGAAATTCTCATTCTCCGCAAGCGGAACCGCGTCCTCTCTCGACACATAGAGATCCATGCCCTTGTAGCCCTCTACCGCCTCGATGCTGTCGAGGCCGCGGAACTTCAGAATCACGAGGTTTTTGAAAAACCTGACGCCGTCGATCTTCAGCGGCACGCGCTCTTTTCCGGTGTCCAGCAGCACTTGTTCAAGCTGCTGAAACCTGGCCGGGTCATCCGTCGTCGGGTAAACCTTTACCTCCCCGCGCACGCCGTGCGTCGAGGAGATAACCCCGACCCTCAGAAACTGCTCCATATTACTGTACGATCTCCACGATCACCTTGCCGTCATCTCTGGAGGACGCGGCCTTCACGACGGAACGGATTGCCTTCGCAATGCGCCCCTGCTTGCCGATCACCTTGCCCATATCGGAGGGCGCAACGCGGAGCTCGACGATCGTCGTGTTCCCCTTGCTCGTCTCAGTGACCGACACCTCGTCCGGATGATCCACCAGTGCTCTGGCGATCACTTCCACTAATTCTTTCATCACTCTACCTCTATTTGCTGATACCCGCCAGCTTGAACAGCTTGCCCACGGTCTCCGTCGGCTGCGCTCCGCTCGAGAGCCACTTCTTCGCGGCCTCCTCATCGATATGGAAGGTACTCGGATCCGTGTTCGGATCATAGGTGCCGATCTCCTCGATGAAACGTCCGTCGCGCGGGGATCTGGAATCCGCCACCACAACTCTGTAGAAAGGAGCCTTCTTCTGTCCCATTCTTCTCAGTCTGATTTTTACTGCCATTTTTCTTTACCTCCGTAAATATAATAAATATATATAACTATGTGCAGAGGTCCAAAATGCCTCCCTCATATCTGCTGACTTTTATTCCTTTTTTCAGAACGGAAATCCGCCTTTTCTGCCCCTGCGGCCGAACATGCCGCCGCCCTTCATCATATTCGGCATCTGCTTCATCATCTTGCGGCTCTGCTCGAACTGCTTGATCAGGCGGTTCACCTCGCTGATGTCAACGCCCGCGCCGCGCGCGATCCTGCGCTTTCTCGACGGGTTCAGCAGGTTCGGATTCTGCCGCTCCTTCACGGTCATGGACAGAATGATCGCCTCGATATGCGCCATCTGCTTTTCATCCATCGCATCCTCGATCTGCTTCATCTGGCTGCCACCCATACCCGGCAGCATGCCAAGCATCGCGCCGATGCCGCCCATCTTCTTCATCTGGTTCATACTCTCGAGATAATCCTCGAAGTCGAACTGATTTTTCTTCATCTTCTGCGAGAGCTGACGCGCCTTGTCCTCGTCGATGTTCTCCTGCGCCTTCTCGATCATCGTCAGCACATCGCCCATCCCGAGGATGCGGGAGGCCATGCGGTCCGGATAGAACTGCTCGAGATCGGAGAGCTTCTCACCCATACCGGCGTAGAGAATCGGTTTTCCCGTCACCGCCCTGATCGAGAGCGCCGCGCCGCCGCGCGTATCACCGTCCAGCTTGGTCAGGATCACGCCGTCGATGCCGACCTTTTCTGAGAAGCTCGTCGCCACATTGACCGCGTCCTGGCCGGTCATGGCGTCGATGACGAGAACACTGTAAGTCACATCCACCTTCTCGCGGATCTCGACCAGCTCCGCCATCATCTCCTCGTCGATGTGCAGACGGCCCGCCATGTCGAGGATGACCACGCTCATACCCTGCTTGCGGGCATGCTCGATCGAGGCCTTCGCAATGTCCGCCGGGCGCTGCTTATCGCCCATGGAGAAGACCTCCACGCCCTGCTTCTCGCCGTTCACCTGCAGCTGTTTGATCGCCGCCGGGCGGTACACGTCACAGGCGACGAGCAGGCACTTGCGGCCCTTGATCTTAAACTTACCCGCGAGCTTCGCGGCGGTCGTCGTCTTACCTGCGCCCTGCAGACCGGTCATCATGATGACGGTAATCTCATTGGACGGCAGGAGCTTCAGCTCCATCGTCTCGCTGCCCATGAGCCGGACCATCTCTTCGTTGACGATCTTGATCACCGTCTGTCCCGGCGTGAGACTCTCCAGAACCTCCTCGCCGACAGCGCGCTCCTCGACAGACTTGATGAACTGCTTCACGACCTTGAAGCTCACGTCCGCCTCTAGCAGCGCCAGCTTCACCTCTTTGAGCGCCGCCTTGACGTCGGCCTCGGTGAGGCGTCCCTTGCCCCGGAGGTTCTTGAACACATTCTGTAATTTCTCTGATAAACTGTCAAACGCCATCTACAGCTCCTCCAGAATCCCGGCGGCCAGCCGCCCGATCTCACACATCTGCGGATCATTTTCATGCTCCGAGGCAATCCGTCGAATCTCACCGACCTGATCTCTTATCTTTACAAACTTCTCCACCAGATGCAGCTTCTCCTCGTACCCTTCGAGGGTGTGGCCGCAGCGGCGAACCATATCGTGCACGCCCTGGCGGCTGATCCCGAGCTCTCCCGCGACTTCTCCGAGCGAATAATCGTTCAGCACCACATCCTCGTAGACCCGCTTCTGTCGCTCCGTCAGCAGTTCCCCGTAGAAATCATATAAAAACGCCTGTCTCAGAATCTCCTCCATAGCGATCACCCTGAGTATATTACACGAAAAAAGGAGGGGTGTCAAGGAAAATTTCTTGACACCCCTCCTTCATAAGCGGAAGTAAGCTTTTCACCTTAGCCGTTTTTCCACAATGCCTGATATCTTTGCCGCGGTCATCTGCCGCTTTCTACGCGGGCAGGAAGAATCCTGCGGAAACCAGCTACCAGCCGATCAGCCAGGAGTAGATCCCCTCGTAGGCGTAGCGCGACGCATCCCAGGAGAAATCCTGCTCCATTGCGCGCTGTACCATCGCGTCCCAGCCCGCGCGATCGACAAAGTAAACATACTTCGCATTGTTGATCACGCTCATCATCTCGCCCGCGTTGTAATTCGCAAAGGAGAAGCCATCACCGGTGCCCTCATACTGATTGTAAGGCTGCACTGTGTCGCGCAGGCCGCCGGTCTCGCGCACGATCGGTAGCGTCCCGTAGTGCAGGGAAATCAGCTGTGACAGTCCACAGGGCTCGAAAGCCGAGGGCATCAGGAAGGCGTTCGCCGCCGCGTAGAGCTTGTGGGAAAGCTCATCCGCGTAATAAATATTCGCGGAGACCTTGTCCGGATATTTCCAGGCATAGTGGCGGAACATATTTTCATAGCGCTCGTCCCCAGTCCCGATAACCACGAGCTGCGTGTTGTCGTCCACGATCTGCTCCATGACCGCCGCGATCAGGTCGAGTCCCTTCTGGTCAGTCAGGCGGGAAATCAGGCCGATCATCATCTTGCCCTCGTCCACAGTGAGCCCGAGCTCCTCCTGCAGCGCGCGCTTGTTCGCCGCCTTGCCCGCAGTTACCGACGCCTCGTCATAATTCTCCACGATCTTCTCATCCGTCTCCGGATTCCAGATCGAATAATCGATGCCGTTCACAATGCCGCGCAGATCCATGTGGCGCGCAGCCAGAAGTCCGTCGAGCCCCTCGCCGTACTGCGGCGTCTGAATCTCCTGCGCATAGGTCTCGCTAACCGTTGTGATATAGTCCGCATAGACGAGGCCGCCCTTGAGCATATTCGCGTCGCGCCGGTACTCCAGCTTGTCCGGCGTGAATACATAGTCCGGCAGGCCGGTCAGACCCTGCATCGTCTCGATGTCCCAGATTCCCTGGAAACGCAGGTTGTGGATCGTCATAACCGTCTTAATCCCGCGGTAGAACTCTCCCGCCGCGAACTCCGTCTTCAGATAAACAGGAATCAGGCCCGTCTGCCAGTCATGGCAGTGGATCAAATCAGGCCGGAAATCGATGATCGGCAGGATCGAGAGCACCGCCTTGTCGAAGAACGCGAACTTCTCAATATCCGTCCGGAAATCCCCGTAGGGCTTCGCCCCGCCGAAATAAACCAGATTGTCAATGAAATAATAAGTCACACCCTCGTACTCGTAGGTCATCACACCGACGTGCGCTCCCGGATTATAAGAGCCGGTGCCCATATAGAAATGCGTAATATAATGGAAATGATTCCGGAACTTGTCCGGGATGCAGGTGTAATTCGGTATCACCACGCGCACATCCCACTCTTCCTTGTCAAAGCCCTTCGGCAGCGCCCCGCACACATCCGCCAGCCCCCCGGTCTTGATGAACGGTACACATTCCGACGCCGCAAACAATATCTTCTTCATTTTGCCCCCTCCTGTTCAGGATCAAAAATATTTACTCGTAAATAGTATACCATGCTTCAGCGCGTTTCAAAAGTATATTTTCACTTTTCCTGCACAAATCTGCGCAGCCGAAAGCCCGCGCACTTGAGGCGCGGGCTTTCGTAAACATTATATGCTTGCTTTCATCAACTGCACATCAGCTGGTCTTCTGCGCAATACTCTTAAGCACATCCAGGATACTTCTGGCGCCGATCGTGAAGCGAACCGTCTTCGCGTTTCCGCCGTAATCACTGCCGTCGCAGCCTTTGACAGTGACGGTGCCCCAGCCTACCTTGATGTTGTTCGAGTAGGCGATCTCGTAATCCATACCTTCTGTCAGCTTCTCTCCCGCTCTGTTGTAGACGACCACAGCCGGCTCGAGCGCGCTTCCGGTATAGTAGGCCGGTGCGACCACGACCGTCAGCGTGGAGAGCTCGGTCATGTAGCGATGTACATTCACAGTCACCGACCCGGTGTAATTGCCCTGGCCGGTCGCCGTAATTGTCGTCGTGGTGAGCAGATCACTTTCTCCGATGACCGCCTTATAGGTGGTGGTCGTATTCTGCCGCAGCACCCGGTTCTTGTACTTCACGACCAGCGCGGAGGTCGTCAGCTTTCTGCCTTCCTTCACATCGGATACGGTGAAGCTGAAATCGGAATTCTCCTCGCTCAGCGTCCTGGGCTTGATCGTAAAGTACTTCGTCAGCGTTCCCTTGTAATTGCCAATACCGGTGATCACCACCGTCGGAGCCTTGGTGCCGTTGCTGGCATAGGAGCCCGCGTTCACATTGTTCCGGTAACCGACCGTATAGTCGACGCCCTTCACCAGTGTATAGTCGCCGTCCTTCAATACCGGCTCCGGCTTCTGCGCCGTCGTGTCGTAGGTCACCGAAGCGATCGAGCTCACAGTGACCGTGCTGAGATCGGCGCGTCCGACCGAATAGGTAACGCCGGTAATTGTATCTGTATAGTTTCCTTTTCCGGTGATGGTCACTTCATGCGCGCTGTAATCCCCGTCCGTGAAGACAACCGTGTAGTCGGTATTGCGCCGCAGCGTCTTCGCGTTCAGCTTGACCGTTGTCGTGAGCTTCGACACATTCGTGATCTCCGCGGTCGGATTCTTGATGTAGGTGTAGAGCGTCGAATCCGTATCCGTCAGATCCGCCTGCTCGATCGTGAAGTACAGAGTCACGCTTCCACTGTAGCAGCCCTTGCCGGTGATCACGATCGTCGGAGCCTTGGTACCGATGTCGGACTGAGCCGCGTTTACGTTGTTCCGGTAGCCGACCGTGTAGTCTTTGTTCTTAATGAGGGTGATTTCTTCGCTCTCACCCTTACTGTCCCATACGGTCAAAGTCAGTGTCGGTTCCGGCTTCTTCGCCGTGCCATCATAGGTGTAGCTCTCAATATCGGATATCGCAAGACTTATCGTGGCATCTTCATCATTTCTGTTACTGTACAGAGTCGTCAGATTCTGCCTCGCGCTGAATACATAGTAGGTATCCTCCAGTTTTCCGGTGTAATTTCCCTTACCATACGCCGTCACGGTCACCTTGAAACCAGTAGACACTACATCAAAATCGTAATCAAGCGTGTAGTCAGTGTTTGCCCGCAGCGTCTTATTATTATAAGTCAGAGTTGGCGCCGATTTCTTGAGCACGCCGCTCGATGCGGTCACATTGGCTACATAGGATGTCACGTCTTCATCTTTAAGACTCTTTTTGACAATACTGAAATAAATCTCCTGGTAAAGACCACTGTAATTTCCTACGCCCTTGATAATAATCGTCGGCGCTTTCGCGTCATCATAGCTCGCCACATTGACGTTATTCTTGTAACTGAGCGTGTAGTCCGTCCCCTTCTGCAGTGCCAGACCTTCTTCGGTTGTGATGAGTGGCTCAGGCTTAATCGCAGAACCAGTGTAAGGCTTTTCAAGATCAGCCAGATACACTGTCAGCTCGTCCTCATTGGGGTTTTCGTCAGCACTCTGTTTCAATGTGGCTGTAAGTCCCGACCCAGCAGCCATAACTGTGTAGCAGTAGGTCACGCCATCTACTGTCACGATACTGGATACGTAGGCTGTGCTATCTGCAAGGCAAGCCTTGGCGGGAAAGTCGGTAAAGTGCAGGTCGCCGTTCTCACTGTATTTGATTGACTCTTTTAACATTGTCGCTATACCGGAAGTATCATCAGTAGTGTCGTACAGTTTCCCGTTGAAATAGCCACCGGTGATTTCCGAACCATTATTGGCAATGCCTGTAACCCCGCTTCCAGCTGCAAAGATCACAGACCCCGTCAATGTACCACCGGAGACCTTCACACTTGCACTGGCACTCGCTATCTGGATACAGGAGTCTTTCCCGCTCAGGACGCCACCGCTGATCTCCAACGTGCCGGAGTTTACAATCGCCGCCTCGGAGCTGCTCTTTACAGTGCCACCGCTGATAGCCAGCGTTCCACTGTTCGCGATGCTGCTAGTGACCGAGCCATCAGAGATGGTCATTGTCCCGCCGTTTTTGATTCCGGCTGCAAAGGTGCCATCCGTGATCGTCAGCGTTTCGGCATTGCTAAGTACTCCTTCGAACGTTCCGCCGGTGATGATCATGGTCGCGCCTGAAGCGTTTGTTACTGTGTTTGTAAAGGTACTGTTCTCAATGGTCAGCGTACCATTGTTCGTGACCGCGGTTCCTATCGTGCCTGAACCCGTGATGGTCAGCGTGCCGTTATTTGTCAGAGTAACGCTGTCCGTCAATGAAGACCCATTCAGGTCAAGCGTGAAGGACTTTCCAGTCTCTATTGTAATATCCGCATTCAGCTCTACATCCTTCTGCAACTCGATAGTCTGACCCGCCGTAACCACGTTAATCGCATCTGTCAAACTTGTGTAAGCGTTCAGCTTGTTGCCGGACGCGTCAAGGATTCTCGCAACAACATTGTCCGCAATTTCGACAGTATACATGCCGGTCGAGGTGTCAAGAGTAGCCGGTGCATAGCCTGTAGCACAGAACTTTTCAGGAACTACCTCAGAAAAGCTTCCGCCGGAAATTGCCACAGTAAAGGGAACACTGGCAGAGTTATTCATACTTCCGGTAAAGCTGCCACCGGTGATGGTAACCGTCCCGGAATTTGCTTTTGCGCCAACTCCCCATCCAAACAGATAGCCGTTCGACGTATGAATGAAAGTGCCTCCTGTGATGGTCATGGTGCCCGCATCGCCATCATCCGATAAATAGCCATTATTTAAAACTGCTGCATCGGCCTTGGTCAACGTGAAAGTGCCGCCGCTGATCATCGCCACATTCCAGTTCAGGATAATCGCGCCGGTTGTGTTCGAGAACGAACCACCCGAAATATCCAAAACGCCGTAGTCGTCGTTCTTCACCGTGTTCATACCGCCGATGAAGGTGCCGCCCGTGATGGTCAGGTTCGCAGTCTGCGTCCCTTCGCGCACGATATAGCGGTCATTTACACTAGCATTATCACTCGACGTTGCGGAACCATCGACCCAACCGTTGTCAATCAGGCTCGATCCGCCTTCACTCTTCGAGCCTGTCGTAACAGTCGCTCCATCTGTGATCGTGATGGTACCCATATTCTTAATGGTATACCAGGAGTTATCACCCAGTGTTGTTTCCTGGCTTCTGGTGAGCGTACCACCCTTGATCGTCACTGTACCGCCCGGATAGTTCACAAGCGCGCCCCGTGCGTTTGTCACGTTGTCGATCTTGCCGCTTCCGGTGATAGTCAGCGTGCCGTAGTTCGAGATTGTATCACAATACTCGGCGCTTCCATCTTTTAATGTCACATCCTGACCATCATTCGTCAGCGTATATTTGCCCAGATCCAGCGTGATCTTCTGCCCCGACTCTATCGTGATATTTTCCGTCACATTTGCCAGCAGCTTGATCGTAGTCGAGGTCGTGCCCGCAGCCTCTATGGCATCACTCAGTGGCGTGTAGTAGGTCGTCGTCCCGTTGCGCGTGATGCTGGCGACAGCACCCGACGCAGTCTGCACCGCTATCGAATAGATTCCTGTCTTAGTATTCTTTACCAGCTTGTAGCCCGGATCGATGTAATCGTCAACATCCGTGTTGTAGGTGCCGCCGGTGATGGTCGTCGAAATCGTACCCATATCATCGATAGAAAGTGCGGACGCATCCTCAGATTGATTTGTACTCGTAAGCGTACCACCGGTGATGGTAATGGAAATACTTTCAACGTCTTCCGAATCATTTTTCTGCGGATTCGCTTCCGACACCGCGACATAGCCGGAGATTGTACCACCAGTGATATTCACAGTGACCACATTTGTTGTAGTGTGCTGTGAAATTGCGATACCGGCTCCACTGGTCGTGGCACCGCTTCCGTTTGAATTGATAGTCAGCTCCGTGCCATTTCCCGTGATTGTACCTCCGCTGACATTCAGCACGCCGGAGCGAATCTCAATACCGGTGGAAGAGCCGGTGATCGTACCGCCGGAAATGGTCAGGGTGCCAATCTGCGGATGGTAAATACCCCATTCGCCGGTGATTGTGCCGCCGGAGATGTTGATGTCCGTATAATACGTGCCACTCTCACCACCGTTTCCAGTAATGCCATAAACAGAACCGCTCAAAACTGCTTTCCCACTCACATTCAAGGTCGTGGGAGTACTGGGATCCTTCGTCGCATTCCAAAGTGCAACAGCCGCGCCATAGCCTGTAACAGACTCTGAATCTAAAGCTGTCACTTCAACATTTCCAGATAAATTCACAGTTACCTGAGAACTGTTTCCGGCAACAGCAATACCAAAGAACCAAACGTCATTGGTGCTGGCTACGGGAGCAGCATTGATCGTACCTCCAGACGCATTTAGTGTGCCTCCAGACAAATATATTGCATAATTTGTGGAACTGGTATCTCCTGTTGTAGAAACTGCTCCACTGGTAATGTCTACAGTCCCGGCTGATGAAAAAATACCAATTCTTGTACCGACAATATTACCGCCGGAAACTTCTAGCGTGCCACCAACTTTTGCAACTCCCCAGGAGCCACTTATTTCACCGCCTGATATTTCAACACTGCCATTCGCCTGATATATACCATAATCGGTGGTAGCACTAATGTTTCCGCCTGACATCTCCAGCGAACCACTGCGAACATACACTCCCATGTAATATCCGCTTACAGTTCCACCCGTAATCTTGGCTGTTCCGCTATATAAATATATTCCTATGGCATAAGAACCATAAGTTTCATTACTTCCTGTAACAGTACCACCAGTCACTATTGCACTGGCACTGCTGCCAATTACATATATGCCATAATAACCGCTGACTGTTCCGCCATTCACAGTTACACTTGCGCTGTCACCACTCGCAAGAACGCCATAGTATCCGCTGACTGTTCCGGACTCAACAATCAAACTTCCATTAGTCAGTACGCCAGATCCGCCATAAGTTGTACCATCTTTTACATAAGTGCTGCCATCAATTTTGCCGTCCGATCTTTCACTGCTGTCCATAATCGTCAGCGTTCCGCCCGATGCGACACCCAGCAAATATGAGGTAGTATTATCGCTGCCACGAGTAATGGAGTATCCTGCCAGGTCAATGGTGATATTCTCTCCACTGTAAACTACATAAGGACTTGCCAATTCAACATCGTTTAACAGTGTGATGACCCCGTTCTCCGCACCCGGAAGCGTGCTGTTTGTGCCATTACTCTCATTCTCTTCCGCTAATACCGGAATCTCCGCCGACGCCTCGACGCTCTCCTCAATCAGCTCCTCCGTCGTCTCGGTCTCTTCCTCTGCCGCTACATCCCCCGAGGACTCCTCTTCCGCCCCGGCGTCCTCCGCGACTTCTTCCGACTTTCCTTCCTCGCCTGCCGAGGCCTCCTCTTCGGTCGCCCCGGTCTGTTCCGTCGATGGATTTTCCGCCGGAGTCTCTTCCTCCTGCGTCGCCTCCTCGGCGGCCTCCTGCGCTTCCTCACTCCCGGCGTCAGCCGTCTCTTCCGACACGGTCGTGACGGACGACGCTTCCTCCGCGGAGATCGGCAGTGAGCTGGCGCACAGCACAACCGCCATCAGTAAAGCAGCAACACGTCTTTTCATCTTCTCGTTCCCTCCAGTCCTGCTGTCGTGTCCGCTGTTCGCGCACCTGCTGACAATGCGGATTTTCCTGTAATTTCAGGAAACAAAAAGGGGGTTCTTAGCCCCCCCCCTCACTGAAATCCGGTTCTTTTTTAACAAGACCCGCACTGTTAACTTTGCAAAATACCAAACGAACAAAATCGCTGCCAGGACCATA
>JAJQCG010000140.1 GCA_021202815.1 Lachnospiraceae bacterium | reverse complement strand
GGATTCAATCGCTATGGATTTTTTAGGTGTTCAACTTCATTTTACAATCGACCCTATTGAAAATCTATAAAAAATGTGCTAGGATACCTACAGTTGATAAATATGGACGACGTGTTACTGGTAATGCAGGCAAGATCGAACAGAAAGTATAGGAGTAAGATGCCCTTGTACGATGAAGTTTGAACTTTTTTGTATCCCGGGGAACAGCGACGCATTTACCCGATGCGGTCCGGACGCATGCATATTATTTTAAAGGAGTGGAAAGAGTATGGATTACGCGAAAATTGCCAGTGACATACTGGAAAACGTAGGCGGTAAGGCTAACGTGCGCAATGTGACGCACTGCTTTACGCGGCTGCGCTTCGTCCTGAAGGATGAGAGCAAGGCGAACAAAGAGGTCGTGGAACACCTTGAGGGCGTTATCTCTGTCGTTGAGGCCGGCGGCCAGTTCCAGGTCGTCTGCGGTGCGAAGGTGACGAAGATTTATGATGAGCTGATCAAGATGGTCGATACCGGGGAGGCTCCGGCGGACGATCACCAGAAGTTTGACGCGAACTTTGTCCTGCAGAAGATCTCCCAGATCTTCACCCCGATCGTCCCGGCGATCGCTGCGGCAGGTCTGATCAAGGGACTTCTTTCCGCCGCTGCGAAGCTGCCGATGTTCGAAGCCTTCGCTGCGACGGATACCTACACGATTCTGAATACCGCAAGTAATATTATCTTTTATTACATGCCGATTTTCCTGGCTTACACGACGGCCAAAGCTCTGGGCTGCAGCCAGGTTATCGCCATGGTCATCGGCGGCTTCCTCTGCCATCCAACCATTGATGCGCTGGTGCAGGATGTAGAGACACCGTCGAAGATATTTGGCCTGCCTGTTATAAAACAGGCCTTTACGATCGGTGAGTCGACCAGGGTCTTCAGCTATACAGAATCGGTCATACCGATTATCCTGGCGGTCATTGTCCTGTACTTCCTGGAAAAGGGCCTGAAGAAGGTGATCCCGGAGATTCTCCAGATTATCCTTGTGCCCGGTATCTCCCTGATCGTCATGGTTCCGGTCGCGCTCGTAATCGTAGGCCCGGTCGGCATCTATGTCGGTTTTGCAGTTCAGTGGCTGTACACCGCGCTCTACTCCTTCAGCCCGCTGCTCGGCGGTATCATCGTCGGCGGTCTGTGGGGCGTCTGCGTTATCTTCGGCGCGCACCGCGCTCTGCTGCCGATTGGCCTGAACGACGTGGCGATTACCGGTACGAATACCCTGATGTGCTTCGCGGGTTCCGCGAACTTCGCGCAGGCGGGCGCGGCGCTTGGCGTCATGCTGAAGTCCAAAGATGCTGAGACCAAGCAGGTAGCCGGTGCGGCTACGATCTCCGCGTTTATCGTGGGTGTCACGGAGCCGGCCATCTACGGCTGTAACCTGCGTCTGAAGACCCCGATGGTGTGTGCGGTTATTGCCGGTGCTCTGGGCGGTGCGGTTATGGGTATCGGCAACGCCGTCAATACCGGTTTTGCCAACAATGGTATTCTGACCGTTATGTCCTACTACGGCGAGGGCACGAGCTTCAGCCAGTTCCTCGCGTATCTGATCGGTATCTCCGTTGCCTTCTTCGGCGCCGCGATCCTGACCTATATCGTGGGCTTCGCGGAGGAAGCAATCGGTGAGAAGGTTTCGGCGCAGCCCGCGGCGGCTGCGATCACGGAGACTGCGGCGGCTCCGACTGTCGAGGTTACCGAGGCGAACGCGGACATCAAGCTCGCTTCTCCGGTTGTCGGAAAAGCGGTTTCCCTGAAGGAGACCTCGGATGAAGTATTTGCCTCCGAGGCGCTTGGAAAAGGTATTGCGATCATTCCGGAGAAGGGCGAGGTCGTCGCTCCGGCGGACGGCACGCTGACGGTTCTCTATCCGACGCTGCATGCGCTCGGCTTTACGCTTGACAACGGCGCGGAGCTGCTGATTCACATCGGCATCAACACCGTGGAGGTGGACGGCAAGCGCTTCACGAAGTTCACTGAGCAGGGCGCGAAGGTGAAGAAGGGCGAGAAGCTGGTGAGCTTCGATATCGATGCGATCAAGGCGGCGGGCTACGACCCGACGGTCATGGTGCTGATCTCCAACACCGAGGACTTCGCGGGTGTGAGCGGCGTACCGGCTGCGCATGCATCGCTGGATCAGGATGTAATTTTGATTAAGAAGTAAGATCAGGAGGAATTTGGCTTCTATGAGTAAAGCAGGATTTCCTAAGGATTTTTTCTGGGGCGCGGCTTCGTCCGCGTTCCAGATTGAGGGCGGCTGGGACGCGGACGGCAAGGGAATGACCGTTGCCGATTTCAACTCCTTCAAGCGCTCCGACAAGCAGGCGGACAGCAAGGTCGCCAGCGATTTCTATCACCACTGGAAGGAAGATATCGCGCTGATGAAGGAGATGGGCCTCAAGGTCTATCGCTTCTCCCTCTCCTGGGCGCGTATCATCCCGGACGGCGACGGTGAGATCAATCAGAAGGGTATTGATTTCTATAATCAGGTGATCGACGAGCTGCTCGCGAACGGCATTACGCCCTTTGTCACGCTGTATCATTTCGATCTGCCCTACGCGCTGGTCGAGAAGTACAACGGCTGGGAGTGCTGCGACTGTGCCTATGCGTTCGAGCGCTACGCGAAGGTCTGCTTCGAGGCCTTCGGCGATCGCGTAAAGTGGTGGCTGGTGCACAATGAGCAGAACCTGATGATCCGCGTGGACGAGCGCATGAACATCAACGAGCCCGACCCGCTGAAGGCCGACCGCATCCGCGCGCAGATGGACTATCACATGTTCCTCGCGCACGCGCTGACGGTCAATGCCTGCCATGAGATGATGAAGGACGGTAAGGTTGGCCCGGCGGTTTCCTCGACCTGCACCTATCCGCTGACGAACAAGCCGGAGGACGTGTGGGCGGCGAAGATGAACGACTGGTTCAAGACGAACTACTGCCTTGACATGCACTACTACGGCGAGTATCCGGGCTACTATATGCGCTACCTGAAGGAGCGCGATATCGTGCCGAAGATGGAGGAGGGCGACGCCGCGATCCTGAAGAGCGCAAAGATGGATTTCATCGCGCTCAACTACTACCGGACGCTTTGCGCCAGCTATCTTCCGGCGGATGAGGAGCATCCGGTCGGCATGCGTGTCTTCCGCGGAAACGAGGTGGACTTCGACCAGTACGGCTACTGCCGCGACGAGAAGAATACGAACCTCGCGGCGAGCGAGTACGGCGCGCAGATCGACCCGATGGGGCTGCGCATTGTGCTGAACGATTACTACGCGCGTTATCATCTGCCGCTGATCATCACAGAGAACGGACTGGGCACGCCGGATGTGCTGACTGAGGACGGCAAGGTGCACGATGATTACCGGATCGACTATATCCGCGGCCATCTGGACGCGATGGCGCTCTCCATCGAGGACGGCGTCGACCTGATGGGCTACTGCCCGTGGTCGGTGGTTGATCTTCTGAGCTCGCACCAGGGCTTCCGCAAGCGCTATGGTTTCGTCTATATCAACCGGGAGGACATGGATCTCAAGGATCTGCGCCGCATCCCGAAGGACAGCTTTTACTGGTATCAGAATGTGATTCGTACAAACGGCGAAGAGCGTTAATTGGGGGAAGTGTTAGAGGGAGGTAAGTGATGCGTGTAGTGAAGGTGCTGAACAACTCGCTCATCCTCGCCCTGGACGACGAGGGGAGCGAGACGATTCTGATGGGCAAGGGCATCGGGTTTCACAAGGCCTCCGGCTATCAGTTCAGACCGGAGGAGGTGGAGAAGGTCTTTGTGCTCAAGGACCGCTCCATCTCCCGCAACATCATCAAGCTCGCGGCGGAGGTGGACAGCGTCTACTTCGAGATCAGCAAGAATGTGATCGATTATGCACGCGAGGAGTTCGGCATGAAGCTGCTCGACCATATTTACCTCTCCCTCACTGACCATATCGCGTTCGCGGTTCGCCGTGTAAAGCAGGGCATTGTGGTGCCGAACTTTTACACGACGGACATGCGCCGTTTCAACCCGAACGAATTTCAGGTGGGACGTTACGCCCTGGCGCTCGTGAAGGAGCATCTCGACATTGAACTGCCGACGGACGAGGCGGGGAATATCGCTTTCCATTTTATCAACGCGCAGATTGATCACCCCTATAATGATACCAATCGTGAGATCCACAGGCTGACGGAGGATGTACTCGATATTGTCAAATATTATT
>JAJQCG010000230.1 GCA_021202815.1 Lachnospiraceae bacterium | reverse complement strand
CTGTGCGAAAATTTTGCCATTTTGCGCTAAAAATCGTTTATAAGTGACCTAATAGGAGTTGTGGATTTTGCGTCCTCCATCGGATCATGGTCATTTCGCACAGATAATCTTCAAAGCCAAGTGTCTCAGGCGTGATGAAGCCTTCTATTACCCCTTGGATAACATCGGCATTGTATTGTTTATATGGAAATATATATGAGGGAAGCTCACGATGAACGTGGCCGCAGCCAGGACACCGCAGTCTTTGAATCTTGACATGATTTGTATGACGCCCTTTAGTCCGTACAATTCGTTGGACCTCGTCGTACCGCTTTAATTTTTCCCCGCAATTCGGACATTCAGATTCGTTTTCTCTGACCATGCCCTATCCCTCAAAATTCTAACCTAGATTAGCAGATTCAATCCTAGATTAAAATATAAATGAAGAATCTTCAACTATATGGAGAAAATTTAAAAGGCTTTGTAGGCGAAATATGAGCATTGAAATAAGGACACCACCCACCGAATTACTCAGCAGATGATGCCCTTATGCCAGTGCTCATCATATGTATGGGATTTCTCCTTCCCGATTTTTTCTTTTGATTACCTTTTTGATTACTTTTTAATTTTGGATATGAAAAAAGCCCGGAAATCCAAGCTTTTTCAATGCGGGCAGTGGGACTCGAACCCGCACGCCTTGCGGCACAGGAACCTAAATCCTGCGCGTCTGCCAATTCCGCCATGCCCGCCTGTATTCTTTCATACCACAAAACACGCCAAAGATCAACTCCAGAAACTACAGGATGCCCATCCATGCCGCCACCGTGAACACCACCATCAGCACGATCTGGTGCAGCATGTAAATCAGGAGGCTGTGCTTCCCGATCGTCTCCAGGAATCCGCCACGCAGCCGCAGCACATGCAGCACACGTTCACGGCTCCCCAGCAGCTCATACAGAAAATAGCCGCACAGATACAGAAAAATCCAGGGGATAAAGGAAAAATAATCCCCGGAATAAAAATCCGGAGCCTGAAAGCCCAGAAAAGTCGTGAAAAGATTCCGGTACAGGCCTTCTGGCACACGCCCCAGCGTAAGCTGTTCAAAACCCCAGTATCCCGCGTTCACATTTCTGCTCAGGAAAAAAAGGACTGCACTCGCAGCCAGACCGGCTCCCGCCGGAACTTTTTCCAGCAGTTTTGAGAGCGGAATCAGCGCCAGCATCGCCGCTCCTGTAAAGGTCAGGATTCCGAAAATAATCAGCTCTGACGGCATAAAAATGCAGGTCACCGCCGTGACGACCAGACCGCAGACCGAGACGAGCAGCCCGCGCCGCAGCGGTCTGCTCCCCAGGCTCCAGCAGAAACCCGACAGCAGAATGAAGATCCAGCAGATACTCTGCTGCCAGACATAGCCCGGCGCTTTCCAGAACCAGCCGACGTGCAGGCCATAGAGCTCCACGAGATCATACATCCCGTGGTAGACGATCATGCTGAGGATCGTCAGGCCGCGCAGCGCGTCCAGAAACGGCAGCCGCTCCCGCTTCACTTCCAGGTCCCTTCTCTTTCCATCTCTGCCTTGATTGTCTGGTAGAGCTCCGGCAGTTCCTTTTTTGATATTCGCGGGGCGTCCGTCCTTCCGAAGATAGCAGTGCCCGGAAGTGCCTGTCGCGCGCACTTCTCCGGTTTTCTCGTCCGTCAGCACATAAGAGAGCTCATATTTTACTCCATGAAATGCTGTCATCTTCACATCAATACACACGCGATCACCAAAATAAGTCATCGACTTGTACTCGCAGCTCACGCTCAGCACGGGACTCATAATACCCGCTTCCTCCACTCTCCGGTAGGGAAAACCCAGCTCGTCCATAAAGGCGACACGGGCCTCCTCCATCCAGCGGATATAGTTGGAATGGTGGATGATCCCCATCTGATCCGTCTCATAATACTGTGCCTGATGCACGTAAACCATAATCCTGCCTCCTTTTGCCTCACAGTATAACAGATTTGTCAGCATTTTCAAAGAGGATTGTGATCGTCGTGCCCTTTCCTGGCTCGCTCTCAAGCTCGAGCTGTGCGCCGTGCTGCGCCACGATATGCTTGACAATCGCGAGCCCCAGGCCGGTCCCGCCGGTCGCCTTCGAACGGCTCTTGTCGACCCGGTAGAAGCGTTCAAACACACGCTGCTGGTGCTCCGCGGGAATGCCGATGCCCGTATCCGCCACCTCCAGCATGACCTTCCCGCCCAGCGGCTTCACCATGACCGTCACGTTTCCGTCCGGATTGTTGTAGCGGATCGCATTGTCGCAGAGATTGTAGAGCAGCTCCTCCACCATCTCCTTATTTCCGTTGATATAAGCCGCTTCGCCCGCAAGACCCAGCATCACCTGGTGCTTCCCGGCGCTGATCTGCAGCATATCAACGCTGTTCTGCGCCAGCAGATGCAAGGGCAGGCGTTCCATCTGCGCCTGCTCCGGCGTCATCGCATCCAGCTCCGACAGTTTGATGATGTCATTAATCATGTTCAGCAGTCTGGTGGCGCTATGATGAATCTCGCCTGCAAAGCGGGGAATGTCCTGTTCCGCCGCCATATGGTGTTCGATCAGCTCCGCATAGCCGGAGATTGAGGTCAGCGGCGTCTTCAGCTCGTGGGAGACGTTCGCCGTGAAATCCTGCCGCATGCGGGCATTTTTCATGATATCCTCATGCTGCCTGCGGATCGTCCGCACGAAGGGCACCATCTCGTCGTAAACCGACGCGTCATCACACTCATCGAGATGCTCCGCCAGTGAATCGATCGGCGCCATCAGAGAGCGTGTGGCGCGCGCGGCGAGCAGCATGCAGAGAAGGAAGATGACAATCCCCGTGAATGCCACGATCGGCAGCGCGCTCCGGAAAATGCGCCAGATGCTCGAGCTCGCCTTCGCCACCCGCAGCACCGTCCCGTCCTCCTGCAGCACCGCGTAATAAAAAGCGCTGCGATCAAGTGTGTCCGATCTGCGAATCGACTGCCCGCTGCCCTCCTCGATCGCCTCCGACACCTCCGGCCTGCCCCTGTGATTATCCAGACCACCGACCTCCACATCATTGTCATAGAGCACCGTGCCGTCCGCCGCAATCAGGGAAATTCGCACATCCCAGTCCGAGAGGCCGTCAGCCGCCCCCGCCGCCGCAGTGTCAAATACCCCTGCGCTCTGCAGCACACGGGTATAAGACTCCAGTTCATTCATAACCTCTTTTTTGAAAAGCTCGTAGAACACCACTGTCATGGACACCGCCGTCAGCAGGATGCTGAGCAGCGCCACCAGCACGAACTCCCGCCGGATCTTCTTTTTCATTCTATCATATACCCCACATTTCGCATGGTCTTGATGAGACTGCCCGCGGACTTCAGCTTCTGCCGCAGCGTCTTGATATGCACGTCCAGCGTCCGGGACTCGCCCTCAAAATTGATGCCCCAGATCCGCTCCATAATTACATCCCGCGACATGACAATCCCCTGATTCTGCATCAAAAGCTTCAAAAGCTCATGCTCTTTGAAGGTAAGCTCACAGGGTTCGTCCTTCACATAGACCATGTGCTTCTCGCCGTCCATGAAAATATCACCCGCCGTCAGGAATTTTTCCTCTCCGATCTGCATGCTGCGCCGCAGCAGCGCCTTCACGCGGGAAATCAGCTCCATCACGCCGAAGGGCTTCGTGATATAATCGTCCGCTCCCATGTCAAGACCCTTGACCTTGTCGAGCTCCGTCGTCTTGGCCGTCACCATGATGATCGGCGTCTTCTTCGTATCCGGGATCGCGCGCAGCTTGCGCACGACCTCCAGTCCGTCCTCGTCCGGCAGCATGACATCCAGCAGGATGCAGTCCGGCGCTTTCTCCGCCACCTGATGATAAAAATCCTTCGCACAGCCGAAGTCTTTCACATTGTATCCGCTGTTCTTCAGCGCAAAACTCTCGATCTCCCTGATATTCTGATCGTCCTCCACAATATAAATCAGCGCCATTTCCATCTCCACCCTTTCTTCCTGTACATTCTATAACACAAGCACGCACCATGCAATTAAAATCTTTCTCATGGTCTTTCACCATCCTAAAGCCTGCCTGTAAAACGTGCGTGTTCTGTATGTAAAATTTATGTAAAAAAGAAAGCCCGGAGGCGGGAAACCTCTGAGCTTTCTGTCTTACTTTTATCGATGGCGCTTTTATTTGAATAATCAAAAGGGAGGGTTTATTCATTAAGGGGGATTAGGTCACTTATAAACGATTTTTAGCGCAAAATGGCAAAATTTTCGCACAGAA
>JAJQCG010000060.1:4021-4285 GCA_021202815.1 Lachnospiraceae bacterium | reverse complement strand
GAGTGAATATTGTGCTATTCTTTGATAGTATATCACTTTTGTTTGCGTTTGTCATTTTTTATAATAATTTCATATGAAAAAGTTTTGATTTGATCACATTGCCGGATTTTCCGGCAGGGAAAAGAACGACGTTATGAGAAGGAGGAAGCATTATGGCAAAAAGAGGACTGATCGGCGGTTATCCCGTGATTGGCATTCGTCCCGTGATCGACGGACGGCGTGGACCGATGAAGCTCCGTGAGAGTCTGGAAGATCAGACGATGG
>JAJQCG010000060.1:0-4011 GCA_021202815.1 Lachnospiraceae bacterium | reverse complement strand
TCGCGCAGGCGGCGAAGAAGTTATATGAGGAGAATCTTCGCTATTCCAATGGGGAGCCGGTGAAGGTCGTGATCGCGGATACCTCGATCGGACGTTATCCGGAGAATGTAGCCTGCGCGGAGAAGTTCCGCAAAGAGGGCGTGGACATCACGCTGACTGTGACGCCGTGCTGGTGCTATGGTTCTGAGACGATGGACGCCGATCCGATGACGATCAAGGGCGTGTGGGGCTTCAACGGTACGGAGCGCCCGGGCGCGGTCTATCTGGCGAGTGTTCTGGCGACGCACGCGCAGAAGGGGCTTCCGGCTTTCGGCATTTATGGACATGAGGTACAGGACTGCGACCAGGTGAGCGAGATTCCGGAGGATGTGAAGGAGAAGCTGCTCCGTTTCGGACGCGCGGCTGTTGCCGTTGCCACGATGAGAGGCAAGTCTTACCTGCAGATCGGTTCCATCTGCATGGGCATCGGCGGCTCCATCATTGATTCCAATTTCATCGAGGAATATCTTGGCATGCATGTGGAGTCTGTGGACGAAGTGGAGATCCTGCGCCGCATGGAGGAAGGTATTTATAATAAGGCGGAGTACGAGAGAGCGCTCGCCTGGACGAAGGAGCACTGCAAGGAAGGCCGCGATGACAATCCGGACTTCGTGAAGTTCAACCGCGAGCAGAAGGATAAGCAGTGGGAGTTCACGATCAAGATGTACTGCATCATCAAGGATCTGATGCTGGGCAATCCGGAGCTTCCGGAGCAGTTTGAGGAGGAGATGGCCGGACACAATGCGATCGCTGCCGGTTTCCAGGGACAGCGTCAGTGGACCGATCACTGGCCGAACTGCGACTATCCGGAGGCAGTACTCAATTCTACCTTCGACTTCGAGGGCAAGAAGGAGCCGCTCGTGCTGGCGACGGAGAACGATGTGCTGAACGGCCTTGGCATGCTGTTCATGAAGCTGCTGACCGGACGCGCGCAGATCTTCGCGGATGTGCGTACCTACTGGTCGCCGGAGGCGACGAAGCGCGTGACCGGCTACGATCTCGAGGGCGTTGCGAAGGAGAACGGCGGCATTATCCACCTGCTGAATTCCGGCGCGGCCTGCCTGGATGCCTGCGGCGAGTGCCGCGATGCGGACGGCAATGCGGTCATGAAGCAGTGGTGGGATGTGACTGAGGAGGATATTAAGAAGATGACCGACGCGACCGTGTGGTGCGAGGCCGGCTTTGACAATTTCCGCGGCGGCGGTTTTTCCTCTCACTTCACGACGAGAGCTGAGATGCCGGTGACGATGATCCGTCTGAATCTTGTGAAGAATTTAGGACCGGTTCTGCAGATCGCAGAGGGCTGGACCGTGAAGCTGCCGGATGAGGTTTCCGATAAGCTGATGGAGCGCACGAACCCGACCTGGCCCTGCACCTGGTTTACGCCGAGATGCACCGGAGAGGGCGCCTTCAAGAGCGCGTATGACGTGATGAACAACTGGGGCGCGAACCACGGCGCGATCAGCTACGGCCATATCGGCGCGGATCTCATCACGCTGGCTTCGATCCTTCGCATCCCGGTCTGCATGCACAATGTGCCGGAGGAGAAGATCTTCCGTCCGGCCGCATGGAACGCCTTTGGTATGGACAAGGAAGGCCAGGATTTCCGGGCTTGCAGCGCCTATGGACCGATGTACAGGACGATCAAATAATCGATAGTTTCCCGCGTGTGCTGCGGGGTTTCGTTGACAGGGAGATTTGACTTGTGTATAATAGACATAATATTTTCCCTGTCGGTGATCTCCGCAGCAGACGTGTTCTACCGTTTCCGGATTGGGGGATCAAAACCGTGTATCATTGGCCGGTATCTTAGCTATGGCAGGCCGGTGACGCACGGCGCGGGAACGGAAAAGATGGTTCTGTGTGCGGCCAAAAGGAAATCAGGAGGAAAACAAGTGGATAAGTTCAGAAACAACACAATCGTAAAAAAGATTGGCTTCAACACGGTAGTACTGCTCTGTGTACTTGTGCTGTTGTTTATTTTATTTGCCATTCTTACCCCGATTATGAAACCCGGCACGACGTTCCTCAGCTATTCCCGTGTGGTGAGTATTTTCAATTATGCTTATTTCCTGGGATTTCTGTCTCTGGGCGTTACCTTCGTTATTGCGACGGGTGGGATTGATTTTTCGATCGGTCCGGTCATGTACTGTGCGGCGCTGATTTCGGGACAGCTTCTGACAAAGGACGGGCTGCCGATCGGAGCCTGCCTGCTGATCAGTATTCTGGTGGGCATTATCTTCGGATGCATTAACGGGATTCTTGTGGCATACGGCGGGCTGCCGTCCTTCATCACCTCGATGGCGAGCATGATGATTGCGAAGGGCGTCGGCAGCGTTTTCACAAAGACCCAGTCTGTGAGCTGGCCGGGCGGCTGGTATCAGAATCTGGTCAAGTGGACCGTGGGCGGTGTGCAGATTCCGACCGGCATCATTATCCTGTTCGCAGGCGCCGCGATCTGTGCGGTCGTGCTGAACCAGACGAAGATCGGGCGTTACATACTCTGCATCGGGAGCAACCGTGAGGCGGTGCGGCTTTCGGGCGTAGACACAAAGAAATGGGAAATGCTGGCCTACATTATCTGCGGCGCGATGGCCGGAATCGCAGCGATCTTCTATGTCACGGTTTACACGACGGTTCTGCCGGGCGGCGGCGATACGTTTAACAACGACGCAATCGCCGGCTGCGTTATGGGCGGCACCTCGATGGCGGGCGGTATCGCGTCCATCAGTGGCACGCTGATCGGCGTTGTAATCATCTCGCTTTTGCAGGTGGGTATTCTCGCGATGGGCTATCAGAGCCAGTATCAGTATGTGATCACCGGATTGATCGTCCTGGTGGTGGTGTACGCGGATCTGCGCAGCCGTCGCAGAAGCAACTGATCAGAAAGGGGAAGGAGAGCAGATATGGGTGACGTAATTTTAACCATGAAGGGCATCGACAAATCATTCCCCGGCGTACATGCGCTGGATCATGTAGATCTGGAAGTCCGCAAGGGCGAGGTGCACGCGCTGATGGGTGAGAACGGCGCCGGTAAGTCGACGCTGATGAAGGTTCTGACCGGTATTTACAAAAAGGATGAGGGAACGATCACTTACGAGGGTAAGGAGGTCGAGTTCACGAATCCGCGCGAGGCGCAGGACGCCGGCATCGTGATTGTGCACCAGGAACTGAATATGATGGGTCATCTGACGGTGGCGCAGAATATCTTCATCGGGCGCGAGATCATGAAGGGAAAACTCATCGATGATAAGAAGATGAATGAGGAGGCGAAGAAGCTGTTCGACCGCCTCGGTATAGATATTGACCCGACGGAAACGATGAGCCGCCTGACGGTCGGCAAGCAGCAGATGTGCGAGATCGCGAAGGCGATTTCCCACGACGCGAAGGTGATTATCTTTGACGAACCGTCGGCGGCGCTGACAGAGGCGGAGATTGAGGAGCTGTTCAAGATTATCCGCGATCTGCGGGATAAGCAGCTCGGCATCGTCTATATCTCTCACCGTATGGATGAGATCAAGGTGATCACGGATCGCGTGACAGTCATGCGGGACGGCGGCTATGTCGGCACGCTGATCACGGAGGACTGCACGAAGGACGACATCATCAACATGATGGTCGGACGTGTCATCTACGAGGAGCCAAAGACGAAGAGTATGGTCGCTCCTGACGCACCGGTCGTGCTGAAGGTGGAGCACTTGAATGCGGGCCGTATGGTGCAGGATGTCAGCTTTGAGCTGAGAAAGGGCGAGATCCTTGGTTTCTCGGGACTGATGGGAGCCGGGCGCACGGAGACGGCGAGAGCCCTGTTCGGCGCGGATCCGAAGGACAGCGGCGACGTCTATGTGAACGGCAAAAAGATCGACATCAGGACGCCGCAGGATGCTGTCAGGAACGGCATCGGCTACCTCTCGGAGGATCGCAAGCGCTATGGTATCGTCGTCGACAAGACGATCGCGGAGAACTCTACGA
>JAJQCG010000019.1 GCA_021202815.1 Lachnospiraceae bacterium | reverse complement strand
AGCTGTTCCTCCGATACCGGCTCAGAGCTGTTGTACACGGACAGGCGGACGGCATTCTTCTGCTTTTCCAGCGTCAGGCGTATTTCTCCCTGCTCCGTGCAATATTTGACCGCGTTGTCCAGCAGGATGCCCACCAGGCGACGGATTGAATTTTCATCTCCGCAGAAGGAGATCATCGGCTGGATCTTGCAGGAGATCGTCTTTTCCTGCGTCAGCGCCAGATTGCGGAAGGAATGCGCGCTCTCCTCCACCACGTCGGAGAGCGGAAACTCGATCATCTGATACTGCGCCTGCTCCTCCTCCATGCGCGAAAGCAGAATCAGGCTGTTCGTCAGCTCTGTCAGTCGCCCGGTCTGGCTTCTGATATCGTCCAGCCACTCATTGTCTCCGAAATCCATTTCCAGAATCTCGGTGTCCGCATTGATAATCGTCAGCGGCGTCTTCAGCTCGTGACCCGCGTCCGTGATAAAGCGCTTCTGCTTCTCATAGCTCTCGGAAAAAGGCTTCACAATCCGTCCCGAGAGAACGATCATCAGAAGAAACACTGCCAGAAGTCCCGCTGCAGCCACACCGACGCCCGTGACCGCAAAATTTCGAAACGTGTCGAGACTGCGCCCGCAGTCCAGGAAAATCACGCGCGTCCCCTCGTCTGACGTGACCAGCACATAGCGGTAGGCGTTCACGAAGCCCCTCTCTTTGCCGGACGTAAAAATGCCGTTCGCATACGCGATGGCAGTGTCCTCATCCACCGCCGCGATCCGCTTCATATCCGTGGAAAGGACATTTCCGTCACTGTCCAGCAGCACGGAAAAATAACGCGACTCATAGGGCAGCTCCGGCGAAACCTCCCTTTTTCCCCGTGGGGCGTCCTCGGGCGATGTGGCAATATTCGGTGGTTCCTCCCCATCCTGTATATCTGGCGGCTGCGCCTCCTGTACACTCTCTGCCTCGTCATGCGGCGCGCCCGACTCCGCCTGCGGCGTTCCCATGTCCTCTCCTGTCACACCGCCCAGCACCGCATCGGGAAAGCTTCCCTCATTTGCGGCCAGAATCGCCAGCGTGCTGTCTGCATCCTCCACGATCTCCCGGTAATTCAACGCGCCGACGATTCCCATGATCACGGCCAGCACGATGAGCAGGGAAAGCATGGAGGCGGCGACCAGTTTTATCCGCAGCTTTTTGATCATACTATTTCCTCCAGAGAATAGCCCGCGTTCCGCGTCGCCCGGATCTGAATATTCGCGTGCAGCGCCGTCAGTTTCTTCCTTAAATAAGAAATATAGACCCAGACCACGTTGATCTCCGCCTCGCTGTCATAGCCCCATATTTTCTCCATGAAACGCTCGGAAGAAATCAGATTGCCCGGATTGCTCATGAGCAGCTCGAGCATCTGAAACTCCTTGTTTGCCAGCCGGAAGCTGCCCGACGGCGTGGAAAGCGCAAAGGTAGCGCGGTCGAGCGTCACGTTTCCCATCTGCAGCAGGGAGCTGGTCTGCGCGCTCCCCGTGCGCGTCATCGCCCGGATACGCGCAAGCAGCTCCTTCGTGTGAAAAGGTTTCGTCAGATAATCGTTCGCCCCGGCGTCCAGCCCCAGCACCTTATCGTCGATCTCCGATTTCGCGGTCAGAAGAAGTACCGGTACGCGGCTGCCCTTTGCCCGCAGCTCTCTCAGCACCGAGATCCCATCCTTCTTCGGCATCATGATATCGAGAATCACGCCGTCATAATTGCCTGCTTCCAAGTATTCCAACGCCGCCTCGCCGTCATACACGGCGTCCACAGAATAATTGTTTCGCTCAAGAATCGCGACAAGCGCCCGCGAAAGCGCCTGCTCGTCCTCCGCCAGTAAAAGCCGCATCTTCCTTGCGCCTCCTTTTCTGAATAGTTACCTTTTTCTTATGATACCATAACAGAAAAACCTTAAACAGACTTAAACCAAGTGAAAAACAGGCAAATCTTCTGGTTTTCGGAGCAAGAAAAAATTGACAGCATTCTAACTTTGTGTTACAATCCGACAAAAGATTCCAAAATTATCTTTTATCGGAGTCTGGCATTCCACTAATCAAGGAGGTATTTATCATGAAAGCGCAGAAAACACTGTATCTCAGCGCCAAGCCTACCCGGCACACCATGCTTCTGGCAAAAAGAGCAAAGAAAATTTATCCCGATCTGGAGCTCTCTATCATTTTCGAAAGGGGCAGCAATCTTCTTCTTCAGAATCAGGATAGCCTTGATCTTTCCAGCCTGCTAAAATACCGGATCGAAGAGGAGGAAAATCTTCCTGCGGACAAGCTTCCGGTTTCATTTAAGATCGCGGTGCGCGACCCTGAAACCTATTCGCAGCTCCTGGAGACAGTCCGCACCCGACTCGGCATAACCCGTGTCAGCAGTCGACTCCTGATTCACCTGGTGCTCGGGTATCTGGTCAGCATGGAGGACGCCAAAGACGCAGGCATCGTCAAAGGCACGGGGCAAAAGTCACAAGAGGATTCGATGAACCAGATAACAATCCTGCGGGAAATCAATAACGCGCTGATCAATTTGATGTTGGAAAATACACCCGAAGCCGCGAATACCCTGTCAACAATATGTCACATTTTAAATTTAGATGCAGACACAGACAATAACAAATAATATTAGATTAGAAAGGATTTCATGAAAGGGGAACATAAAATAATGAAAAACAATGAGAAGAAAGAGGACATTGACATGATCGCACGCGTAATATCCAAAAAAGGATCAGTTCGCACCGTGGAATCAACAATGGATGATTTGAAAGAAAAATATTCAGAAAACGGCATTCAGGCCACCAGGCAGCGCTGCTGGTGCTGCATTGCCGCTGCAATTCGCTGGGGCTACCTAACCCTTCAGGGAGACAATTTAATCTGCAATCGAAATGCATGATAGTCCGGAAGAACGGCCGTCTGAATATCGACGGCCTTCACTCCCTCAATGGCCACTCGGGATCTGCTCCAGCAGCTCATGCTCCCGCCCCAGATCCGCGCGCGCAAGAATCAGAAAATCCGCCAGCAGCGGGAGAATCGCGAGCCAGATCGCCTTCTCCTGCAGCGGCGCGCAACAGGCGGTAAGAATCAGTCCTCCGCCGAGGAAACAGCCGACCATGGAAATGTGCACCAGGCCTCTTTTCAGTGCTCCGGCCTCCCGGTGGCGCACATATTTTGCCAGCGACACGCCGATCTGCCGGATGTGATTGGTGCAGAAGGTCGTAGCCATCGGGATCCCCTCAGCCTGGCAAAAGGTATTGTACTGCATGGAACAGATAAAATTGATGATGACCTGCACGATCCGGTGCGGCGCGGAGAGAGGAATCCATCCAATCAGAAACAACACCGCGATCTCGATACCGATCAGGCAGGTATCTCAGCGCAGCAGCCCCATCTTTTTGACAGGATTCGGAAAAAACTCCGACACGAAGGCCCCGCTGATATAGGCTGTAATCGGGATCAGGTAGTAAAGACCCTGTCTCCAGAGGCCCTTGCCAAGCGCCATCGCCATCAATACGACATTCGCAGTCTGTGCGTTGCAGAAGATGCCTCCGCGCAGATTGTAGGTATAAGCGCCCATCATTCCCGCGCTCACCATCAGCAGCAGAAATACGCCCCTGCGCTCGCAGGCCAGGTAGCGGCTGCGATGCAGTTCTGTCTCCAGCTCTGTCTCCATCACCTTTTCCCCCTGCTCAGGCGTTTTCTTCAGCGTCAGCGGCCGGGAGGGACGCCTCCCCCTTCAGCGCGAAGATCGCGAGCAGCGGCGCCGTGAAAAATGAGAGGAAGAAAAAGCAGTCATCCCTCCCGGTCAGCAGCAGCATAGTTGCAAAATTATAGGTCAGAATCGAAACGCTCACAAACAGCCGCTTCCAGTCTTCAAAATCGGTGAGCTTTATCTTTCCGCAGATACAGATCACCACGAGCACGTTCATCATACCGATATAACAGAAAATATACTTAAGCGGCGTATTGTAGATGACATGAGAGTAGCCGTCCACAACAGACTTCATCTGCAGGCTGCCCTGGTAAGATACCACCTAATACTCCTCTGTATCCCAGGTAATTTCATAGAAGTAATCTCCCGGGTCCAGAAGGTATACCACTTTGGTCAGATACAGGAAAGCCCGGAATGACAGCACCGGTTCTTTCTTGATACAGCTCAGCGCCATGCGGACAATCGCCCCACGGCCTGTCTCCTCCACCAGCTCCAGATCAACTTCTCCGCTTCTTCTTAGGTCACTTATAAACGATTTTTAGCGCAAAATGGCAAAATTTTCGCACAG
>JAJQCG010000127.1 GCA_021202815.1 Lachnospiraceae bacterium | reverse complement strand
TCAATCGCTATGGATTTTTTAGGTGTTCAACTTCATTTTACAATCGACCTTTTTTTCAGATACGCTTGTTTCCCTGAAAGTGAAGCTTTCCAATTGAATACCTGTCTGCGCTCTTTAGAGTACCAGCTTCGCATCGGAAGTATGCCGTTTACATAGCTGCCGCCCGGGGCTTTTTGTAGTAAATGGATTTCATATGGAGGCTATTATTATGCGCAAAATGATATTTGCAATGCTTTGTCTGACCGTATCTGCCGTTCTTCTGGGCGGATGCGGAGGCAACGCTGCTTCTGATGACGGCAGCCTGGAAGAGGAGGAATCTCTCAGTGTCGTCACTACGATCTTCCCGGAATATGACTGGGTGAAAGAAATCGTCGGCGAAAATGCGGACAATATGGAGCTTACCCTGCTCCTTGACAATGGCGTCGATCTCCACAGCTATCAGCCGACGGCGGACGATATTGTCAGAATCTCGGAATGCGATCTGTTCATCTATGTCGGCGGGGAATCCGATGAGTGGGTCGAGGATGCACTGGAAGGATCTGCAAACGAAGACAGGATAGTGATCAGTCTCCTTGACGTTCTCGGAGATTCCGTCAAGGAGGAGGAACTCGTGGAAGGCATGGAGTCTGAAGAAGAGGAGGAGGACGAGGAGGAAGCGGAATATGACGAGCACGTCTGGCTTTCCCTTAGAAATGCCCAGGTTCTCTGCCAGTACATCTGCGACCAGCTCTGTGAGATGGACGAGAGTAATAGTGAACTGTACGCGGCGAACACTGCGGATTATCTGGAAAAACTGAGTGAACTGGACGCGCAGTACGAGGATGCGGTATCTGCCGCGGCGCGAAGCACGCTTCTTTTCGGGGACCGGTTCCCGTTCCGTTATCTTGTGGATGATTACGGACTGGATTATTATGCGGCGTTTGCAGGCTGTTCCGCCGAGACGGAGGCCAGCTTTGAGACGATTGCCTTTCTCGCCGGGAAGGTGGATGAGCTGGGGCTGACGACGGTGCTGACACTTGAGGGAAGCGACCAGGATATCGCGGAAACGATTATTTCTACAGCGGCCAGTGAGGATGTGCAGATCCTCTCGATGGATTCCATGTAGTCCACAACCTCGGCTGATGTGGAGGACGGCGCGACTTATCTTTCTATCATGGAAAAGAATCTCACTGTGCTGACACAGGCGCTGAACTAAGGAGGTGGAAGGATGGCTTTACTTCGCTGTGAACACCTCTCTCTGGGATATGACGGAAATTCTATTATAGGGGACTTGAATTTTTCGGTGGAATCCGGAGATTATCTGTGCATCGTGGGAGAAAACGGCTCCGGCAAAAGCACGCTGATGAAAACTGTTCTGGGTCTTCTGCCACCTTTATCCGGACAGATTCGGATGAGCGACGGACTGACGCAGAAGCAGATCGGTTACCTGCCCCAGCAGACAAGCGTGCAGAAGGATTTTCCGGCGTCTGTATGGGAAATTGTGTTGTCCGGCTGTCAGGGCGGCTGCGGTCTGCGGCCTTTTTACAACAGGTCTGAAAAGGAAAAGGCGGCGTCCGCCATGGAAAGGCTTCACATCAGCAATCTGTCAGGAAGCTGCTACCGGGAGCTTTCCGGTGGCCAACAGCAGCGCGTCCTGCTTGCCAGAGCGCTGTGCGCCACGGAAACGCTGCTGTTTCTGGATGAACCCGTGACCGGCCTTGACCCGAAAGCCGCCGCGGATTTTTACCAGATGATTGAGAAACTGAATCAGGAGGATAAAATCACGGTTATCATGATTTCTCATGATATGCAGGCGGCGCTTCGCTATGCCAGCCATATCCTTCATATCGGGGAACCCCTGTTTTTCGGCACCAGGCAGGAATATCTGGAAAGCAACGCCAGAAGGAGTTTTGCAGTGAAGGGAGGTGCGCCCGTATGAATATCCTGGAAAAACTGTCGCTCTATTTACAGTATCCCTTTGTACAGTATGCGCTGGTTGTAGGCACCCTGATCGCGCTTTGCTCCTCGCTACTCGGAGTGACGCTTGTCCTGAAGCGCTTCTCCTTTATCGGGGACGGGCTTTCCCATGTGGCCTTTGGCGCGATGGCGATCGCGGCGGTTCTTAATTTTACCAATGAAATGCCGCTCGTGCTGCTCATCACGCTGATCGCGGCGGTGCTGCTTCTGCGGACAGGGCAGAATACGAAAATCAAGGGCGACGCGGCGGTCGCCATGATTTCCGTCGGCTCGCTGGCAATCGGTTATCTGCTGATGAATCTCTTCTCCACCAGCTCGAATCTCTCTGGCGACGTGTGCAGCACTCTGTTTGGCTCCACATCCATTCTCACGCTGTCGCGGACGGAGGTATGGCTGTGCGTGATATTGTCTGTTCTGGTCGTCGGCGCATTTCTGTTCTTTTACAATAAAATTTTCGCCGTAACCTTTGATGAGAATTTTGCGAAGGCTACCGGTACGCGGGCGGAGCTGTATAATCTGCTGATCGCTGTCATCGTGGCAGTGATCATTGTGCTGGCCATGAATCTGGTTGGTTCCCTTTTGATATCCGCGCTGGTCATCTTTCCGGCTCTGTCAGCGATGCGGGTGTTTAAAACTTTCAGAAGTGTGACGATCTGCTCGGCTATTGTTTCGGTCGTCTGCGCGCTTTTGGGTATGCTGATTTCCATCCTGGCGGGGATGCCGGTCGGATCAACGATTGTAGCTGTTAATATTGCAGGATTCCTGCTCTTTTCTGTAATAAGTATGACTGGAGGAAAACGATGATGAAAAAAACGGTGATTTTCATGACCTTATTGTTGCTTACAGGTACACTGTCCGCCTGCGGCAGCTCGGACAAGGAAAGCGCTTCCGCCTCTGCAGCGGAAACGCAGGAAGAGACCGAAGCGGAATCTTCCGATGAGGAGGAAGTCTTTCAAATTGAGACAGAATCCGACGAGCAGGAAAACGCCGCGGGTTCTTCCGACTTTGACATTGACCTGACCGAGCTCAGCAGCGCGATGGTCTACGCGGAGGTTTACAATATGATGTATACCCCGGATGAGTATCTGGGAAAGTCGGTGCGGATGAGCGGCACGTTCACCGTATATGAGGGCGAGGACCGAAACTATTACGCCTGCATCATTGAAGATGCCACGGCCTGTTGCTCCCAGGGAATCGAATTTGTACTCGACGGGGATTTCTCCTATCCGGACGACTACCCGGACATCGACAGCACGATTACCGTGAGCGGAATTTTTGATACTTATTATGAAGGCCAATCCCGCTATGCGTAGCTGATCGATGCAGAGCTGGAATAGAAACTGAAAAAGTTCCGGGAGGTCGTCTATGAATCAGTATCTCACCATCGGGGAGTCAATATCATTGTAGAGATCGGATTCCGAACCGAACAGAGAAATCACGGCTATCGGACAGAGCTGGAAGATTACGGTCGCAAGCCCCATGAAGAGAGTGCCGGTGACGACCGTGAACCAGAATGATATTGGAACAGCAGGCTACCAGAAGGCCGACCATTCCATAGGTTGCTCCGCCGTCCACGCGGACGCTCGCGGTGACCGGATTGAGGATCGCCATGAGCGGAAAGCCAAACGCGATGACAGAACCATAGGCCATTGCATAGGGAAGGGAAGTCTCGGTAGCTCCAAACAGCAGACAGATGGGTTTCAGAAAAATCAGGGAGAGTACCATGAAGATCAGTCCCACGGCAAAAGACACGGCAAAGGTATTGCATACGCCTGTAGATGCGTTTTCCGGATGTCCCTTTCCCTGTTGGAGACTTGTGTAGGACGCGCAGCCGTCTCCCCAGAGCGTCGCGATTCCCAGTATGATGATCATCAGCGGATTGATAATGTTCGTCGCGGCGTTTCCCAGATAACCGACACTCTGTCCGATGAAAATCTGGTCCACGATATTGTAGAGCGCGTTCACGACCAGCGCGATTGTGGCAGGAACCGCGTAGTGGGGAATCAGCTTCCGGAGCGGCTCGATGCCCAATGGATTTTGTGTAGCTGCTGTATTTTCACTCATGTGAATTTCTCCTCATCATTTATCGTCATTACTCTAAACCCCACCATAATAATGGAGTCAATAAGGAAATCCAAGGATGGCAGCTGACACTATGAAATTTATGAGTGACTTATAAATTTGTTAATATCTTGTCGCGACTCAGCAGCTTCGCTATACTGAGCATAGCTCAGAAAACAACACAATCATTTCAGGAGGTTATGCAAATGTTGAACGAAAATGTAAAGAAGCTGCTTGATGCGAGTATGTGGGATCTGGCGACCTGTGCAAACGGAGAGCCGAACGTAGTTCCGGTTGCCTTTAAGATGGTAACGGAGGATGGCA
>JAJQCG010000182.1 GCA_021202815.1 Lachnospiraceae bacterium | reverse complement strand
TCACTGGAAGTCTGCTGTCCGTTCATGGTGGTTCCGCCTTTCCCTTTGTTTGATGACTCTATTGTAACACTTTAGAGGTGAGTTTTGATGAACAATGCGTAAAAGCTCGATTTAATCAGCGTATCCTTAACATATTCCTGTTCGTTTGTAGTCACCCTAAGAGGATACATTTGTAGGCCTCGGAGGACGCATTTTTTATTTTTATTCCATAGCTTCGTGAGTACAGCAAATTAGGTAGCAAAAAAACGCCGATGAAATCGGCGGCATAGGAAGCTATGCCTGCCGACTTCATACGGCGTTTGCGTATTTTTAGCAAATGCGGCCTATGCGCAGCTGTGGAAATACGTCCTCCATTGCCGCTTTCTTTTGTTCGGCGCTTATTTTTTGTGCCTACTCATTTGGCGCTTACTTTCTCTCCTATTCCATACAGCCCGAACTCCTATACATATTGGAGCAGTTTTCCCCCCCCCCCACACACACAACAAAATACCGGACATTCCAAATTGGATTTCCGGTATTTTATCAGTTAAATGTGTGCAGCTACATTAGATGTCAGGCGGTATGCTTATTGGAAGCTATCTCCTGCTTGGGCTTTCTGAAAGACACCAAATGGGTCTTGTCCAGTGTCAGCATCACGGCGGGAATAATGATTAACTGCAAAACTATACCGGGGATAGCCTCCAGAAATGCTCCGGCCAGGAACATGGCAAAAGTGAAGTTTCCCCAGCCCAGCAACATTGCCATTACCACGCCCCATACTATGCGTCCGCCCAACATGGCGGCTACCATGCAACGGTAAAGCATCTTAACACACTGCCACGGGGCTTTGGTGTAAAGCAAGCCGGAGAGAAGTCCATATGTACCCAGCTCAAAGGCCATTGCCGTGGCGTTAGGGTAAATGGTGGGCATACCAAACAACAGAGAGCGCAGCAAAGGCAGGATAAAGCCCACGATAAGGCCGTATTTCCAGCCGCCGATGAAACCGCAGAGCAGCACGGGTATGTGCATGGGCAACAACATACTTCCGATTTGAGGTATCTGTCCGGTGAAAAAGGGCAGCACAATGCCTATTGCCAGCAACATGGCCGCGGCGGTAAATTCGTAGTAGCGTTTTTTCATGTTATACCTCCTTGATACCCACAACTTGGTACATCCGACTATCGGATATGATTGTGGTTACATGCAGATACTTCCCAAAAATACTTGCCAGTTCCCTTGCGGACAATAGTCCCATGGATACTCTGCTGGCTCCGCCCTTATGGAGGGCGTCTATTTTCTCTCGGCTCATGCCGTGGGCCACGGTCAGTGTTCCGCTGGGAGTGAGCATAGCGCTCAAATGCTCGATGAGCCGCTCCGGCTCTGGGAAATGAGGAAAGGCATTATATATGATTATGTTATCATATTTCGGAGTGATTTCAAGTTTCTCAACGTCGCCGCAGATAATATTCACATCGTTCCGGGGAAATTTACTACGTGCTATATTTGCCATACAGGGGGATATGTCGATGGCATCCACATGGACTGCGCCACGCATCAGGTAATAGGGTATCATAACTCCTGTGCCGCAGGCCACATCCAGAATATTATTGTAAGATTTCACATTTGCGTTTTCCAATATTTCTGTCACTATGGCATCGTTAATTATCATCCTCGCATCCCAATTTGGGGCACAGCGGTCAAAAAACTCTATTATGTCTTTTTGGTTCATCTTTATCGCCTGCACTTTGCAGAACAGCCCCACAAAATATGGGGCCGTCCCGCATCGAGTATAGAAGAGGAGCTATTCGGTTAATAGAGACGGATTAATACATGGCGATTCCCAGAGGGATGATGGTTACCATAAGAAGCACAAGCGTAAGAACGATGAATACAATGGTATACTTGAACAATCCCTTGTTTTCAATTTCAACGCCCATAATGAGGCCAATACCCGGGCTACCGCTGGGAGTGGCGCAAGCCAGTGAGCATATTGCGATATAATAAACTGCAGCACCCTTGACCATTGCTTCGTCCATGCCGCTTGCCATAAGCACAGGGATAAATACACTCAAAGTGATGAAGCAGGTGACAACATTGCTCATAAAATTGGTAAGGATAACGCAAAGCAAAGCTCCAATGACGATAAGAACGATGGGAGAAACAGCGGAAGCTGCAGGGCTGATAATCTGAATTAAGGTGGACACAAGGCCATAATCAGCACTGGAAATGGAAGAGGAGAACACGAAGGTGACACTAATGAAAATGATGGCTTTCCATGGAACATATTTGCCGTCGGTTGACAAATCAGCCAGAGGCTTATCATGGACAAAGATTATGTTCATAATGCCAACGAAAAACAAAGTCATACCAGCCATACCGACAGATGCAGCCCATGTGCTGAACGCACCCAGTCCCAGGGAACCTGCAATGCCGGCAAAGAATATCTGGCATATCAACAAAACGGTACATATTTTGCCCTCAAGACAAATGGGATTGGCTTTCAGTTCTGCACGTTTCGCTGCATCGTCATACTTAACGAAATTGCTGACATCAGGCTTTACGATAAACTTGATGACGAACAATGCTACAGCTACGGACACAACGAACACTGGGATGGTACCAACCTTCATATAATCGAAGATACTCCAATTGAATCCAATTCCGTTGAGAACACCGATACCAGTAAGGGCAGTAGGCATAAAGAATATAAAGCAACCCTCAATGACAATACCAATCCACAGCATCAGCAGGCACATAGTCTTGTGGAAAGATGTACCTCTGCCGCAACCCACCTCCTCGCAGACAGCACGGAGCACGGGCAACAAGATAACGAAGCCAATTATGGTGCCATTTAGGGTGCCGTTGATAAGCAGCACAAAACACCAAAATATCATAAAAACATAGGGTCTGTTATGTACCGCCTTGCGGGAAATGAACCACTTAGCAATATACTTCAGCACGCCGTACTCATTGAGTTTGCCTATCAGAATGGCAGCAGTCATAACGGTGTACGCAGTGGTATTGCCAATTGAGGATGAAAGAATGGTGCTTGTGGGCATTGTCTGGGTCAATGCCAAGGCAGCCATACACAGAACGCTGGGCCAGCCGGTATCAACAAAGCACCAGAGCAGAACCGTGGGGACAAATATTGCCAGGTAAGTAATTCCCGTGGATGTCAAATCATAACATACAGGAACGCAAATCTTAATTAGAACTCCAATCAGAACGAAAATGGCGATTTTGATGTATTGCTTCTTGTAGTTGTCTTTTGTTAACATTTTCGCAATTCCTTTTCATTATTTTTTAGTTTTCGTTTAGCTTACACAAAACTATGTTATTTTCCAGGTCTATCATAGAAATGGCACCCCGTATCTCCATAGTTCTGCCCAGAAAATCCCTCAGCACTATGACCTCAGTACCGGTCTCCACTCCGGCCACCTTGGACATAATAAGGGTCTTTTTGCCGTCAAGCTCGGAATAAACAGATGCAAGGCACATTTCCTTCACTCCTCCTTACTCAGTTCATCCATTGCCAATGCAATTTTGGTATTGGCTTGCTCCAGGAGGGCAATGCTCTCCTCCAGCAATTCCGCCGCGCGAGCCTTGCCTGCAGCCTTTGCACTCTCTGCCGCCTCATGGAACTCCTCTATATGGTGTTCATTGTGGTGCAGCATGTAGTAAAGAAGAGCCGCCTGTTCATTTTCGAGCTCGTGTATATGCTCGTGATGATGGTGGTGTTCTTGCTCATAGCACATTTTTCTACCTCCTCTCTGGTGCCGGATACTTTATCTCTGCCTCGTCCAGCATCATCATTACTATTTTTTTCACCTGCGGTTGCAACGGAGATGTGACCACCGATTGCCCCCGGAGATTACTTTTCATAAGTGCCGTATCCACCGGCAGCGAGCCCAGAAATTTAACTCCACGCTCAATGAGCATATCCTTCACATCGTCATCCTGTTCATCATCAACAATCTTGTTGATGAGGGTGCGAATGCGGGCAATACCTATACCCTGTGACATAAACTGTATTGTTTCCGCCAGACCTACGGACTCAAAGGATGGCTCCACGATGATAACCACTGTGTCCATACCCTGCTCTATGCCTCTGCCGAAACTTTCTATGCCCGCGTCGTGATCCACCAACAGGACTTCCTTTTCTCCAAGCTCAAGGTTGCTCACCAACTGTTTTGTGATGTCGCTTATGGAGCATGAGCAGCCCTGCAGGGGATTTTCTATTTTTCCTGACATTAGAAAATAGATTCCCCCGTTCTCTTTGACAAAGTCCTCTGGTATCTCGTTCAGATATAAGGGGTCTTTCTCAAGCCATGCATTGTCTGTGGTGTCCTCACCTATGGCAAATCTGGTCAGGCAGCGGATGAGGGGCTTCGGAGTATTCTGTATGCCCAGCTTGCGGTGGAGCCCCGCATTGGAGTCATCGGTGTCTATGACTATGGGCGTAAAGCCGAGGTCTCGGAGGGCATAGGCCATCATGGCGGTGACAGTGCTCTTGCCGGAGCCGCCTTTACCGCATAAGGCTATTTTTTTTAGAGCCGTCGGCTTGCCCGCGGCGTTGGCTTTTATATAGGCGCGAATGATGTCCGTAGCCCGGTTGACCTCATCCTTGGTGGCGGCGAAGCACATGCCGCACTCAATGCAGCCATAGCTCTGGTAGCCCACCGCGCCTACAGGGCAGTGAAAACCTCCCATACTTAGCCTCCCTATTAAGCTTCCGGTATCCAGTCGCTGGTGTGGACTATCTCCATTTTCAATGCTTTGCCGGAGCACTTTGTAACGCAGTTACCGCAGCCCATGCACTTATCGGGAAGGTTGATAAATCCATTTTTGTCAATGGCATGGAACTGACATACTTCTGCACATTTCCCGCAGTAAAGGCACTTTCTCTCTCGCTTCACAGGGCGGAAGCGGCTTGGAATATATTCCCACGCCTCCATGTAATAAGGGTTACAGTAGTCAAAGTGACAACAGCAAATATTAGTAGTAAGGCGGCTGTTGTTTGCTATACAAATTGTGGTAGTTTCCTCTATCTCCTCCACCTTTTTAATTGCATCTTCTTCATTTCCGGAGTATGAGGCCAGAAATCTGTTGAAATATTTACCACTGGTACCCACCTGGAAGCAGTGGCCTCCCTCATTGCAGCAGCCCTCATGCAGATAATTTGGGTTGTCGTCACCCTCCGCCGGATAACTTCCCTTGCTCCAATAAGAGCTCATGACCTTGCAGACACAGCGCTCGTATGCGAGAATGCCCAGCTTGGCGCTATCGGTGAGTATCTGCATCACATCCTCACAAGGCATGACACCGGGCACATTCTTGATGGATCCATGCTTAGGAATAATGCGCATAGGTAGCTTTATCTTGTTCTCCGGTGCCATACCCACACGGGAACGCTGAGAATTTTGTACCATTTGGAGAATATTCAGTTCTTCCTGAGTATAAGGTATTTTCTTGCCTTCGTAGGCAAAATATAGGAAGTCAAGGGTAAGGGTCATATTAGGTGCCAGACGAGCAAAGCCGGTAGGCGTATACATGAGCTTTCCGTCTTTGGCCAGACCGTTAAGTCGCTCGCATACGTATGCCTCATCAAATCCGGTCTTCTCAGCAACTTCTTTGGAGTTGGCAGGCAGTGTCAGAAGCATTCTTACCTCATCCTCGGTGTAAAGAGCCATCCATACATAGACTATCATGTCGTGATGGGTGGTCAGTGGGTTATAAAACTGCTTGGCCTCCTGATAAATCTCAGGTACTTCTGGAATACAGCCAAACACTTTTATTACTAAATTTTTCTGAAAATCTGTCATAGGCTATTCTCCTCATATATTATTGCTTTCATTTCTGCTATATTAAAATTAAAGCATATTTTTTTCTTCATTTCCATTTGTCAACGGTATCAAAAAACTCGGTTTTTTGGGCGCAAATATATATTGACTTGAAATTACTTCTCTGAGGTGTTATTCTATAAATAACATGCGATATAAGGGAGGGATGAGCATGTTTTCCACCTATGCTATCCGCGATATTTTCAATGACTGTACAATAATACACGCAATTCCAGATTTCGAGCACCGTGAGTATAAGGCCATATCCATTTTGCCCCCCCAATTTGAGGAAATGTACTCCGAAATTCTGTATGTTTGCCGTCTTCGGGAAGCTCTTGGTCGTGACGCGGTCACCCCCGGTTTTCATTATGTTTGCATAAGCGACCTGCCATCCGAAGATGCCGCAGAGCTTCTGACAAATAGCTCCGGCATTTTTTGCATAGCTTCCGACCACGATATGTTCTGGCTTTTCAGCCGACTTCAAAACCGGTTTCTCACCATTTCCAACTGGGTAAACAGCATGACAAATGCAATTATTCACAACTGCGATTTTCAGGAGCTTGTGGACCTCAGCGAAGATATTATTCGTAACCCTATTTTTGTTCAGGACTCTTCCCTCCATCTGCTTGCCACTTCTCGAAACTATGAGGGCAGCTCTGAGTTACAGCGCACCTATCAAAAAACAAAGTATCACACCCCTGAATTCATAAAGCTGCTGGAAGAACGCGGCCGACTAAAAAAATACAACCACGCCGAGGGCTTGACTGTCATCAAGGACCACGCCATGGAGCCATTCGATTTAATCACAAAATATTTGCGCAAAAATGGCATGATATTTCTCGCCGCCGGTGTCTCTTGCTCCGTAACTCCGGAAAGTCCCTACTATGATGAGCTCGTGGGGATTTTCTGTGACCATATTTTTCTCTGCGCAGAACGAAAAAGCTACCTTTATCCATACTCCTCTTGTGATGGAGGCTCACTTATCCAAGACCTAATAACCGGTGCCATTAGAGACAAAGGTGTTATCGCCGACTGTGCACGCGCGGTAAGGTTGCCCCTTGACGGACCATTTCTGCTGTACCGTATTAGTTGGAATCAAAATGAAAACCTCTTCTCTGCTTTCGTCGAGCAGGAACTCAAGCGCGGACTGGAGCAGTCAAATATTTTCTATTCCTGCAACGAATTGCTTGTTATCCGCCGTGTTCCCAATTCTGACAGCGAACTACCGCTGGATGAGCAAACACTTTTCATAACCTCTGTCACAGAATCCCATCATTGCCGGTGTTGTATAAGCGAACCCTTTGAAACTTTGGCTGAACTGAAAAACGCCTATGACCAGTGCCGCTATACTGTCCGCTTTGTGGAAAAGCTCCTCTCTGACGCTAATCCCTTCCTGCCGCCAATAAGCAAGCAGAAGTTCAGCGAGAGGTGGGTATATACCTACCGTGAGGTGTTCCTTCAGAGTATATTTGAGCATTACAACTCCTCTGGACCTTGCAGTTTAAAAAACATCGTATATGTTGACGCCCTGCGACGCTTGGTTGAATTTGATAATGAACATGACCGCAATCTGGTGGAAATTCTCTACCACTATATCTGCAACGAGCGTAACGCTGCAAAAACCGGTAAGCAGCTTTTCATGAGCCGAAACAATGTGCTCTACCATATCGCCAACGCAACAAAAATCATTGACCTGAACTTGGATGACCACAACACACGCTTTGCGCTTCTGGTAGCATATAATCTGTTGGGAATTTATTTCTAATTTTCTAAACTCCACGAGCTTTGGCTAATTGAGCAGCAAAAAACGCCGATGAAATCGGCGGCACAGAAATCTATGCCTGCCGACTTCATGCGGCGTTTAGCATTCCAATGATAATATCTTTTTACGTACACACAAAATTTATCATATTGCTTTAATACTTTACATTGGCTTAAACTATCAGCTTTAGTTCAGCTCCAAGAGTTTTGGATGTCATTTGCGAGCTCTTTGCTGCCGATAGCGGCGAAGGTTTTTATGGCAGCCCACAGTATTGTGATTCCGAAAACTACGCAGCAAACAAATTCAAAAGCGTAAAACGGATACAGCGGTATCAGCAGCACGCTTGTGCTGGTGCCTGTTTGATAGGAGATTCCAGTTTGAAGGTAGGAGGCATAGGCAAGGTAAAAAATTATTGCCGCGCCCAGAAGCTGCATTATTCCATATGTCACAAAACGCACTACTCTTTGTAAATGGCTTATCACCATTGTAACGCAAATATGTTCGCGCGCGGTTTCAGTATAAGAAAGTCCGGCAAACACAAAGCAAAACAGCGTGCGCTCTACCATTTCATAAGAGCCGGAAATGTTGCCTCCCGTTATTTTGCGCAGCAACACGTCCACCGTCATCAGCAATATCACGAATATAATACCGATTCCGCTGATAAAACCGAATATGCCGGTGAATTTGCTCATCACAAAGTCTATTTTTTTAATAGCTTTCATTATTCAATCCTCCTTATGCTCCGTACAGCAGGTTTGGCAGCCACAGCACGATATTGGGGAAAATTGTTATGAGCACTGCGCAAATCAGTATCGCGGGGATAAATTGCAGCACGCCTTTGAAAACTCTTTGCAGCGGCACGTCTTTACACACGCCGGATATAACATAGCTGCACATTCCAACAGGCGGCGTTATAAATCCAAGCTCCATGACGATGACGCAGAGAACGCCAAACCACACGGCGTCAAAGCCCAAGCCGGTTACAACAGGCAGGAATATTGGTGCTGTCAGGGTTATCATCGGCAGCGCGTCCATAAAGCAGCCCATAATCGCATAAATCAGTATGATAATAATAACAATCAGATACCGAGAAATTTGCAGTCCTTCAACAAAGCCCGCGAGAGTTGCCGGCAGGTTTGTCACCGCAAGGAATTTGCCCAGCACGTCAGCACCCATGATAACAAGGTAGACCATGCACGCGGACTTAATTGATGTTGTCAAAACTTGCATGAAGGATTTCCACGTAAATCTGCGGCGGACTATCATAATGAGTATTGCGCAGAGCGCTCCTATGGCGGCAGACTCATTCACCGAGAAGAAGCCGGTGAACATGCCGCCCAGCACAATAGCAAACAGAATGACGACCCAAATTAAGCCTTTGAGCGAGCTAAAACGCTCTTTCCATGTAATTTTTCTGTCGGTTCTGGGAGCCAGCTCGGGATTGCGGAGAACCTTGAACACAATAGTGGCAATAAACAGAAGTGCAAGCAGTATACCGGGCATAATGCCGCCGGCAAAAAGTCTGCCGATTGAGGCCTCTGCCATAATGCCGTAAACAATCATAGGCGTTGACGGGGGTATCAGAATTCCCAGCGTGCCGCCGGCAGCCACAGCGCCGGTGGCAAGAGAATCATCATAGCCTAAAGAACGCATTTTGGGAACCGCAACGACGCCCATTGTAGCCGCTGTTGCAGGCGCCGAGCCGCAAATTGCGCCGAATCCGGCACAGGCAGCAATGGTAGCGCAACCAAGCCCGCCGGGCAGCTTGCCCAACCACTTATCGCCGGCATCGAACAGTCCGTCGCTCATGCCGCCGGCAAACGCAGCGTTACCCATCAAAATAAAGAGCGGAATGACACACAGGCTGTATGAGCTCGCCGTTGTCGCGGGAACTTGGCGTATAACCCCGAGCGCGGCACTCAGGTTTCCCGTTGCTATCCAATAGCCAAAGAAGCCGACAAGCATCATGGAAAGGCCTATGTGCATTCCCAAAAACAACAATACAAGCATTATAACAATGCCTAATACTGCTATAGAAATCAAACTCATATGTATGCTCCAATCATAAGGTAAATGGCAGCCCGTGCATGGGGGTATTCGCACGGGCCGCCAAAGAGGGAATTTTTAATAGTCCGTCAGGCCACTGTCGGGAAGATAGGAATCATAGAGTTCCAGTGCGTGCTCATAGAAAGCCCGTGCATCAAAGCCGTCGGTGGAATAGGTTTCACACCAGTTGTCAATAAATTCATCGGCAGCCACTTGGAAGGTTGCGCGCTGTTCATCAGTAGGTTTGATGAACTCAACGCCCGCCTCTTCGCAGGCAGCCTTGCCCGCGGCGAGGTCAGCTTCATAAACGCGAGCCATTTCTTCGGAAATGTTCCAACCGAAGTACTCCTCAAGAACTTCCTGATATTCTGTCGGCAGGCTGTTCCAGCTGTCGAGGTTCATAGCCGTAACAAAGGGGCCGGTCATGACGGTCATCTCGGTGCAGTAGGAAACGACCTCCTGAAGACTGAACGACTTTACGCCGGAGTATTCAAACGTGAAGCCATCTATGGAATTCTTCTGCATAGCCTCGTAGATGTCGCCGGGGCCATAGGTCATAACCGCGGCGCCCCAATCGCCTATCATTGTAGTACCGACATTGGAGGATGTGCGAATGTTTTTACCCACAAGGTCGTCAGCGGTGTAGACGGGGAAATTCGTAAACAAATAGTTACCGGGCATACTGTATATGTTCAGAACCTTGTAGTTCGACCATTCCTCCTGTAGCTCCGCGTACTCCTGATAGAGGTCTCTAATAGTCATAGATGTGGCATAGACATCGCCGAACTGGAGAGGCATATTAACCACTTCTGTCAGGGGGAACTGATTGGTGAAGAACGGAACAAACAGCCAGCCCATGTCCGCGGTACCGGCAATAATGGCTTCCGCAACGTCGGTGGAAGCAACCAAGGTGCCGGAGGAGTAAATAGTTATCTCAAGGTGTCCGTCCGTGGCCTCATACACAGCGTCAGCCTTCTCTTGGTAGAGCTGGGTTTTAGCCGAGGTGGAAGGGTCGTGAATTGTGAACGAGAGTTTGTAGACATCATCGGTACTCGCTGTGCTGCCGCTGCTGTCGGAGCTTGCACTGTCAGTGCCGGCTGTAGTCGTAGTAGTTGAGCTGCCTCCGCAAGCGCAAAGCGCGACCAGCATACTCAGCACGAGAAGCAAGGCAAAGATGTTTTTAATTTTTTTCATTGTTTGTCTCCTTTTCATTGTTGTGTTGTTTTTGTCCGCTTTTGCAGAAATAAAGAAGCCACTCTTTAAGTATGATTTTATTCTCTGTTGCTGCTGTAAAGTCAATAAAATTTAATATTTTTACTCATATAGAGAAACTTTTGATTAAAAATTGTGAATTTCGCCGTATTAAATTTTGTATCAGAAAATTTAATACGGCGAAATTTGTTGATTTTGCACAGTCTGTAATAGACAATTTCTATTACGTTAAAGTTGTGGCTGCTGTAAAGTTATTTATCACGCAAAGTATCCCGCTGCGAAGCCTTGTTCGGCGGCGTCCATTGCGTTTGAGCATTTATTGGCGTCTCCCACCACAGCCAGACGGTCACCCAGCGACTGGAGCTGCTCGGCGAGGGCATTGTTGGGGTAATAACCCGTTGAGATGATGACGTAGTCGCAGGGGTACAGGCGGGTGCAGCCCTCGTGCTCTATCAGTATGCCGGAATCGCAGATTTCAAGAGGCTTGGTGTTTATCATCACCTTGACCTCGCGCTCATTGAGAAACTTCTTCATCGCGACCGCCTTGGTGCCGTCGGCCTTGGCGCATATGGTACCGCTGCGGTGTATTACCGTAATCTGTCCGCGCTCGGCGTCGGCCAAGTGCATGGCTGTCTCCACACCGACCTCGCCGCCGCCTATAACCACTATCCTGCCCTCCGGCAGCGCGCGGCCGCGCAAAATGTCCTCTGCAAAATAGACGTTTTCACGCTCTACTCCAGCTATCGGCGGCGTCTTGGGCAGTCCGCCGGTGGCCAGAATCACCTTGTCGGCGCCGAACGCCAGAATTTCCTCCGCCGTTGCCTCCTTGTTTAGCTCAATGTGTACGTTCAGGTGCTTCACTTCATTTATAAGGTAGCAAGTAAACGTCACATAGTCGCCCTTGCCCGGAGGATAGGCCGCAGCTATAAACTGTCCGCCCAGACGGTCGGATTTTTCCCAAAGCGTGACCTCGTGCCTGCGGCGCGCTGCGGCAATCGCTGCCTCCATGCCCGCGGGGCCGCCGCCGACAATCAGTACGCGCTTTGCTTCCGTCGGCTCGTAGGTGTACAGGTACTCCTTATTCAGCTCAGGGTTCACGCAGCAGCGAATGGGTATTTGCAGATAAGTGCTGGTGACGCAGCCCTGCATACAGCGGATGCAGGGACGTATGCGTTCAAATTCGTCTGCATGGTACTTGTTCGGCATATCGGGGTCGGCCAACGAGCAGCGCGCCATGCCCACAATGTCGCAGCAGCCCTGATTGACAAGCGAGGCCGCCATATCGGGGTCGTCAATGGAGTTGCAGCCCAGCACGGGAATTTTCACGCACTCTTTGAACGCCTTGGCATTTTGTATTGTCCAAGCGTGCGGGTGGTAGGACGGCGAGACCTGCCCGGGGTTGTAAGTGCCGTAGATACCGTTGGAGCAGTTAATGGCATCCACGCCGAGCTTCTCCATATACTGCGCCACCATTTTCGATTCCTCAAGCGTGCGTCCGGAAAGTGTGTGTTCATCGGCGGAAAAGCGCACCATAATCGGGTAATCGTCTCCGACCGCCGCTCGCATGGCCTCGTAGACTTCCGTGAAAAAGCGCATACGGTTGCGGAAAGTTCCGCCATACTCGTCGGTGCGCTTGTTGCTGTGGAACGACATGAATCCGGCGATAAGATAACCGTTACCGGCGTGAATTTCTATGCCGTCGAAACCTGCTTTTTTAGCATTCGCAGCGCTCACACCGAACTCGCGCACCAGCTCATGTATTTCGTCAACGGTCAGCTCGCGCGCAAGGTTGCGGTTCCACGGGCTGGAGGTGGGAGAGGGTGCAACAATCTGCACACCTCCGTTGACGGAGCTGCTTGACTGGCGTCCTGCGTGGTAAATTTGGCAAAATATTTTTGAACCGTATTTATGTACAGCGTCCACTACCTTGGCGTGCCCAGCTATTTGACTCTCGTCATATATACCGGCGACGTATTTATAGCCGCCCGCGTGAGGGTTTATGCGGTAGTCCTCGGTAATGATAAGTCCCCAACCGCCCTTGGCCTTGGCCTCGTGGTACTTGAGGTAGCGCTCGGTTGCGTCGCCGTTCTCAGTACAGAGCGAGCAGACCATAGCCGTAACGGCAAAACGGTTAGGAATCTCGCAGCTGCCGATTTTTACGGGAGTAAACATTATGTTGTTCATTATTATTTCCTTTCATCGTCCCATATGTCTGTAAACAACGAGTTTGATACGGGCTTTGCCCAGCGGCTTATTGCCACTCCCTTTTCAAACTCATTGCACCACTTGCGCAGAAGCTGATAGCGGATTTTTTCTGCTCTCAGCATCGTTAAATCCGTTGCCTTGAGTATGGAGTTCAGCAAATCTATTGTGGGAAAAGGCTTGTTAATCCGCCGCGTATACTGCAATTCCCAATCATAGTCCACAAGAGATTGCAGCAGCTCTGCATTGATTTCCGTTCGCCGCTGCAAAAGGCTAATCAATGCCAGCAGGTAGACGCCCGCCTCCGTTACTTCATGCTCAAGCGCGCCTGATTCAAGGACGTTTTGTATTTCATCTGCATTAAAAAGCGGCTCCTTTGGCATTTTAGGCCGCCAGTTTTTGAACGAATTTGCAAACAGCGCATCCCACAAAAGTGTCGGCTCAAACTCGGAAACGCTTTTGCGTTCGGCAAGCGAGTACTTCCATTTGCGGCAGCTGCCGCGCTTGGTATAAATTATAGTCCCGCTCTCTTCCGCCTGTATGCGAAAATCCGCGCCCATTGCCAGCGTTCTCATTCCTTTAAGGTTCAAAGCACCATTTTCCTTGCGCGAGCCGGTCAGCAGTATTCCCGACGTAACTCCAACGAAGCGCCCGTCCACCATCAGCAAATCAAGAAGTTTGAATTTTTCAATCCTCTGAAATACCCGTGTGCGCTTAACGGAGTCTACAATAGCCAAGAAGTCGCCATCGCTATCGCGGAGCATAAAAGCGACCTCGCCCGTGTCGGAAACAGTCCAGTTCGACAGGCCAAGGTTTAAAGCCAGCGGCGTCTCGACGCCGTCCAGTTCGACATGAAGATTGTTGTTAAAGTCATTATAAAATATAAGCCCTGAGCCGGTCACGATTCGGTGCTTTGGCGTTGAAAGGCTTAGAATCACAGCAGGTTCACCTTCTTTTGAACGGAGCGCACGACTCACGTGCGCCCCGTATTCCATGTGAAGCTCGGTCTTATACGTTAAGTCCCGCAACAAAGCCTTCGCGGCTGGCTTGAGTAATTTGGCGAGCCTTGATTGCATCGCCGACAACGGTTACATCCAGTCCCGCTGCCTTCAGTTCCTCGGCCAGAGCATTATCCGCTCTGGTGCCTATGGCAATGACAACCGTATCGCAGGGGTAAAGCTGTATTTTTCCGCCCTGCTTTATAAGCGCGCCTTCATTTGTCACGCCGGCAATAGAGGTATTGCACATTATCTTGACGAACAGGCGGGAGAGGAGATGGCGCATATCGTCTCTCATGCCGGTTTCCATGTCAAGCGCAATGTCCTCGCGCATTTCTATAACCGCGACTTCCGCTTTGCACTGCATTGCAAGGTAAGCGGCGGTTTCTGTGCCTATCATGCCGCCACCGGCGACAAGAACGCGCATACCGCAGTCCTTTTTGCCCAGCAGAGCGTCCTCAGCTATAACAACATTGTCGCCGTCTATACCGGGAACTTTCGGCACAATCGGCTTTGCTCCGGTTGCCGCAATAACCTTATCCGGCTTGGCTGCAATCGCCATTTCCGCAGTAAGCGGAGTGTTAAGATGCAGATGAATGTTGTCATACTTCTTAATCTCACGGTAAAGCCATGCAGTATAGCCTGCATAGTCTCCCTTATACGGCGGGTAGGCGGCAGAAACGAATTGTCCGCCAACGGTGCCGCTTGCTTCAAACAGCTCGACAGTGTGTCCCTTTATGGCTGCGGCTCTGGCCGCCTCCATGCCTGCCACACCCGCGCCGGCTATGTACACGAGCTTCGGCTGTGCTGCCGGAGAATAATCATACTCAAACTCATGTCCAAGCTCAGGATTAACAGCACAGTAAAGCGGCACGCCTTGGTAGGTCGATGCGGTGCAGCCCTGCAGGCAGCCAATGCAGTGACGGATATCGTTATGGCGACCCTCTCTGGCCTTTTCCGGCCAATGTGGGTCGGTAAGGGACTCGCGTCCCATTGCTATAAAGTCAGCCTTGCCGGACGCTATAATGTCCTCAGCCATAAACGGCTCCGATATGCGTCCCACGGTGACAACAGGGATATCGAGGAACTTTTTGGCTTCCGCAGCAAAGTCCTGATTCCAGCCGTGATGCTGATAGTGCGAGGCCACAATGCCCAGCGAGGACACCACGCCGTACATACCGTTGGAGAGGTGTATGGCATCCGCTCCCCACTCCTGAAGGTCAAGCAATATTTGACGGGTTTCGTGGAATTTGCGACCGCCCTCGGAGTTCTCTTCTGCGGAAACACGAACCATAATCGGGAAATCCGCTCCGACTGCTTCACGGCAGGCAGCCATTATTTCCTTGAGGAATCGCACACGATTTATGTACGTACCGCCGTATTCATCAATGCGGTGATTGCAGTTTGCAGAAAGAAATTCGTGAATCAAATAGCCGTGAGCAGCGTGTATTTCTATGCCGTCAAAGCCCGCCTTTTTGGCGTTGCCGGCAGTTACGCCGAAGTCACGAACCAAACCGTGTATCTCGTCAACAGTCAGTTCATGGGGAATTTCCTTGTTCCAAGGGTCGGGTATCGGCGAGCAGGAAACAGGCTGCACACCGCCGTTGACGTGGTGAGTGGCCTGACGACCGGCGTGATATATCTGGCAAAATATTTTGCTGTCATACTGATGTATAGTGTCGGTGAGCTTCTTGTGGCTCGGTATTTGTTCCTCGCTCCACAACCCTCCGATATGAGGATAGCCGCCGGCGTTGGGGTTGATGCGGTAATCCTCGGTTATGATGAGGCCCCAGCCGCCCTTGGCTTTTTCCTCATGGTAGCGGATATACTGCTCGCTCGCCTTGCCGTTGTCGGGACACATATTGGCAACCATTGCCGGGACAACCGTTCTGTTGGGAATTACGCAGCTGCCTATGTTCATGGGGCTAAAGAGATTTTTGAGTTCCATAACTTAAACGCTCCTTATGATTTTCAGTCGTCCATAACGGCGTAGGCGCGCACGGGGCTGCCGTCACCGTCTGTGAATTTCAGCGGCACAGCGCTGAGGTAAAATCTTTTGCCGACAAGCGGTCTCAGGTTTATAAGCGACTCAATTATGCTCATACCCCTGCTCAGAACCGCTTGGTGCGCCAGCCCCGAGCGGTCTATGGACGGCATATCAAAGCCTATACCTTTGCAGCCGTAGCTCTCCAAAATTGCGCCGGTGTTTTCGGCAAAATCCTTGAAGTCAAAATACTTTTCGTTGCCGACGAGCTCTTCGTATCCGGTTCTCAGCACAACTATGTCGCCCTGCTGTATAAGCTCGCGGTTTTTCTCCATGACCTCAGTAATGTCAATTTCGCTTCCGCTGCCCAAGTCCGGCATGTCCAAGCAAACCGCCGGGCCTGCGTAAGCGGAGAGGTCTATCTCCGCTGTGGTTTTTCCGCCCTTGCAATAGTGCAGAGGTGCGTCCACATGGGTGCCCAAATGCGTAACCATTGAAAACAAACACACTTGGCATTTATACACGTTGTGGTCCACAAGATGTTTCCACGTCATGTGCGGGTCGCCGCTGTCGGGAAACGGCAAAGTGTTTTCGTTAAGGGGAATGGTTAAATCGTAAATCATTTTATGTTCTCCTTTGCTGCAAATTTGAGAATTCAAGCTCTAAAGCAAGGCTAAACCCTCAAGGAGCATGAGAGTCAAGTACTTTTTTGAGCATTTTTATCGTGTTTTTTGGGTGAATTTATTATAAGAGCGTGTTTTGCTCTCTTGCGAAAAGCAAAACACGCTCAAGGAATGGGGGTAATTTATCAGGCAAAAATACTTGCCAGAGGATAAATAAGAAGTGCGCAGACTACCATGCTTGCAATGCACATGAACAGACCGTTTTTGAAAACCGTCTTGCCGTTGCAATAATCATCGGCATAGGCGACGCCGACGGGTATGTATGCGGGCGGTATAGTGTATGCAAGGTTAGCGGAAATGCTGACGGCAAGCGCCAACGGCAACGGGTCAACGCCCATTTCAAGGCACATAGGCACACCGGCGCTGACGAATATGATACCTACAGGCACGTTGTTGGCTATGTTCGTCAGGAACACGCACATAATGCATATGAGCGCCACCATTGCAAACGGATTCATACCGGCAACAATAGGTACGATGTAGGTGGAAATGAACGCGGGGATTCCGGTGGTCTCCTCGCCTATTGCAGACGCGACCATCATTATGCCTGCAAGCAGGACGATAGGCAACCAGTTGATGCCCTTGAATGCCTTGGGCAGGTCAAGCAGAGGCTCGCCGTCCAGCTTAATTACGGCAAGAAGCGCAACTGCGATGAACAGGAAGGACGTATCAGTAAGAGCTGACATGGTCGTGTAAAGAGATGACGTGGGCGCCACAAGAGCCAGAACGCCGGGCAGCAGCCAGCAGCAAACGAGGAGTATAGAAACTATAACCACTGTGCGCTCGCGCTTGTCCATAGGACCGGGCTTCATGGCGTCAATCTTGCTGTAGTCCATGTTTTCCATTTGAGGAACATTCTTGTCAATCTTAATGACATACTTCATCCAGCCCATCATTATAAGCCAGATAATAGCGCCGACAGGAAGTCCGACCGCCATGTACGCCAGCATGTTGGAAGGAACGCCGGTAATGCCCGAATAAATGCTCATCCAAAGTATGGGCAGCGTGTGACAAATCGGCGTCATCGCAAAGCCCAGAATTGCGGTGAATGTTATCATCACCACAACGTATTTCGGCCAGCGGTCGCCTTTCTTGAAGCCCAAAATGTCGAACATTTCATGCGCTATGCCGAGCAGGAAGAACTGCGCGGGCGTAACGTCCAAGAACAGGGAAATAACCATTGCTGACAGGATGAACATGAACGTGAACATCCAAGGGGACTTGCGCGCTACCTTTCTGGTAACAAACCAGAGGCATATGCGGCGCACAGTGCCGACCTGCTCAAGCGCGTAGCAAATAAGCAGGCAGCCGATAACGAATACCGTGACCCAGTTACCGAAGGACTGTTGTCCCGCCTCATAAATGCCCGCGTTCTGCCAAGAATCCGGGTAGATAGCGAAGGCGTCAACGCCAAACAAAACTATTGCCACGAACGTCGGCCACATCATATCGACAGCCGACCAGAGATAGATAAGCCCGATAAACTCACCCAAGACAGCCATACCGGATGCCGTGATGGGTTCGGGCGCTGGAATGAAGCGGAACAGCAGCATAACTGCAACGCCGATAACCGACTTGATGATGTACTTGGTATCGACCTTTCCGCTCTTTTGCGTCAGTGTACTCATGCAAAAGCTCCTCTCAAGCGCCAAAGTTTCTCTGTCTGTTCCCATGCCGAGTTACGGCCGAGGATTTGCAGAGCGACGCTCTATACTCTTTACACGGTAAAGTATCAAGTAGCCTTAAAGTCAAGGGGATTTTCATTTTTGTGATGATTTTCACGAATTTGATTGTCATTTTATTGTTGAATATATACAAATAATTGTTCGCATCGGAAAATAAATTAAATTTTTGATTCGCTATTTTACTCATTATGTAATTTTTGCGGCAGCTCAAACCTTGCAACAATTTTAAGGTTTTGACGAATTTACCATGATTTTTCGCTAAACAACTTTTTGGTTGTCAGCGATTTTAAAACGATGTTTGCTATAGTAAATTTGCAATGCTAAAATCGACAGTGCAAATGGGCAACCGTTTTTGGAAAGCGTGTTCGCGGCAGAAGTGAGAAGCCAACTCTTTATAAGCCCGCAAGACACGCATGAAATATAAGCGGGATAACAAAAAGGAGGAATTACCATGAGCATCGACTACGACCGCGTAGTAACTTCCACCGCATGGTCACCCGGACCCGGATGCCACGGCGGCTGCGGCGTAAAGATTTATGTTAAGGGTGATAAGGTAGTCAAGGTTGAAGGCGATGAGAACCACCCGTACAACCACGGCAGAGGGTGCTCCCGACTGCTGGCCATGACACAGTTCATGTACCACCCCGACCGTATTCTCTACCCCCTCAAGCGTATAGGACCTCGCGGCGACGGGCGCTTCGAGCGTATAAGCTGGGACGAGGCATACGACATCATCGAGGAAAAGTTCAATAAAATAAAGCAGGACTACGGCGCTAACTCCGTTATATTCATTCAGGGCACCGGACGCGACATCGGCGGCCCCATGTCAATAGTTGCATACAACTACGGCAGCGCCAACTGGTCACAGCTCGGACTTGCCGGACAGGCCTGCTACGGCCCGCGCCTTGGCGCAATGTCCGCAATTCAGGGCGACAACTCCATCACCGACGCTTCTCAGTTCCTTGAAAAGCGCTATGACGACCCGCGCTGGAAAGCGCCCAAGGTCATAATCGTCTGGGCTCAGGACCCGACCCGCGGATGTCAGGACGGCTTCTACGGCAACTGGATTGTTGACTGCATGAAGCGCGGCTCCAAGCTGATTGTTATAGACCCGCGTCAGAACTTCCTGACCTCCCGCGCCGAGCTGCACCTACAGCTCCGCCCCGGCACCGACGCCGCCATAGCAATGGCTATGATAAACGTCATCATTGAAAATGACTGGTACAACCACGAGTTTGTTGAAAATTGGTGCTCCGGCTTTGAAGAGCTGAAGCAGCGCGCCAGCGAGTTCACCCTTGACAAGGTGGCTGCGCTCACTTGGGTTCCCAAGGAAACCATATATGAAGCAGCAAAAATGTACGCAGAAAACTCCCCCGGCTCTGCCATTCAGTGGGGTCTGCCTTTCGACCAGATAGGCGACGGCGTACACGCGGCTCAGGCCGTCAACGACCTGTGGGCAATATGCGGCAACCTCGACGTCCCCGGCGGTCAGGTCATAGCGCGCAACGGCTACCATGTGTCGGCTTACCCCTTCGACAACTACCAGCTCGCGGATATGTTCGGCGACGAATTCGTTGAAAACGTGGTGCAAAAGCGTATCGGCTCCGACGAGTACGGCTGGCTGAGAAAGTGGCGCTGCTACATACAGCCCGACCTCGCAATAGACCAAATGCTGACCCAGAAGCCCTACCCCATTCGTGCCACTTGGACGCAGACCGCCAACCCTGTGGCCAGAGGCGCAGACGTGAAGCTGCACTATCAGGCTATGATGGCAATGGACTTCAATGTTGTTGTAGACTTGTTCCACAACGCCACCACCATGTCCGTTGCTGATATAATTCTTCCGGCCTCCACCTTTGCAGAACGCACCGGCTTCAGAAGCTGGTTCGAGCCGGTACAGATAATTCAGCCTGCCGTACAGGTCGGTGAATGCAAGAACGACTGGGATATAGCCTGCGAAATGGCCGCGCGCTTTAACCCCGAATTTGCCAAGCGCTTCCCCAATGGCTTTGCCGACTACATGAACTGGCGTCTTGAACCCTCCGGCGAGACCTACGAAAGCCTCAAGGCTAAAGGCGGCTGGAAGTGGGGCGATGCCGAGACCCGCACGGAAGAGGTTGAGTCCAAGGTTCCTTGGATTCCTTACTACCGCTACAAAACCGGCGCTCTGCGTCCCGACGGCAAGCCCGGCTTCCGCACTCCTTCCGGCAAGGTAGAGCTGTTCTCCTCGCAGAATGTTGACTGGGGCGCAACCGGCCGCACAATAGTTGACCCGCTCCCGCACTTCCAAGAGCCGCCTGAGTCCGAGGTCGCTACCCCCGATATTTTCAAGCACTTCCCGCTCGTTATGATAACAGGCCGCCGCTCCCCCGTGTTCTTCCACGCGGAGCACCGCAACATTCCTTGGCTGCGTGAGCTCGACCCGTACCCCGATGTTGAAATTCACCCCAATGTTGCAAGAGACGTTAAGGTTGAGGAAGGCGAATGGGTCTGGGTGGAAAGCGCCAGAGGCCGCGTACGCCGCAAGGTCAAAATCAACCCCGGTCTCAACCCCAAGACCGTGTCCTGCGAGCATGGCTGGTGGCTGCCCGAAACCGAAGGACGTTCTCCTTATCTTTACGGCTGCTTCGATGTGAGCATCAACAACCTCGTGCCCCACGGCACTCAGGCTCGCACCGGCTACGGCGGCAGCGGTTACAAGACCACACTCGTCCGCATCAAGAAGATGGGCGAAGGCAGCCCGTGCTGGCCGCCGGTTTCCGTGTGGGGCAGATGGCCGCAATACTATAAAGAAACCAAGTGAGTAAGGAGCTGAAATAACATGGCAAAAGGAATACTGGTCGATATGACCTATTGCACAGGCTGTCACGCATGTGAAGTGGCCTGTAAGCAGGAAAACTCCTTTCCTGTCGGCATCAGCGGTATAAAGATACATGAGCTAATCATGGAAAACGGCCTGAACACTGACCGCGTCCAGTTCGACTATTATCCGCACTTTACAAATCACTGCAACCTCTGCGCCGGACGAATTGCCTCCGGCGAGGACACAAAACCCGCCTGCTGCAAGCACTGCGGCACAGCCTCGCTGATATACGGCGAGCTGGACGAGCTTGTGGAGCAAATGAAGGATATGCCGCGCAGCGTCCTTCATAAGCCTGTATAAAGCAAGACGACAAAAGAATAGGGACAGGCGAAAACCTGTCCCAACACTTCTGAAAGGATTTTATTATGGCACAATACACTTTTTCTTATATACGCAGTGAGTATGACCGCATCCCTATCCAGCTCAAGCAGAGTTTGGACGCTGCGCTTGCCGGTTCTCAGGCCGATGAGGAAACAAAAAAACTCGTTGCCGCCGTATGCACTGCCGTTGAAAATGCAGTTTATGACCTGAGCCTCTATGCTCAGGACCAGCTCATAGTCCGTTGAGAAATTTATAATAAGGAGGGAAAACGCCGTGATTATCCGCAAAATAAACACAGACGAGTTGGCGCAGAGCGCGCAGATTGTATTTGACGCTTTCAATCAGCTCTCCGAGCAGACAGGAGTACCCGCAACGCCGGATGTACAGACTGTAGTCACTCGGCTGGAGGAATATATGGCTGACAGCGGTATCCCCAGCGTTATGTACGGCGGCTTTGAAGACGATGTCCAAGTTGGATTTTTCATTCTTCGCAAGCTGGGTATAGACGAGGAAACTTGGGAAATCAGTATGCTGTCTGTCGCGCCTTCTCAGCAGCACAGCGGCCGCGGCGTTGAACTCCTGCGCTTTGCCATAGATGAAATACTGAAGCTGAAAGGCGTATTGGTCGTATGCGCTGTGACAGAGGGCAACAATCATGTTTTGGAGATGTTCGCCCACGAAGGCTTTGAATGTGAAGCCTCAGGCATACCCATTGGCGACGGTGAGCTGCGCATTTGGATGCTGCGCAAGGACATGAAAAATGCTTCTGCCGCCATTCCCGCTTGCCCCGCAGAAGGCTGTGAGGGCTGCTCCGCAGCTCAGATGCAGTAGTAATATCATTTATTCCCACTCGCGCGTTTCGAGATATTTAGCTGTCAAAGCTTTGTACTCCTTTTGCAGCTGCTTTGCATACAGCTCAAGGTACATATCATCGTACTGCGTTCTCCAAACGCAGTAGAGAGTTTCCTGCACATCGGTTGTGTATCTCACAAGCGACGTACCCTGAAGCACAGCCATAAAGCTGCTGAAAAATATGCCTTGGTTCAGTTCAGCCGCTGTATAAATGGAATCTCTGTTTGGCACGACAGTTATGCTTGACGGACGGAAACCATATCGGCGGCTCTCCTGATAGGCTCGCATAACGGACGCCTCTTCGCTCTCCCCTTCCAGCGCGTCTATCAGCATCGGACTTTCACAAAAAACGCGATAATCCGCGCCGTCCTTGTTGAGAGGATTGTATTTGGACACAACCACCTGCATCGGCGTTGTGATGAGCGGCAGCTTATTCACATTTTCGAGCTTCGGGATAAATCGCTTGTGTATCAAAATTATCTCCAGCTCCCCCGAGGCGAGCAGCTCTACCAGCTTGCTCGGAGAATGACGCTCTCCCAACAGATAGACATTAGGAAAGTCCTGACGCAGCGCAGCCATAGCAGTGCCTTGAGCCGGTCCGCAATCCACCCAGTTTTGATATCCCATATGGATTTGTTTAATGGATGTATGCTGCTTTTCTTCCACCTCTGCTTGCAGCGCTCTAAACTCGTCTGCCACCGTGCGGAAAAAGTTATAGTATTTTCTGCCCGCGGCAGTCAGCACAACTCCGTTACGTGAACGGAAAAACAGTCTAACCCCCAAATCGCTTTCAAGCCCCGCAATGCGTTTACTTACCGCTTGTTGGGAAATGTACATCTGTTTTCCGACCTCGCTGAAATTCAACGTTTCCGCAAGGCAGAGAAAATATTTTATATCAAGTTCGTTAATCAAGCCGTTCGCACCTCCCAGTCTTTGGCGTTCGCAAAACCATAGTGGCTTCTAACACCAAAAATACGATTGCTTGCATTTACTATATCATTTTTATCAACGAAGTGCAAATTTTTTTCATTCACTAATCATTATTGCTTTTCAATAGCTTTCACAATATAATGGACAAGGAGCTGCATGGTATGAGCAGTCAAAACGAATTCCAACAATACTACCAAACCTTGCCCGATGTTGACGGTTATCTGCGCAGGCTCGGCCTCGCAGGATTACAGCCGGAACCCGATTTGAAAACACTTAATAAAATTTTATACGCTCACTTGAGAAGCATACCCTTTGAAAACCTCGACGCATGGGCAGAAAAAAGTGTCCATCGCTCGCAATAAGCGATTTATACGAAAAAATAATAATGCAGCGCCGAGGCGGCTGGTGCTTTGAGCTGAATCTGCTGCTTTACAGCTTGCTAAAAAGTATAGGCTACGAGGCATATTCCGTCTGCTGCCGCATTACATTGGGATTTGAAGAGCTAATACCAATCGGGCACTGTGCTGTCATCTGCGTAATCGACAGAAAAAAGTACTATTGCGACGTCGGCTTTGGCAACATTGCTTTGCAAAGCGCGATTCCCTTAGACGGCACGCTTTCTCCTTACGGCTTTTATATAAAAAGCGGGCACGGTTGGTACAGCATCTGGCGCAGCCACCCCGCCGATGAAGAGCTCATACGTTTCGCTGATACAGAGTTTAAGCCGATTGATTTCCTCGCCCTCAATGCAGCGAGGGCTACGGAGCAAAACGGACGTTTTAACGCATATCTTTACGTCAGCATAATGGACGGCGACACACGCAAGCTCCTCAACGACAGAGGCCTTTTAATTTATGAAAACGGCCGAAAGCACTTGGCCGCACAGCCCAACAGCCGACGCGAGCTGAGCGACATTCTTCAGGAGCATTTCAATATAGTATTCAACTTTGCGGCTGTTTGAACAGTTCACAAAAAGGAGGATAATTGTCATGCACATCAAGGTATCTAAAATGTTTTGCGTTTACCCCCCCCCGCAGAAGATTTTTGCATCATGCAGCCGACTTAAAAGCGTACAATTTCCGCAGCACAGCCGAACCTTATCGGTCTAAGCGGATAGCCGATTTGGCGTAAGGAGGGCAACATGCCAAAATATAAAGTCGGCGAAATAGCACGAATGCTTGGATTATCAAGTGAAACTCTGCGATACTACGAAAGTCACGGAATAATCACTCCCTATCGTGATGAAAGTTCAGGATACCGCTATTATGAGGCATGGGATATAAATTACCTGCTCGATAGCATCTGGTATCGCAGCTTCGGTTTTTCGCTAAACGATGTAGAACAGATGATAAACCGTGATGATTTGTCCCAGTTCAAAACTCATTGCCGTTCGCGTGAGTCCGAGCTGCTTCAACTTATCAACGAGTACCAACAAAAACTGCGCTCTCTTGCACTGCTGCGCCAGAATATTGAGCGCATACCGCTGGAATTAGGAACATTCACACCCGATGACAGCCCAGCGCTGATTTGGCAGTGTCAACGCACAAACGACACGCTTAACGACAATACCGATGAAGTCCGCCGCTGGGTACAGCTCATGCCTTTTATCGAACATACATTTGTTATGCCGAGTGTCACTCCCGACAGGGACAGCTTCAACGATTACAGCTGGGGCTTCTCACTCTCGCCGGAAAAGGCGGCGCAATTCAACATAGACATGTCAAACCCCGGAGTTCAGTATATACCGAGCTACAGAAGCATCCGCACTGTGTTCCACGCCGGAGACAACGGTACGTTCATTGATGCTTTCAGCGAACAGGTTCTCCGTCCTTTGAAAGAGCAAGGGCTGCAAATCGCACACCCACCGATAGGCCACCTGCTGGTACGTATCCACGAAGACGGACACATAAAGCGTTTCTTCAAGGTATGGATACCTGTAGAATAAACTACACTTCAATATCACTCTCTTTTCTTTTCTATTCTTTCCTTATCCCCCGGCCGAGCGTTGCCCCAAGCAGCGCTCGGTCTATTTTATTTTGCGGACGCAGAGGAAAATGCACAAACGAGACGTACAGCCGACATGAAAATGCTGCAACAGGGGCTTTGGGGCGTGGCCTCTAACGAGCAAAACGAGGAACTTCCGCTTAGTCGGAAGTCCCTCGTTTGTTGCATTTGTAGCACAAATGCCCCGCTTGCCCAAGTCCAGAGTCATAGCTAAGGCAACAACGCACAAAACTAAATCGTACAAAGAGCCAGCAAATGTGGTAAAATAGATTCATGGATAAACAAATAAGCCTGTCTGCACTGAGCGATGAATTATCTCAGGTGCGGACGAAAAAGAAAAAATTTCTCGAGCAAATTGAGCGCATTGTTCCCTGGGGAGAATGGATTTCCATGATTCGGCCGTACTATTATAAAGGAGAGCGCGGCAATAAACCCTATGACTTGGAACTGATGCTGCGACTATATTTGCTGCAAAATCTCTACAACTTGTCCGATGAGGCCACGGTTGCCGAGGTAATCGACAGCCGCGCCTTCTCGGAGTTCTGCGGCGTGGATTCAAGCAACCAAGTGCCAAACGGCGACACGCTGGGGCGATTTCGCAACATCTTAGTGCGAAACCATTTGCAGGAACAGCTCTTTGCCCAAGTTGTAGCATTGCTGATGGAAAAAGGACTTCTTCTGAGGCAGGGAACGATTGTGGATTCCACCATTATCTCTGCCCCTTCGTCCACAAAGAACCGAGAGAAGCAGCGAGACCCCGAGGCTCATTCGGTGAAGAAGGGAAACACATGGCACTTTGGATACAAAGCCCATGTGGGAGCGGACAAGGACAGCGGGCTGGTGCATACAGTTGAAGTGACTGCCGCCAACACGCACGATGTCACCATGACCCAAAGCTGTTGACCGGAGAAGAAGAGGAAGTCTACGGAGACAGCGGTTATCTTGGCGCTGAAAAGCGAAAAGATGCTGTCAAAAAGAACAAAGCCGGAAAACGAATCCGTTATAAAATCAATCGCCGCCCATCCCAAATCAAAAGACAGTCCGCCAAGTCACAGGCACAGTTAAAACGCAGAGAACACGAAAAATCATCCGTACGAGCCAAAGTAGAACACGTCTTTGCTGTGATAAAAGGGCAGCTACGATTCCGAAAGACACGATACCGAGGCCTGCGAAAACAGGTAGCAAAACTAAACATGATGTTTGCACTGGCAAATCTTATTTTGGCAGACAGGCTCTGCCTGACGGCTTGATTTGTTATGCCCTTGCAAGATAGTCACATTGCCATGTGGTATGCGCATTCGCGCAGAGAAGCCCATGCATTCGGAGCAACGAGGCAAGGTTGTCTTTCCGTGGAGCGGGAGCGGCCTTGTTAAAAAGTCTGTGGAAAACCTGTTGACAAATCAGGTGTCAGGGTGTAGTATAAGGGTGCAATCCACGAGAAGCCGCCATTTTCGCGTTGGTTTGTAGTTCCATAAATGACCGAGGACGGGGAAGCGTACACCCCGCCCTTGGTCTTTTTTCGCCGTTTTCGGAGCGGTTTTTGTCGTCGTCTGCGGGTGTCTCGGTCAATCTTGCAAAGGGGGGTGGGGGTGTTTTTTTAGGCCACCCAGTCCATTTTGTAAGGAAAAAGTTGTTTCCATATTTTGTGTTGTTGGTAGCTTGGTGGTAGTCTGTCGGCGGGTTGTCGTCGTCGGGTCTGCGCCGTGTTCGCCGTGGGCGGCTCTCTCCGCTCCCTCGCTCCGCCGCAAAGGGCTTCGCCTGTCGGCGGCTCCGCCCGAGCGGTGTCGCAATCGGTCGCTCCGTTCGCCGCCCCCGTCGCCCCCGTCGCCCGTCGTTTTTGGTGCATAGCACGTTCCAAGTCCGCTCCGCTTGCGTGACGGAGTTGCTGGCAAACCCGCTCCCCGTAACAGATAGCCGCCCCCTTTTATTATAACGCTTGCAAGTGTATCATGCCTGTCAAGGGTAAAGGCTCCGCCCGCGCCGCTCCGCGTCGCGCCCTTGACAGACATGACGAGCGGGACGCGATTCTAATAAAAGGAGGCTCCATTATGGACGCAAACATTACAAAAGCATTAAGAAAACGTATCTACGCGAGAGACGGGTATAGGTGTGCCCTGTGCGATTGCACAGACGGCTTGCAGATACATCATTTCTTTCCCCGTGGCATGGGCGGCAGTGATAACCCGTCTAACCTCATAACGTTGTGCTGGCGTTGCCATGCCCTCGCGCATGGCCTTGATGTTCTAAGCATGAAAGACCGCGCAACGTTTGATTATTATTGGCAGTGCCAGCAGGACGAAATGGCAGAGTACCTCTCGGGTATATATAAAGACTGGCCTAATGATGTATATAGCCCTCATACAAAGTACACTGTAATAAAAGAGTACAAAGATAAATAAAGCAATAAGCCCCCGGCTTAACAGTGATAAGTAACCAATCAAAACCAACCAACCATTAGCTGACAAAATCGGGTGCGCATAATTGAAACATATCTATGGAGGAATATCATGGAGCTTAAACTTATGCATTGTGAATTTAACATTGACACCGCAAGTGTTGAACTGCGTTTTTCTGACGGTATGGAACTCAGCATTTATACTACGGAGATAGACAACGAGGTTTGTCCAACCGCTCCTATGCAGGCAGAGATTGATTGGCTGATTTACAACAAACCACTGACCTATGCCAAGCTGGTGCTTTGCGGAGATTTGGAGCAGTATGCTAAAGATATGGTAGGCGTGCATGGGCTGAAAGATTAAAACGGTAATATGCAATGGCGGCTTTGGAATTCAGAGCCGCCGTTTTTTGCTGGGGCTTGTTAAACTCTCAAATTATAACCCTTGTGAGAGCATGAAGAAAAACAGCGTCGGCACGACGCGCGGCCGGCATGAAAATGCTGTAATAGGGGTTTGGGGCAAGAGCACCAACAAGCAAAACGAAGAACTTCCGCTTAGCCGATAGTTCCTCGTTTTTCGCATTTGTGGCCACAGATGCCCAGCTTGCCAAAGTTATCTCGAGTGTATTATGTGGGCATTAACGAAAACTACAGAGATGAATTGCCAAAGCTATCCCGATCAAGTGCCTGTCCGCATGCGCAGCAAAAAGGCTGGTATTCTCGCTTCATTGTTATCAGGCAGCGAGGGCATAAGGGATAAGATGTTGTGCCTGAAGAGACTGAAAATATCGCACTCTCGTGACTGGTGCTGGTATTCTGTAAGATATGGCGTCACTTCAATCATCGATGATGTCTAAATATTTATTGCAATTGTTATTCGGCAGAATCAAAATCGTGTTGTGCAGAAAGTTTACGAGAGAACAATGCCTCTTCTGCATTATAAGGCAAAGTTACAAAAGGGCGCTGACAATATTGAACGGAAAGTTAGGGCAGCACCGCATAACCGCAAGAAAATCTCCACGCTATTCACGAAAAGCGCAAATAGCGTGGAGAAGCAGGCGTTCTATCTTATAGAGGCATAGCAAATCAAGCCGTCAGGCAGAGCCTGTCAGCCAAAATAAGATTTGCCAGTGCAAACATTATATTCAGTTTTGCGACCTGTTTTCGCAGGCCTCGGTATCGTGTCTTTCGGAATCGAAGCTGCACTTTTACCACAGCAAAGACGTGCTCTACTTTGGCTCGTACGGATGATTTTTCGTGTTCTCTGCGTTTTAACTGTGCCTGTGACTTGGCGGACTGTCTTTTGATTTGGGATGGGCGGCGATTGATTTTATAACGGATTCGTTTTCCGGCTTTGTTCTTTTTGACAGCATCTTTTCGCTTTTCAGCGCCAAGATAACCGCTGTCTCCGTAGACTTCCTCTTCTTCTCCGGTCAGCAGCTTTGGCGTCACGGTTACATCGTGAGTGTTGGCGGCTGTCACTTCAACTGTATGCACCAGCCCGCTGTCCTTGTCAGCGCCCACATGGGCTTTGTATCCAAAGTGCCATGTGTTTCCTTTCTTCACCGAATGAGCCTCGGGGTCTCGCTGTTTCTCTCGGTTCTTTGTGGACAAAGCAGCGGAGATAATAGTGGAATCCACAATCGTTCCCTGCCTCAGAAGAAGTCCTTTTTCCATCAGCAATG
>JAJQCG010000226.1 GCA_021202815.1 Lachnospiraceae bacterium | reverse complement strand
CCAACAGTCGGATAGAACAGATTATAGAAGAGATTGAGGATTACATCGACACCTGTAAGGGGCCGCTGCTCGGCTCCGGGGACAAGATCGTCGTGAACCGCGAGCGCATGGAGGAGCTGCTCCGCGAGCTTCGCATGAAGACGCCGGAGGAGATCAAGCGTTACCAGAAGATTCTGGCAAATAAGGACGCGATTCTGGCGGACGCGCAGCAGAAGGCGGAGGCGATCGTCGCCCAGGCGAACATCCAGAACCAGGAGCTCGTCAATGAGCACGAGATCATGCAGCAGGCCTACGCGCAGGCAAACCAGGTGATTGAGATGGCGACCGCGCAGGCGCAGGAGATTCTGGATAACGCGACGTGCGACGCGAACGAGATCCGGCTCGGCGCGATCCAGTACACGGACGATATGCTGGCGAATCTGCAGACGATGGTCAGCAATGTGGTCGAGACCTCGAACACGCGCTACACCGCGATGATGAACAATTTCCAGGACTTCTACAATGTGATCACCAGCAACCGCGCAGAGCTGGCGCCGCAGACGGCAGAAGCAGAAGGAACAGAAGGAACAGAAGAGTCAGCAGAGTGACGGCGAACCGCCCGGCGAGATAGCTGCGCAGGCGAAGCGGCGTATCGGCGATCACGCTCTGAGTCTGTGCGCAGATGCTGAGGCCTCCGAAGGCCGCGCAGGCGCAGACGAGCGAGGTTCGCAGCACGGACGGAAGACCGGTTGCAGCTGAGATGATTCCGTCGATGCCGCCGCTGATTTCGAGCAGGGCACCGATCCATACACCGGCGGAAGATCCGAGCGGCAGGAGAGTGCTCAGCTTCGTCAGAATGGAAAATAAGATAATATAACCGCCCAGGCGGGTAACAGTCGAGAAGCTGTCCATGATACAGGCGTCCAGCATCGGAAAATCAATCCGGCGCAGGGACGCCTGTTTTGCTGTCCGCCGGTTTTCTCTCTGAAAATGCCACAGCGGCCTTGTGAAGAGCCCGTACAGCAGCGGAACCGCATAGAAGACTCCGATCAGCGGCCAGGGTACTGTCGGATAGCCGAGCTTCGCCAGGCAGATATAATTCAGCAGGAAAGCCGGGCTCACATTGTTGCAGAAGCTTAAGAGATAATTTCCCTCCTCCGCGGAAATGTGGCCTTCGCGCACGAGATCAGCCGTGACCTTTGCGCCCATCGGAAAACCGCAGAGAAAGCCCATGAGCACCGCGTAGCAGCCCTCCTGCGAGACGCCGAACAGGCGGGAGAGCGGCGGCACGTAAAAACGGTTCAGATAGCGGAAAAATCCGGTGCCGACGAGCAGTCCCGATACGATGAGGAAGGGCAGCAGGGAGGGCAGAACAGCCGTATACCAAAGCGTCAGCCCCGCGGAACAGCCGAGCGCAACCGTCGCCGGGTGTGTGAAAAAAAGCGCGAGCAGGGCGACACAGCAAAAGATATAGAGTATTTTTTTCAAGCGGCCACCATATAGTAAACTGACTTTGTACAGTTTATGGGGCGGGCGGTGAATTATGAATTCGATCCGGCGAATCGCGTGTATGCTTCTTGCCGTGCTCCTGCTGGCCTGCCTGATTGAGGGGCAGCTTCTATGGCTGGATGGGATTCTGACGGATCAAATGCCTGCCGATTCGGATACAGGCAGCGAATTCGAAAAATACGAGACACTGCTGGATGGCGTCTGGGAGGAGCTGGTCTGTTTTCCGGTGCCGGAGTCGGAGACGAACACAGCGGCGACCGTTTCCTTCGAGAATACCTGGCACGCGGAGCGAACCTACGGCGGGACGCGCAGCCACGAAGGCATCGATATCATGGCAGATCTCGACAAGAGCGGTTACTATCCCGTGCTCAGTATGATGGACGGTACCGTGGAGAAGGTGGGATGGCTTGAAAAGGGCGGCTGGCGCATCGGCGTCCGCTCCGATAATGGAAATTACTATTACTACGCGCATCTGCATTCCTATGTGAAGGAATGGCAGACCGGGGAGCGCGTCCTGGCGGGCGAAATCCTTGGCTATATGGGAGACTCCGGCTACGGCGAGGAGGGCACTACGGAGCAGTTTCCGGTGCATCTGCATGTCGGCATCTATATTCCGCTCGGCGCGGACCAGGAGACGGCGGTGAACCCCTACTGGATGCTGCGGTATCTGGAGGAGCGGAAGCTGAGCTTCTGATTTTGAGAGCCAAACCTCGAACACAGGACGTGCAGTTGGCATGTGGCCTGCGCCCGCTGTTCTGAATTACAAAGAGCCTTACTCAGGAATCGGAGAGCCGATAAGACAGCATCAGCTCAAGAATCTGGACGCAATGTTCGAGACACTTGACAAATACGGAAAATTTAAGTATAAATATGTATAGGACAGTAATACAAATGAAAGGTAGGGGGAAAAGATGTTAAGTAAAAGACAAAATCTGCTGGAAACCATTCACGGAGGCAAGCCGGATTGATTTGTCAATCAGTATGAAGCGTTTGCCATGCAGGTCGCTACTCCGTTTAGTGAACACAATCCGGCACCGAAGCCGGGCGAGCTCAACGTCATAAACGCCTGGGGCGTGAAGAGTTCCTGGCCCAAAGGGGTACCGGGAGCGTTTCCGGTGCATGACGAGGAGAGCATCGTCTGCAAGGATGTGACGCGCTGGAGAGAGTATGTTCATGCGCCGAATGTAGTGTTTCCCGCGTCCGCGTGGGAGCCGTATATCGCGAAGGCGGAGGCAGTGGACCGAAATGAACAGTTCGTGACTTCATTCATAGCGCCTGGTATCTTTGAACAGTGTCATTATCTGATGGAGATTCAGAATTGCCTGATCGCCTTCTATGAGGAGCCGGAAGCACTGCTGGAGCTGATAGAGTACATTACCGAGTGGGAGCTGCAGCTGGCAGAGGAAATCTGCAAGTATATCAAGCCGGATGCGCTTTTCTATCATGACGACTGGGGGAGCCAGAAGTCCACGTTTATATCGCCGGATATGTTTGAAGAGTTTTTCCTGCCGGTATATAAGAAAGTGTATGGCTATTACAAGAGCCACGGCGTGGAACTGATCGTGCACCACTCCGATTCTTATGCGGCGACGCTGGTTCCGTATATGATCGATATGGGCATTGACATCTGGCAGGGTGTCATGACTTCGAATAATATTCCGGAGCTGATCCAAAAATATGGCGGACAGATTTCCTTCATGGGAGGTATTGACAGCGCTTCGGTAGATTATGAGGGATGGACGCAGGATGTTGTGAAGCGGGAAGTCGAGAGAGCCTGTCGTGAGTGTGGAAAGCTGTACTTCATTCCCAATGCTTCCCAGGGACTCGCCATGAGCACCTTCCCGGGCGTGTATGAGGCACTCTCGGAGGAGATTGACAACATGAGTAAAATCATGTTCTGAGTAACGAATGTGAAAGTTTGACAACGAAGTGCCCGCGGCTTTCCTTTATCCGGAACTCCCCATTATATGGAATGGTTCCCCTGATGATGGTCAGCCGTGGGTATATTTATTGCTACAGGATTTTATGGCTTGCAAAATTGATTCAGATGTTGTTCATTAGATAACACTTTGATGTCTTCCGTAATCTCATCGACTGTATTCCAGAATCTGATTTTCGCCCTGTTATCCGGGGACAGGAAGCCCTGTGAGACCATCTGGTCATAGCCGTTTCGTGCAAATTCATAATAACCATTCACATTGTAATAACCGTAGATGCCCTGCAAGCGGCCGAGCGAACCGGCGCTGATCACCTCGGCGATCTCCTCTGCGGTGCCAGTGCCGCCGGGGAACGCGATGAAGACCTCGGCAAGCTCCATCATCCGGGCTTTCCGCTCCTTCATATCGCTGGTTACGATGAGCTGAGTCAGGCCCTCCAGCTGGATTTCCTGCTCGATAAAAAATACAGGCTCGACGCCGATGACCTCCGCGCCGTGATCCAGCGCCTGCCGCGCCAGCACGCCCATCAGGCCGCATTTGCTCCCACCGTAGATCAGACGGTGCCCGTTTTCGCCGATCCAGCGTCCCAGCTCGGCGGCGCGCTCCCTGTAAATGGAGAGATTCCCTTCATTTGCTCCTAAGTAGACTGCGATATTCATCGTGGGATGTTCCTCTCTTGTAAGTATTGTGTGAATCTGCAAGTACAAGCTGGCCAGAATTTCGGTGGACATCAGGACTGCATCAAATACCAATATATTTTTCCATAATGTTCCCCGGCAGTCAATGCTTTTTTGGGAACATTTTTTGAACAAAAGGAATAAATTGTTCCCCAATCATTAATAAAAGTATGAATTCTGACTTTATAGATATAATGATTATCCTATACAAAAGGCTGAAGTGAAAAGTTTACTTCAACTTTGAAAAGAGGGTCAAATGGAGTGGCAATTACTCTTACAAAAATGAGGA
>JAJQCG010000130.1 GCA_021202815.1 Lachnospiraceae bacterium | reverse complement strand
CCACTCCATTTGACCCTCTTTTCAAAGTGGAAGTAAACTTTTCACTTCAGCAAAAAATTTTGGCAAAATTTTAACAGAATTTTACGCGGTCTTCAGACCCCCAGAAGCAGCAGAATGATGATAAGAAGGAGAAGATTATTTTCATATAGATAAGAGAGATAGGCGCAGCCCTGAATCTGCGCATAGAGAAACGACCCCCAGGAGCTCGCGCTGAAAATCGCGACGACGAGCAGAAACAGCCAGAGAACGATGAGCTGCTGCAGCAGGCCGAAGGCCGCGCCAAAGATGCGGTTCAGAAAACTCAAACCCGGAACCTTCGTCAGGATTTCAAGAGAGAGGAGCAGCGTCCGCAGAAGAATGCGCACAACAATATAGGTCACAACCACCGCCAGCACCCGTGCCGCCAGCACATACATGAAATTCTCCGCGTCGTCGCTAAGGCCGCTTAAAATCAGCAGATGGTAGAGCTCGCTGTCCGTGTTCAGCACATTTTCCAGGGTAAACGCCGAGGGCAGGACGCTTTGAAAAAATTTCGACACATAGGGCGCGGAAATATAGACTACCGCCAGAGTCAGCACCATGATGGCAAGAGAGACTCCTTTTTTGACAAATCCCTTCCGGTAACCATCTACCATACCATATCCGAGAAAAAGCAGCCCGAGCACACCGGCCGCGTTAAGCATTTCCATTTATTATTACATCCTCTTTATCTTAAGCGAATCTGATCCGTCCTGGACGCATGCATGACGATATAGCGTGTGCTCCCGGACATTGTATACAGATTGGAGATCGACTCCTCAAAGCTCGTCTCGAAAATCACCTTTCCCGCGTGATTTGCAATCAGCAGATCATAATCATTGTAAATAAGAATCATGTCGCCCGAAAATTTTATGGTATGATAATCGAGGTCAAACTCCAGCTCACACTCCAGCGTCCCGTGACCGTTGTACACCTGAAGGGCGTAGGAATCCTCTTCTCCCTCCGTCACAAGCCCCAGGTAATCATCGGACGCGAACACGCTCAGAACCTCTTTTTCCAGAGTAATCTCCGTCGTCTCCTCCGGAATCTGACTCCCCTCGTAGAAGAGCAGTCTCTCCGTCCCCACAATGCAGCAGTGCGTGCTGCCCAGATAATGAATACCCGGCAGAATCTCGCCCTTTATGATCCGCGAGGCCACCAGATGATCCGAAGAATTCTCGCCTACAGAGTCAAAGTTATAAAAAGCGATACAGGTATTCACACTGCCATCCTGAATCTGGAGAAAAGTAACCGCCAGCTTCGTGGCGTCCGAGCTGAGCGCCATGCGAAGAGGATAGCCGGTATCCTGCAGCTCGAACTTCGCCTCCACCAGCACCGTCCCCGCACTATCGTAAAGATACAGCCGCATGATGTCCCCATCCTCGAGCAACGCCGCCAGCACTCCCTGAGACGACACCTCGATCTGGCAAATCGGATATAAGGTCTGAACACTCCCGAGGAAACCGCTCTCGTCGAAAATCATCGCCTCTGTTCCATTTTCCTCCGCGATGGCCGCGCTGTTTCCGCAAACCGCCACCATCGGGCTCTGCATGCTGTAGGTCTGGCTCCAGATCAGCTGGTTGCAGGAATCCACGCACGAGATACCGTCCTGGCTGTATTTCAGCACATAATCCAGGAATTCCGTATACTGCGTCGTCACGGTATCCGAGCGCTCGTAACTGTTCAGGGCCTCGTAATCCGTGTAGACCTTATTTTTGTAAGTTGCCCAGAAGGTCGCCGCCGCGATAAGTACCAGCGCAAGGACACCCGCCCAGAATGCAAAGACTCTGAGCCTGTGTCCGCGGAGATTTTTTTTGAAGCTCTCCATGTCCGCGTCGGTTCCGGTATTTTTCTTCAGTAATTGTATCGCCATCCGTATTCTCCGCCAAATCTGCAGTTCCTCTGTAGTATACCATTTTCCGTTAAGGAAGTACAATGGTTTGTCCTGCATAAATTTTATCGCTGTCCTCCAGACCGTTCAGCTCGCAGATTTCATCCAGGCGCTCGTCTCCGCCATATTTTGCGCGGCAGATTCCGAGAAGCGTGTCGCCGACCCGCACCAGATAGTGCTCCGGTTCCGCTTCTGCATCCGCCTCCTCCGTGCTGTCTTCCTGCGCCGTCTCCGGATTCTCCTGTGATGCCGCCCCGCCCTCTTCCGTCACAGCTGCCGCATCCGCCTGTACCTCTTTCGCCTGCGGCGTTACAGCCTCTGACAACGCCTCTTCTGCCGCGTCCTCCGCCGCCAGACGATTTTCCTCCTGCGCGGCCTGTTCCACATCCACGTTCCCGTCGCTTTCTCCATTCAGGCTCTCCGAGATACGGTAGAGCGCGCTCTCCATACTCGTCATCCGATCATAATTGTTGATTAAAGTCACACCGATGACAAGAATGACCATCACGAGGAAGGTACAGGCCGTATAGAGAAGTGTCATCAGCTTTTTCTGCGAATTTTTCTCCTTCTTCTCCTGCATGGTGCTGCGAAAACGAGCCGCAGCCCGATCTGTCAGGACGCCCTCTGGCTCAATGCCAAGACCGCCGTGCTGGCGGCTGATATACGCCTGCATTTGTTCATTCTTTTCATAATAAATATAATAGCCCGGCAGCGGCGTAAGGCCGCCCTCTTCCTGCTGGAAAAATACTTCTTCATTTTCCAGAATGTCGGTTAGAAAAAATACCGTCTCCTGACCCGGGAAATGCTTTCTGTGCAGGGATTTCAGATCATCCGTAAGTTTGACGGGAAATCCGGGATTCGACAGGTACCAGCCGAGAACCTCCATTCCGTCGAACCAGGTCTGCACGCCGCGGAAGATCTCGCTCCAGCTCTCATTGGAAAACCATTTTCCGCGTTCCTGTCCCATGTCGGCCTCCAGCGCACCCTGTATGTAGACGGCGGACGCATCACGGCGCCCCAGCAGCACCGCCGTCCTCATGCAGGTAAGCTTGTCCCCCGCCAGCTGGCGCAAATAAGTATACACATAATCCTCTATAAAAACCCGCGCGCCCGTCCCCGGCTCTCCAATCTGACGCGTGTTTCGCGGAAATGTCCTCTCTTTCTTCTCCATCCCGTTATCCCTCCCTCCGGCTACATCGTAACACAGAAGGCATTCTGTTTTTGACGAAATACGGGAGGAAAGCCGCGTTTCTTATCGACAAAAAAAGACGCCGAAGCGTCCTTTTTCTCTGTCTTAGCGGAATCTGTAAACCGTCGTCGTGCGGCAGTGCTCTCCGGCGTCGAAGACCGGCTGACGGAACGAAGGGATATTGACGCTGTTCGGAAAATACTGCGTCTCAAGGCATACTGCCTCGCGTTTTGCGTACTGCACGCCGCCCTTGCCGTTTCTGTCGCTCAGACTGTTCGCCGTATAGACCTGCACGCCCGGAAGATCTGTGTAGGCGTCCATCGTGATGCCGGAGCGGTCGTCCGTAAGCTCCGCAAACTTCTCCACCTTGCCGAACTCCGTGTCGAGCGCCCAGTTGTGATCATAACCGCCCACCAGGTTCAGCTGCTCCCAGTCTGTATCGACGTCGTCTCCGATCCTTCTTCCCGTGCGGAAATCCATCGGCGTTCCCTCCACCGGCAGAATTCTACCCGTCGGAATCGCGCCCGGATAAATCTCCGCGAAGCCGCTGGCCTTCAGCGTCAGCCGCTCGTCCGCAATCGAACCGGAAGCATGCCCTCCCAGATTAAAATAGGAGTGGTTCGTCACATTGATCACCGTCTTCTTGTCGCTGACGCCGTCATAATCGATCTGAATTCCGTCCGCGAGCAGGGTGTAAGTAACGGACATTGTGAGATTTCCGGGGAACCCATTCTCCCCATCCGGGCTCAGGTATGTGAATTTCACGGCATTTGCCGCCTCATCCGGTTCTCCCTTCCACATAACCTTGTGAAAGCCGTGATTCTTGTCCGTGTGAAGGTTGTTTTCATTATCATTCACAGCCAGGTGATATTCCACACCGTCCAGCGTAAATTTCGCGCCGCCGATCCGGTTTGCGTGTCTGCCGATCGTTGAGCCGAGGCAGGCGCCATTCTCCTCATACTCCTTCAGCGTGTCGTAGCCAAGCACCACGTCAAGGCGTCCTCCCTTGTGATCCGGAACCATAAGGCTCACCAGAATCGCACCGAAATCCGTCACCGTCGCCTCCATGCCGCCTTCACCTCGCAGCGTATAGAGAGAAGCCTCCTTCCCGTCCCGGGTCACGCCGAACACTTTTTTCTCGATACTCATATCTTTTTCCTCCTTCTCTACAGCTCCACGCGCCCCTCCAGCGCGCGCAGCAGCGTTACTTCGTCAATATATTCCAGATCTCCGCCGACCGGCACGCCGCTCGCGATCCGGCTCACCCTGATCCCGGTCGGCTTCACAAGCCTGCTGATATACATCGCCGTCGTCTCACCCTCCAGGCTCGAATTTGTGGCGATGATCACCTCGTCCACATCCTTCTCCAGGCGATGCATGAGCTCCTTCAGACGGATATCCGAAGGCCCGATACCCAGCATCGGGGAAATCGCGCCGTGCAGCACGTGATAAACGCCTTCGTACTTGCCCGTCTTCTCATAAGCACTCATGTCGCGCGGATTCTCGACGACCATGATCGTCCGATGATCCCGCCGCTCGTCGGCGCAGATCGGGCAGAGCTCCTGATCCGTCAGCGTCAGACACTCCCGGCAATAGCGAATCGTTTTGCGTGCCTTTACCATCGTCTCCGCCAGCTTCTCCACCTTCTCCTCTGGCATATCGATCATATGGAAGGCCAGGCGCTGCGCCATCTTGGCTCCGATCCCGGGCAGGGAGGCGAGCTGCTCCGCCAGCTGGCTGATCTGCTTACTGTAATACTCCATCAGAAACCGAGTCCTCCCATGCCGCCGGTCATCTTCGCCATGTTCGCAGCGGCTGCCTCATCCGCCTTGCGCAGCGCTTCATTGGCCGCCGCCATGATCAGATCCTCGAGCATCTCCACATCGTCCGGGTCCACAGCCTCCGGGTCGAGCTTTACCTTCGTGACTTCCTTCTTTCCGGTCACCGTCACCTCGACCGCACCGCCGCCGGCCGCCGCCGTAAACTCCGCGCTCTCGAGCTCCTTCTGGCTCTCCTCCATCTGGCGCTGCATGCGCTGGGCCTGCTTCATGAGATTGTTCATATTGCCCGGCATACCACCCTGAAATCCGCCTTTTCTTGCCATCGTGCCTCTCCTCCTGCTTTCCTTTTTATCAGCGATCACTCGCTGTCCACTTCGATCTCCATGTTGACTCCCGACAGATCCAGAACCGCCTCCTGCGGCCTCGGGTCCGTGTGCGGTGTGTGCACCTTGATGTTCATCCGCACCTGCATCTCCTTCTCCACCAGCCGCTGCAGATCCTGCGCGAGCGCCTGCTCGTCCACCGGCAGCTCCCGGCCAAGGATAACCTCCGCGCCGGAACGATCCGGCAGCTCCCGGCACAACGCACCGTTCAGCTGCTGCGCCTGCATGCCTCCGAGCTTTTTGCGGAATTCCTGAAATCTCCTGACAAACTGCTGCACATCCTCCGAGAGCGCTTCCGGCAGGAGCGTCTTCGGACGCGCCGCGGGCGTCTCGCGCACCGGCTGTACGGCTGTGGCTGCCGGGATGCCCTTCTCCATACGCTGTTCGAGCTGACTCACACGCTGCAGCAGGGAGCTGTAATCCTGCTCCATCGCCGGTCTGCACAGCCGGATCAGGGCAATCTCCACAAGCACACGCTTCTGCGTCGAGTAGCGCAGCTGCCCCGAGAGCTCCGAAAGTACGCGAATATAGCGCATCAGCGTCTCCGAATCGCAAAGGGACGCCTCCTCCATCATGCGGGCAAGATTCTCCGAGGAGACGTCGACCAGCTCCTCCATCCCGCCACCGCTCTGCAGCATGAGAAGATTCCGGAGATACCAGATAAAATCAGTAGTAAACTGGGACAGCTCTCTGCCCTGCAGAATAACCTTCTCGACGCTGCTGATCGCCTTCGCGAGCTCCTGCGCGCAAAGCTGACGGAACAGCTCGCTGAACACGTCGATATCGACTGCGCCGAGCACTTCCAGCACATGATCGTAGGTCAGCTTCTCCCCAAGATAAAACGCGATACACTGGTCGAGCAGACTCAGAGCGTCGCGCAGCGAACCATCCGCAGCCTTCGCAATGTAGGCGAGCGCCCGGTCTTCCGCCTCCACCTGCTCCTCGTCCAGCAGCTCCTTCATGCGCACCATGATCGTATCCGCCGTGATCCGCCGGAAGTCATAGCGCTGGCAGCGCGAAAGAATCGTCACCGGCACCTTATGGACGTCTGTCGTCGCCAGAATAAAAATCACATAGGACGGCGGCTCCTCCAGCGTCTTTAAAAGCGCGTTGAACGCCGCCGGTGTGATCATATGCGCCTCGTCGATGATATAAACCTTGTATTTCCCCTCCGTGGGAGCATAAGACACCTCTTCGCGAATCTCGCGGATATTATCCACACCGTTATTAGACGCGCCGTCGATCTCGATCACATTCATCGACGCGCCGGACGCAATCGCGCGGCAGGACGCACATTCTCCGCAGGGGCTACCGTCCACCGGATGCTCACAGTTCACCGCCTTCGCGAAAATCTTCGCGACCGTCGTCTTACCGGTACCGCGCGTCCCACAGAACAGGTACGCATGGCCGACGCGATCCGCACGAATCTGATTTTTCAGGGTGGTCACGATGTGATCCTGCCCCTTTACGTCCGGAAATTCCGTCGGACGGAACTTCCGGTACAGCGCTGTATAAGACATTCTTTAATCACCAAAGCTGATTCCCGTCAGCTTCGCTTCCTCTATAATACCGGAATCCGGATCCACCATCTTCAGACGACCCGCCACCTCGCCGAGCGGAACCTTGCAGGTCTCGCCGTTTACGATCGCCACCATGTAACCGTATTCCTTGTCAATAATCAGCTTTGCGGCCCGCGCGCCGAGCCTGGTGGAGAGCACCCGGTCATAGGGATCCGGCGAACCACCCCTCTGCATATGCCCCGGAACCGTCACGCGCACATCCGTACCGGTCCGCTCCTTAATCTGCTCCGCAAGCTCGTAGGAGACAGACGGATAAGGATAATTCGCCATCTTTGCCTTGTATTCCTTCTTGGACAGGGCTGCGTCCTCCTTTGAAATCGCACCCTCCGCGACCGCCAGGATCGTGAAACCCTTCTTCTGGTGATTGCGCCTCGCAATCGCGTCACAGACCTTATCAATATCATACGGGATCTCCGGAATCAGCACGATGTCCGCGCCGCCCGCGATACCCGCATGGAGTGTGAGCCAGCCAACCTTGTGCCCCATAACTTCGACGATGAAAACTCTGCCGTGGGACGCAGCCGTCGTATGGATGCAGTCAATGCAGTCCGTGGCGATATCCACTGCGCTCTGAAAACCGAAGGTCATATCTGTGCCCCAGATATCGTTGTCGATCGGCTTCGGCAGATGGATGATGTGCAGCCCCTCCTCACGCAGCAGATTGGCCGTCTTCTCCGTGCCGTTCCCGCCGAGAATGACCAGGCAGTCGAGGCCCAGCTTCCGATAATTCTGCTTCATCGCCTCGACCTTGTCGAGTCCGTTTTCATCCGGCTCTCTCATGCTCTTGAAGGACTGTCTGGAGCTGCCCAGAATCGTTCCGCCCTTCGTAAGAATGCCTGAAAAATCTCTTGAATTCATCATGCGGTATTCATTGTAGATCAGCCCCTTATAGCCCTCTTCAAAGCCGTAAATCTCCACGTCGCCCTTCAAGCCGTTGTAAAGACCCTTCACCACGCCGCGCATCGTCGCGTTCAGCGCCTGACAGTCGCCCCCGCTTGTCAGCATACCTACCCGTTTCATAAGCCCTGTCTCCTTTTCTTGTTATGGAAAAACACGTTATTTTCATTATAACCCACTCACCTCATTTCCACAAGAAAAATAAAAGCTCCGGATAGCGCCGTGCGCTGCTTCCGAAGCAAATTATGAAATACTTTTTTAATCCGTGCATCCTGCTTTGAACCGCCGACCCACACGTTACCTGTACAGTTAACTCAGCCCAGGCACCCTCACGGCACACAAAAGGTCCCGCTTAGTGCTGCTTTGTTCCCAACCTGACACGGTTCACGGGTTTCTGTTGCGTAAGACCCGGACATCAATGCCACTTATACAGGGCTGCTGCGAGCCGGACAGCCCGAGGCAGGATATCACCCCTGCTAAGGCGGATTGCAGGTGCAGGGCACCGCCATCTCCCCGGCTGCACGGACACTGACAGTATAGCGTTTTTCAGAGTCTTTGTCAAACAGAGCCTTTGCGCCGCTCCCTCAGTTTCCGGAAGAATTCGCTCAGCATCCCGGAACACTCCGTTTCCAGCACACCCTCCGTCAGTTCCACCTGATGATTGAAAGCCGGGACATGCAGAAGATCCAGAATGGAGCCCGCGCAGCCCGCTTTCGGATTGCGCGCGCCGATCACCAGCCGCGGGATACGTGCCTGTACAATGGCACCGGCGCACATCTGGCAGGGCTCCAGCGTAACGTACATGGTACAGTCCTCGAGCCTCCAGTCTCCGACCGCCCGGCTTGCCTTCCGGATCGCGGAGAGCTCTGCATGAGCCAGCGTATTTTTGTCGGTATTTCTCCGGTTGTAGCCCCTCGCAATGATATGGCCATCCCTCACGATGACGCAGCCAATCGGCACCTCGTCAAGCTTTTCCGCTTTCCGCGCCTGCCGGATGGCTTCCTTCATATACCGCTCGTCCTCTGTCAGTTTCATCCCGATCGCTCCTCTCGCAGCTCCCAAACCACGGACAGGAAATACACTTCTCCCCGCCCTTCGGATACAGCAGAAAGCGATTTACATCCACCGGATAATCGTCCCACTCCGCCACATAGTCCCGTCCGCCCGGGCGGCGCACCCACAGGCCGCGAATCCGATCAAAGCTGACGCCCTTTCCGAGGATATTATCCGTGGCAACGCTTCCCTGCCATTCGAGCGCGCCATTCCTCCGTTCCAGCTCTCCCACCGGAATACCTACCGCCCGGTTCCGATGATAAAAGTAGAGAAAAACCTTTCCGGTCTGCTCGCCCGGATGGCAGTAGCCCTTCAAATGTATCGCAAGCCTGCACTGTCCGGCCCGCTCCTCGGCTTTCACAAAGCCCGCGCTTCGATGCGGCTCGCCGTGCTCATAGGCATAAAGATAGGCAATCTGCCTTCTGTATTCCTGCATAGAATCCCCTCCTGTCCTTCGGGTCTATTCTATGCATGTCCGAAAATACTTATGTCCCGTTTTCTGCCACCAGGTCGGAAAATCGCGCGAACTGCGCAAGAGTCAGAGCCTCTCCGCGCACAGCGGCAGGCAGGCCCATCTCCTCCAGGATCTGTGCGGCCATCTCCTTCGTAACCCCGGTCTCCGGGCTGTGACTCACACTGTTCTGCAGCGTCTTGCGCCGCTGATTAAAAGAAGCCCTGATAATGCGAAACATCCTTTTTTCGTCACTTACCTTCACCGAAGGCTCTGCAAGAAGCGAAAGCCGGATCACCGCGGACCCCACCTTCGGCCTCGGCATAAAACAATTCTGCGGTACATAGGCTGCAATATACGGCTCCGCGTAATACTGCACAGCCAGCGACAGAGAACCATAGTCCTTCGTCCCCGGCCCCGCCTGCATCCGCTCCGCAACCTCCTTCTGAATCATAACCGTCATACTCTCCACCGGGTCATGGCGTTCAAGCAGGCCCATAATAATCGGCGTCGTAATATAATAGGGAAGATTCGCCACGACCTTCACAGGCCGGCCATCGTTCATCTCCTCCACCAGCTGCCGGATATCCATCTTCAGAATATCCTCCCGGATAACCGTGACATTCTCATACCCGGAGAGCGTATCCTCCAGAATCGGAAGAAGCGCCCCGTCGATCTCGGCCACCACGACGTGTCGGGCATGGTACGCAAGATACTGTGTCAACGTGCCGATACCTGGCCCGATCTCAATCACGAAATCATCCGGTCCAATCCCAGCTGCCCGGACAATCTTCTCCAGCACGGACTCATCAATCAGAAAATTCTGCCCGTATTTTTTCCGGAACACAAACTGGTATTTCTGCAAAATTTCTATTGTATTCTTTGGATCTCCAAGGTATGGAACCGGTCTGCTCATACGCCTGCTCCCTCCCCGATCTTATAGAAATGTCTGGCATTCTCCTCCGTGACACGAATCACTTCCTCCTCCGAAATGCCCTTCAGCGCGCTGATTTCCCAAACCACATGGCCCAGCTTCCCGGAATCATTCCGCTTTCCCCGGAAGGGAACCGGCGCGAGATAGGGGCAGTCCGTCTCGAGCAGTATTCGCTCCATCGGAAGCTCCTCCACGACTTCTTTCAGCTTTCTGGCGTTTTTGAAGGTCAATACCCCGCCGATACCAAAGTATAATCCCATCTTTAAGTATTCCCGGGCCTGCTCCGGAGAATAGGAATAGCAGTGCATGACGACATGCATCCCCGGCCGGAATTCTGTCTTCACAATGTCAAAAGTGTCCGCGGCCGCCTCGCGGCTGTGAATGATCACCGGCTTTTCAAGTTCTGCCGCAAGCCGGAACTGCCTGACAAACCATTCTTTCTGAAGATCATGGTTCTCTTTATCCCAATAATAATCAAGACCGATCTCTCCAACCGCAACGATCTTCGGCAGATCGAGATACTCCCGCAGCCGGGACAGCTTTTCCTCATCCAGTTCTCCTACGCCATCCGGATGCACACCGACCGCGCCGTAAATAAACGGATACTGCTCTGTCAGCTCCACCGTGCGCACACTGCTCTCCATATCCGCCCCGACATTGACGACCGTGCCAACCCCCTGTCCATGCAGGGAAGCGAGGAGCTCCTCCCGGTCCTCGTCAAACGCGCTGTCATCATAATGGGCGTGTGTATCAAATATCATCAGCTCACCTCTGCGTCATCGTATCTGCTTTACGATCTTCTCTCTCGTATCACAGTATACTGATTTCGCCGGGGCAATGCAAGTCCCTCTCCGCCCGGCCCGGGCTGACGACTACACCTCCACGACATACGACGCGCCCGCAAAGCGAATCTGCATTCCGTTCAACAGCGGGCAGAGCTCATAGGGATTCAGCTGCACCTCATCCGCCCAGGTTCCGTTCGTGGAGTTCAGATCTTCCAGATAATACTGTGCGCTCTGTTTTGTGATACGCGCATGGATCCTGCTGATCGTGGGAGCCGGAATACAGCCGTCCACGTTATCCTTCCTTTTGCCGATCAGATAAGGGCCTTCTATTACATGCAGATCCGGATACTCTCCATCCTGATTTTTCAGCGTCAGCCCTTCTCTTCTGGGCTCTGCGAGACACATCGTCTCCTTCGGTGCTCCCTGCTCCCGCAGGAACAGCACAGAGCCACTTCCCAGACGCTCCGCCTCCTCCACATAGTCCTCCATCCGCGGCTTCTTCGGCTTCTTCCGGAAGAAGTTTTTCCAGCTTCCGGTCTTCTCCAGCGTCTGCGCCTGAACCGAGGGTCGCTCACTCACAGTCTGAATCGCTATCGGTTCCTCTTCCTGCTTCTCCTCAACCGGGTTATATCGCTGCAGTATTTCCCGAAGGCTGAAATTCGGCTCCATTGCGCGCTGATACAAATCATAACCGAACTCAATCCCCGCCGTATCGCTCCTGTCAAGCTTGCCCAACAGATACTCCGCCAGACTCAGGAACGATTCCCGGATATTCTTTTCCTGCGCCGGATAATAACACAGACAGGGCTTTTCTGATTTCGTGTGAAGGTAAATATACTCCGGCTCCAGAATGAAATGATCCGCTCCAAGCAGATATTCCTCCGCATTTTCCAGAATCTTCCACAGCCCTTTGAGGAGTTCCAGCAGCTGATCGTATGTCATCTTCCGTCTCTCGTACAGAAGTGTCATACTCTGCTTCCCGGTGATCTCATAGTAATATTCCGTACTTTTCTCACGGCGCTGGGTCACGCAGGGCAGAAGCCCCTGAATACGGTTCTCCGTGATCATTCTTTCCTCATAGCTGTTGTCATCCGTCCTCTCGTCCGTCAGGATCATATAATTGCTGTTCAGATCCCGTTTGTAATGTACCTCTCTCATTCTTCTTCTCCCGCCATATTTGTCAGCCAGCGGCTCGTCCGCAGCGTGTCACAGGGATGTACCCGATACAAAGTCCGCTTCACCTCTATTGAATAAGTAGTAAGAAATCTGCCGTTCCCCGCCACGCGGATACTCGCCTTCAGCGGACTGACGCTCACCTCCACCTCCGGATCACTGAGCCAGAGCAATCGCTCGTCCAGCTTTTTCTCGAGGTCCGCCTCGATCGCGGCCTGCACCTGCGCCGCCGTTTCATCTTCCCGATAAATTCCCTTTGTGCCGGATTCCAGCGCAGCATGCGTGCAGACCGCGTAATCGTGCGCATACAGCGTAAAATAAACCAGAAATACCAGCAGAACGCAAATCCCCGGAACCAGATACGCTGCTTCCAGCACAAATCGTCCCTTTTTCCTCACATGCAATTTTCTATCCTCCCCCTGTCATAAAATATGCCGCTGTCAGAAACGGAACAAAGGGCAGTTCTCTTTCTCCTGTGCCAAGACCGGCTCCAACGCACAGAAGGGAACCCAGCGCAAGCATCAAAAGCAGCCGTTCCGTCGGAAACCACATGCCAAGAGCCAGCGTCAGCCAGCCGTCCCCATATCCGATCTGCTCGTCGCTTAAGTACCCCGCGCAGAGCAGCAGCGCTCCGGGCAGAGGCGAAACCCACGTCCCCATCGCGGCTGCCCGGCAAAGCCCGACAAGCGCCAGCTCCACAATCGGCAGCAGCGGCACCTCCCTGCTGCGCAGGTCTTCCACAGACAAAAGCAGCAGATGAAGCCCGACCCACCATGCGCTCACTGCGAGCCGCAGCGGGAACAGCAGCGAAGCCCGCTCACCTCCGACAACGGCACTCCCATCACGGTCCGCTTCAGTCCCCTGCAGCTGCGGGAATTATGATAGCAGTCGCCATAGTCCGTGATATAGACGAGCGCATTCGCCGCCCCGTCTCCAACACAGTACTCACAGGCCGTGTAACGGCTGCCCGAGTCGTTCCGCTCTTCAGAAAGAGCAGAAAACACCAGGCTTCGCACGGACAGAGCCAGATAGCTGCAGTCACAGCTCAGATGATAGACCTCCCCGTCCGGCGTCCGGTAAACAATCTGCTCCCCGCCCCCGGCGTCGAAGCTCTCGCCGGTATAACCGACCCACGCCCGGATTTTTACATGCCGGAGCACAGAGCGGCTCCCGAAAGCCAGGGCGGAGAATGGGGTTCTCGCCGTATCATAATCGTAAAGCTCTATGTAAGGATCATCCGTCAGACTCTGCCCCGCCGTCACCGCCAGTGTCTCCGCCTTCTCCACCAGCGCTCGGTAATCCCTGGCGTTTGCAGCGCTGAAGGCAAACAGATACAGAAGAGCCGTAACCGCGCAGAGCAGAAACGGGAGCGTCAGGGTCGTCTCAAGCGTCAGACTGCCCTTTTCGAAGACGCAGAAGGAAGCCCTCCCGGCTTTCTTCCGGTTGCTGAATTTTGATTTGTTCCATACGTGGGGTGTCTGGAGAGGAAAAGAGTGCTCATAACACGTGTGTCGGAAGGGCATCCTTCTGCGCCTCCTCTCCGCCCCGTTTTTCTTACTCATACTGATATGTCCTTTCCATATAAATGTCATTCATCCAGACCTGTGCGGTCAGCCCCTCAATGCAGTGATCCAGATGAATCTGTTCGCAGCCTTCCTCAAGCTGCAGCTCTCCTTCAATCACATCAAGACTCCTCATCGCGAGCGTCTGCGCAGACTTTGTCGTCAGAAAAATACGAAGACAGGTCTCATAGCTGATTCCCTCCTGAGCCGGACTCTGCGCGTCATATCTTCCGGGATTGCCGATCAGGCCCAGGACGCCGCCTAGCGGCAGCTGCCAGTCCGCCTCTTCCTTTACAACAGCAAGCTCATATCCCTGGAGAAGCTGCCGCACCTCCACCAGACTTTCGCCGTAAGCCCAGCCGAGCAGGATCAGCTGTTTCACACTCTGAATCAGGGCCTCATTCAACGTAATGCCTGCCAGAAGATATGCGAGCGTCTCCGCCTTCTCACTGTACGTCGGATGGCTCAGCAGAAAAGCATAATTCACACCCTCACGCATCAGAAGAAGCATCCTGAGCGTCTGTTCCAGATTCTGCTGATCGGAGGCCTGCCCGCAGAGAATATACTCCATCTGATAATCCAGATACGCGCTCCCGCTTTCCTCCGCGGGCAAAGCTTCCTGCGCGTTCGTCATATAATCGCACAGATAACTGATAAACAGCTGCTTCTCCAGGACGCCGTCCTCGCTCCCATCCGCGCTTCCCACGCCGACGCTTAAATCCCGTCCCGACGGCACATTCGACAGCGTGATTGATTTTTCCGACAGAGCCGCGGTGCTTTTCACCGCCTGAGAGAGTGCAAAGTGATTCCAGATACCGTCCCACTCGAAGGCTTCCGCCTCCACCGCCTCATCATCCTCATTCTCATAGTTCACTACGCTTCCCTCAAAATCCGCACAGTCCTCCTGAAATCTGCTGCTGTTTTCTGACATTTCCGCCTGAAGCGCGTCGTCCAATATCCATTCCTCCGCGAGCGAAATCCCGGTTTTCTGCTTTACAACCCCAACTGCCTGCCGGTAGAAAACCGCGCCGTTCCCATCCGTGACACGTACAAAGTCCTGCACATTTACCCCCTGAAGCGTCAGCCCTTCCAGTGCGTTCCCCGTCGTTCCGGTGATATTGTCCTTCGTGAACTTCCACAGATGGCTGCAAATCTCATCCGATCGCTCCATCCCACTCCGAAACGAGGTATTCAGGCAGAACAGGTCATAGTCCTCCAGAAGATGCGGCTCATATTCAGAAAAGAGGGAAAACAGTCCGCTCTCTACCGCCTGCTCCGCCTGTCTCCTCGCCGACTGCTTCTGAACTGACTGCAGACAAAGCAGATACAGTGACAAAAAAACCAGGAAACTCAGAGACAGCCAGACGGTGATCTGCCCGGAGCAGCGCTTAGACGCTGCTGCTCTGAGACACAATCTTTTCAAAAATCGTATTGACCACATCGGTGATCTGACTCTTAAAAATGATGACCAGGCCTATCAGTACCACGATAATCAGGATGACTTCCACTGTTCCCATCCCCCGTTCATCGTTCCAGAAATCGCTCCAGAACCATCTGATTCTGTTTCCCAGATATCTCATAATTTTCCTCCTCCATTTTATGCTTGAAATGATACAACCGCCGGATACATGATCATAATCAGTACGGTCAGCAGCATCAGAAGCATCGGCAGCAGCAGCTTGCTCTCGCACTCTTCGCCCAGCTTCTTCGCGTATGCTTTCCGGTTTTCAAAGGCCTCCCTGGATTCCTCCTGCAGAAGTCCGGTCAGATTCCGTGTCCCTTTTCTCAGATTCTGACTCAGGAGCGTCCCCAGTTTCAGGTAGGACGGCAGCCGACACCGGGTGCCGAAGCGCTCATAGGCCGCGCTCTCCGCCACGCCGCTGCGCATCTCACGCAGTGTAATACGCATTTCTTCATAAGCTTCATTTTGCGCACCGCTCTGTTCATAGCTCTCTACAATCCGCTCCCAGGCATTGCGCATGCTGATCCCGGCTCCCATATAGAGTCCCAGACGGCTGACAATATCCGGATAGGCCAGCTGCAGGACACGTTCCCTTTTTGCCAGCGCTTTTTCCTCCTCCTGCCTCTTCCCAAAAACCATGGCGCAGAGTGCCGCCACCGTCAGCAGCGCGATCAGAAGCCAGCGGTCATCCTTTGCCGGATACCAGATCAGCGTTTCTCCGAGAAGACTATCCGGCAGGGAAATCGTTTCCGCACTGCCGTCCTCCTGCGCCGACTCGATCTGCTGTGCCAGCATTTCCAGCTTTTGTTCCTCGTCCGGCTCACTCGGCGGGCAGACCGTGACCTCGCGCGTCCAGTCAAGCTCCTGATCCGACAAAGTAAGCTCCGCGCGCAGCGTAAACGTCTCCGCCTCTTCCAGTCCTTCATTTTCCACCGTCCCGTCCGGAGAAATATACTCCCAGGAGCTCAGATACCATTGGATGGCGATCTCCGTGCCCGGGTAGGTGGATGGCATCAGCACATCCGCCTCAATATGAGCCATGTCCGCATTTCCGTTCAGGAAGAGCCCCTCCAGTCCGGCGGCGGCCTCTCCCAGAAGCGTTCCCGCCGCCGCCTCCGTGTATGGCAGCTCCTTCAGTCTTACCTCCAGCGTATAGACCGAATCCGCAATCTTCACCTCGAGCTCCTCTGTCTGATCGCCCTTCCCGACTCCGGGTCTTGTCAGCTCCGTCAGCGGCTCTCTGCCATACATGCTGTACACAAAGAACGCCAGACTCAGGAGGCTTCCCGCCGCCGCGACGAGTATCATCTTTGTCCTCTGCTTCATATATCGAACTGCACCATCCTTCTTCCCATCAGGCAGGCCGCCAGATAAATCCCGAGACAGGCCGTCATAACCGCCATCCCCGGCAGATTGTGATAGAGGTCCTCCACAAATTCCGCGGAGCCAAGTCTCACGTACAGAAGGACTCCCGCAGGCATGACCATCATAATCTTCTGCTCGAACATTTTTGCTGCCAGAAAGGTATCGATCTCCCTGCGTGTATCCATGATCTGCGCCATCTGCTCCGCCGTACTGCGGATAATCGCGCTCAGGCTGCCCCCGCTTCCCCGCGCCGTGCAGAACACCTCGGCAAAGCTTTTTACTTCCTCAAAGGGATATTTTCGCGCCAGCTCCTTCAAGAGCACCTCCGGCCTCTGGTTATTTTCCGCTTTTTTCAGCATCTCCTTCAGCTCGTCCAGCATCAGCCCGCCGCCCGGAAACATGAGCTGCAGCTCCCGGTAAGACTGCGCAAACGCGTTCTCCACGGAATAGCCCGCCGTCAGCGAGGACGACAAAAGAAGGATCCATTCCCGGAACATCCGGAGGAAACGATCTTTGGTTTTTTCCTCCTTGAAGCGCTGCACTCCCTGTGCCAGAATACGAGCAGTGAAGACAGAAGCAGCGCGGCGGCAAACATATCGTAATAGAGCCATGCCAGCGCAATGATAAGCAATCCGCCCGTCAGCAGATCAGGAAGTATCTCCCTCCCCGCCTTTAAAAATCCCGGCACGCGCCATCTTTTCAATATTTTTCAACTCTCCTGTCCTTTCCTGTACCCCGCAGATCCTGCCGGATACCTGACCGGTCTCCCGGAAGGAGAACAGCGGGTTTAAGGCCACCTGCTCCCCCTCCATGCCGGTCACTTCCGTGATTTCGAGAAGTCTGCGGCTTTTATCGCGCAGTCTCCCCAGATAAACGATCAGGTCAATGCCGGACGCAATCTGCCTCCGTATCGCCTGCAAGGGCAATTCCATCCCCATCAGGACCATAGTTTCCAGTCGCGAGATCGTATCCCGGGTGCTGTTCGCATGGCAGGTACTGAAGCTACCGTCATGCCCCGTATTCAGACAGGTCAGAAGCTCGAACGTCTCGGCGCCCCTCACCTCACCCACAATGATCCTGCTCGGGCGCATCCGAAGAGACGCCCGTATCAGGTCGCGAATTGCAATCTCTCTGCAATCCTCCGTTCCCGCAGCGCGGGTCTCCATCCTCACAAGATTCGGCACGCTCTGTATCTGCAGCTCCGTCGTATCCTCGATAACGACAACCCGCTCCTCCTGTGGAATATATTCCGAGAGTGCGTTCAGAAAGGTGGTCTTTCCGGAACCGGTTCCACCCGCAATCAGGATAGAATAACCGGCCCGCACCGCGTCCTTCAGAAACAAAGCCTCTTCCTCAGAGATACTCTCCATATCCAGCAGCCGCCTCATGGTCATGGGCTCTGCAGGAAATCGTCGTATTGTGATGATCGGCCCATTTACCGCTACCGGCTGGAGGACAATATGCACCCTGTCGCCATTTTTCAATCGCGCATCCACAATCGGCTGCGACTCATTGACAACGCGGTTGCATGCCCCCGCGATCTGCTGAATAATATCCTGTATCTTTTCCTCGGACGCAAAGCTTTTCTCCCAGCGGAACAGTTTCCCTTTCCTCTCCAGAAAAATACCGTCGGTCCCGTTCACCATGATCTCCGTCACCTCCTGATCCTCCAGAAGCTCCTGGAGCACATCCAGCTTTCGCAGATCATAGAACAGTTCCTGTTTTAACCGGCATCTCTCATTGAGCGGAAAATGGCGCTCCTTCCCGCAAGACAATACCACCTCGTCGATCAGCTCCTGCATCTCCTCATCCGGAACCTCCCGGCTCAAATCTACCCGCTCCAGAACCTGTCTTTTCAGCTCCGCGTACAGCTCGGAGCCTTCCGACTTTTTTGCCATGATCCCTCCTCATTCCTTCAGCAGTTCTCTGATGTAAACACCAGTCTCCCGCTGCCGCAGCATAAGAAGATCCTCCGTACTCTCCAGCACGCTTCCGCATGCCGGAAGCTCCAGCTTCTGCATTTTCTCCAAAATGTCCAGTCTATCTAAAATCTGTAAATACATTTCGTACTGATCCACCTTCGCTCTGGAGATCATGTCCTGCCGCACCGGTACATAGATGCCGTCACACTGCCTCAACAGCTCTGCCTCATGACCCATCACATTCCCCAAATCCAATATGACCGAATCATAATGAGTCTGCGTACGAATCAGCTGCAGCAGCCGCTGCCACTCCTGAGCCGTAATCTGACAGAAATCCGTATAGGATTCGCAGGGCGGGATGTAATCCAGGCGATCCAGCTTCTGGACCATACTGTTCAGCCGATAGAGAAACTGCGCTTTATTTTGTCTTAAAAAATAGATCAGATCGGATGCGTTCCAGTGACCGCCGCCCAGATATCCGGCGATTCCGGAGCATTCCTCAAGGTTCAGATATAAAACGTTCTGATTTTCTTTCTCCGCAAGTATTTCTCCCAGTGTCAGAGCAAAAACAGTTTTTCCAGCTCCCCCGCAGGGGGAGAAGACGCCAATCACCCGCGTATCCCTGCGAACTCCTGTACAGGCCCGTTCGCTGTCCTGTTCAGAATAGTAAAACATCACTTCCCGAAGGATATTCTCGACAGACTGATACTTATATACAGCCGGACAGCTACCGATGTCCCCGGATACGCTCCCCTCCGACAGGATGATCACACTCTTCTGGTGTATGAGTTCCCGAAAGGCCTCATACCACTCTGCTGTTATCAGCAATATTTCGATCTCTTCGTCGGACAGAAGCTTCTTCAGCTGCTCCTCGTCTGTGCAGACGCGTACCTGAAACAAATGATTTTTCTTCAGGTTGACGTACTCCATAAAGGCCTTCGCATACGCCTCCTGGGAGTCGGCAACCCACATACCTGTGCTTTTCACATAGTTACCTCCAGCAGCACCATGTTGGTCCTCCTAACTGCTATACTTCATGGAATCCGGCTCAGAATAAAACCGTGAGCCTATGGCGAAATGCCACTTCAAGATAAACGTTTATCACGGTCTCTATTATAAATCCTCTTTTTTCGTCTGTCCATAGAGTTTACAATTTGTTCAAATTTTTTGTGCAACCTTCACAAAAAACGAATCGCCGAAATCGCAAAAAGCAGAGAAACCCCGCTGATTCCAAGGATTCCGGATGTCAAAAGACTAAGAGGCCCAATGGCCACGCAGCAGGAAATTCCCCACAGGGAGAGCGCTGTATTGACCGCGTGAATGGCGATTCCGCCCAGGACAGCGCGCAGGCAGAAATTCAGCAGGATCTCAGCCTTGCGCTTCACTGTCACCATAAACAGAACCAGCAGGCAGGCTCCCGCTATGACGAAAATTCCGCTTGTTTTATCCATTTGGCTCGCCCCCTTTTTTCCAATATACAAGGTCCCCGTGAAAAATATTCCAGAAACCGTATAAATTTTCCAATTCGCGACTATACTGATAGAAACCGATTTGCCCAATATAGAAGGGAGAAGCCAATGAAGACGAGAGAAGCCAATTCGCTTAAAGACGCCCGCAGAAAACAGCTTCTGGAAGACATCGCCGACGCAAAATCCGCACTGGACCGCGCCTACTCCAACTTCGAAAATGTGATCGATCCGGATCTCATCGATTCCTCCATCTATGAGCTGCAGGCTGTGCAGCTGAAATACCGCTTTCTCCTGAAACAGGCAGAGCTTCTGGACATGTCCGGAGGATGAGTGCTTAAGGAAGAGCCCGCGGCGAGAAGGAGGCCGTGGTCTTTTATTGACTTCTTTTTCTTCGTGTGCTACTCTGAGAAAAACGGATAAACAGAGGTAGAAATAATGGAAAAGAAAAAATATTATATGACGACCGCCATCGCTTATACTTCGGGAAAACCGCACATCGGAAATACCTACGAGATCGTGCTGGCCGACAGTATCGCGCGTTATCGTCGCTTCCAGGGCTACGACGTATTTTTCCAGACCGGCACGGACGAGCACGGACAGAAGGTCGAGCTGAAGGCTGCGGAGAAGGGCGTCACGCCGAAGGAATTTGTGGACGACGTGGCCGGACAGATCAAGGAGATCTGGGACCTGATGGACACCTCCTACGACAAATTCATCCGCACGACGGACGCGGATCATGAGCGTCAGGTACAGAAGATTTTCAAATACATGTACGACAAGGGCGACATTTACAAGGGCTCCTATGAAGGACTCTACTGCACGCCCTGCGAGTCCTTCTGGACGCCGTCCCAGCTCGTGGACGGCAAATGCCCGGACTGCGGCCGCGAGGTGCAGCCCGCGCAGGAGGAGGCGTATTTCTTCCGCATGAGCAAATACGCCGACCGTCTGATTCACCATATCAATACGCACCCGGAGTTTATCCAGCCCGTCTCCCGCAAGAACGAGATGATGAACAATTTCCTGCTCCCGGGGCTGCAGGATCTGTGTGTATCGAGAACTTCATTTAAATGGGGGATTCCTGTCACCTTCGACGAAAAGCACGTCGTCTATGTCTGGCTTGACGCGCTGACCAACTACATTACCGGCATCGGCTACGACTGCGAGGGCGATTCAAGCGAGCAGTTCAAAAAGCTCTGGCCCGCAGATCTGCATCTGATCGGAAAGGATATCATCCGCTTCCACACGATCTACTGGCCGATCTTCCTGATGTCGCTCGATCTGCCGCTTCCGAAGCAGGTATTCGGCCACCCCTGGCTGCTGCAGGGTGACGGCAAGATGAGCAAATCCAAAGGAAACGTGCTCTACGCGGACGAGCTCGTCGACTTCTTCGGCGTGGACGCGGTGCGCTATTTCGTGCTGCACGAGATGCCCTTTGAAAATGACGGCGTGATCACCTGGGAGCTGATGGTGGAACGCCTCAATTCCGAGCTGGCCAATACGCTCGGCAACCTCATGAACCGCACGATCTCCATGTCAAATAAATATTTTGGCGGCGTCGTGACGGACACCGGTGTGGGTGCTGAGGTGGACGAGGATCTGAAAGCCACCGTCCTCTCCACGCTCACCAGGGCAAATGAAAAGATGGACCAGCTGCGCGTCGCGGACGCCCTGACCGAGATCTTTGCCCTCTTCAAGCGCTGCAATAAATACATCGACGAGACGATGCCCTGGGCACTTGCGAAGGACGAGGCGCAGAAGGACAGGCTCGCCACCGTGCTCTACAACCTCGTGGAGAGCATCTGCTACGGCGCAGCGCTTCTCACACCCTTCATGCCCTCCACTTCCAGAAAGATCCTGGAGCAGCTGAACGCCGCACCGCGCAGCATGGAGGAAATGGATCGCTTCGGACTCTATCCGTCCGGCACAAAGGTCACCGACCAGCCGCAGATCCTCTTCGCGCGCCTCGATGTGAAGGAAGTGCTGCAGAAGGTGGAGGAGCGCCACGCCGCCGAGGAGGCCGCCAAGGCGCCGACAGAACCGGTCGTCGATCTCGAACCAAAGCCCGCTATTTCCTACGACGACTTCGCAAAGCTGCAGTTCCAGGTCGGCGAGATCCTCTCCTGCGAGGCCGTGCCGAAGGCAGACCGACTGCTCTGCTCCCAGGTAAAGATCGGGAGTCAGGTACGCCAGATCGTCTCCGGTATCCGCAGCAGCTACACCCCGGAGGAAATGGTCGGCAAGAAGGTCATGGTACTTGTAAATCTCGAGCCACGCAAGATCCGGGGGCTCGTCTCCGAGGGCATGCTGCTCTGCGCGGAAGATGCGGACGGAAAGCTCTCGCTGCTGACGCCGGAGAATGAGATGCCGGCTGGCGCGGAAATCTGCTGAATAACATAAAAGATAAGGCCGACAGGGCGGAAATTCCGATACCCTGTCGGCTTTTTATCTTCGATCCATCACTGCTCAGCCATGCAGCCCTCCCGTTCCACTGCAACTTTGCACTGACTCTTATAGCAGGCAATCCCATATTTCAACAACGTACGCATGCCATCCGCCTTCAGCTCTGCCGTATAATCATTATCACGGATCTGCCTCAAGGCTTTTTCGCACTCCTTCTCGAACTGCGCGTTCCGGGCGTACTTCACTTCGATGATAATACCGATTTCTTCCTCCTCAATCTCGACGGCGATGTCGTAGTAACCCTCACCGGATTCCCTGTTGGAATCGACACTCCAGCCATCCTTAAACCCGAGGATACCGAGCAGAAGGCCATGATAGAAGCTTTCCTTGAATTCCTTTCGTACAGCTGTGTCTCTGACGCTGACCGTATTTTTCATAAGAACCGTGAACAGTCTTTCAACCTCAACCGCATCGCCACTCTTCAGCGCTTCGCAAAAGGCCGCTACGGTCTCTCCGTCCTGTGTGATATTCTTTTCGAACAACTGCAGCACATAGTCCCTGAAAATGCTGCGGACTTCTGTATTCGGAATGGTAAGGCGCACCAGATTTCCCACCGGCGTCTCGCTCTGGGTCAGATAGCCCGTGGCATACAGAAGACTCCACATATTTTCTACGCTGCTGTACATCGTGTCATAGGTGAGCTGCTCCTCGATCCTTTTCTGCACGGTATCCCCGGAAATCAATCTTTCAATCTGCGTTTTGGTGACGCCATCTCCCATCTTCTGTATGAATTTCTGTACCTCTTCATTTCCGCTGGAATTCGTCCAGTAGCTTTTGGGAACCTTATTAAGACTCGTAAGCAACTGATTGCACCAGTTAATCACATCCCAGGGATTATACACGTTCGCGCGACCGATTTTATATCCGTCATACCATTCCTTCGTCAACTCGTAATACTCACTCAAATCATAATAAGCAAGCATTTTCTGCACTTCCGCGTCCGTAAATCCAAACTGCTCATCGCACTCTGTCTCTAGCAGCGTGTACATTTTGGGATTATTCAGCCCGGTAAAAATACTCTCCTTTGACACACGCAGACAGCCTGTCAGAACCGCAAATTCCAGATTGGAATTGGTTTTGAGCGCCTGATGAAATATGCCCCGAATCAGCCGGATCATTTCATGATAATAGCCACATTCGTTTGCCTTTGCCAGAGGGACATCATACTCATCAATCAACACGATTACTTTTTTCCCATAGTGCTTCGCCAGCAGCTCCGTGAAATTTCTCAGGCTGGAAACCAGAGACCCATCTTCCATTTCCTTGTCCATCAGCCTGGACAGGAGCTCCTTTTCACTGGGAATAAGACGGGGACTCTCCAACAGGAAACTAAGCCTTCTCGCTTCTTCGTTAATCACATCAACCGCCATACTGCGTGCCACGTTATAATTTGCGCCCTCAATCCCCTTTAAACTGACTGAAATCACCGGATACTGTCCCATATATTTTTCACACAGCTCCGTTTCCCCGGAAATGACCAGGTCGTCAAACAAACTCTTATCCGTTCCGATTTCGAAAAAATATTTAAGCATACTCATATTCATGCTTTTCCCAAAGCGGCGCGGACGGGTGAAAAGATTCACTTCCCCCCAGTTGCTTAAAAGCTCTTTTATCATCCCCGACTTATCTACATAATAAAAATTATTTGTTCGTAATTTCGCAAAATCCTCTATACCAATCGGCATTTTCTTCTTTTCCACGACGCTCACCTCCAAATCAGACGCAAAGCATAACAAATAAAACTCTTATTTCAACTATAGCAGAAAACAGACGTTCAGACAACGGATTTTGCTTTTTGTTTCCGACCTGCGGAATCTTCCGCTCACCCACGACATATATTGTCCTGAAATGATCATACGACGGGACACGACTATGCGCAGGCATCTGTACAAAGGCATTATTCCGGTGATTTTCTGCCTCCTTCTCCTTCTCTTTTTCTTAGTCAAAGTTCTTAACAGGACAACTTTTGATGATTTTTCAACCGATTTCTTCCGCCACGAGGTCTCGCAGAGCAAAATCAGCCTCCACTACACGCTGGCCGACCCGTCTGCCTACGAAATTGAAGAAGCCGCGGCATCCTTCGGTCTTCTGAACGAAGAGGAAGCCGCCGCGGAGCAGGCCTGGCTCAGGGAAAGCGCCGCAGAGCTGAGAGAATGGCTGAACAGGGGATTAGAGGAAAAGGACGAGACCACTGCCCGCGTCCTGCTCTGGTGGGTCGAGGGACAGCTCGAGACCGACGATTTTTACTACTACCAGGAACCGCTCGCGCCGACGCTGGGCGTGCAGGCGCAGCTTCCGGTGCTGCTGGCGGAATTTCCCTTCCGCTGCCGGGAAGACATCGACATCTACCTGGAGCTGCTCGGAAAACTGCCGGAATATTTCGCGGAGCTGGCCGCTTTCGAGCGGGAAAAATCCGCGCTCGGTCTCTTCATGCGCGACGAACTGCTCGAGCAGGTGTTCGAACAGTGCCGCGCCCTCACGGAGTTCTACTCCTCCCATTATCTCGTAAAGTCCTTTCAGGAGCGCCTCGAAAACTGCGATTTTCTGACAGAGGACCAGCGCTTCACCTATGAAGTGAAAAATCAGGCGGCGCTTCTCGACGGCCTGCTCCCCGCCTATGAACAGCTCTCTGCGGAGCTGGAAGCGCTGCACGGCACAGGAACCAACGACTGCGGTCTTTGCTGTTACGAGGATGGACTCTCTTATTATCAATATCTTCTGCGCTATTCTGTCGGTACCGATCGCGACCTCGAGGATATCGAGACTCTGCTCGAAGAACAGATCGCGGACGACTATGAGACGATCCTCTATGCGATCTCCGAGGGAGAAAATCTCCTCGAAGAACCGACTTCTGACAGCTCTCCTGCGGAGATTCTGGCCGCGCTGCAGGAGCAGATCCGCACAGATTTTCCGGAAAGCGCGGATATCTCCTGGCAAATCCGGGAGGTCCCCGCTTCTCTTCAGGACTTCTTAAGCCCTGCCTTCTACCTCACCCCCGCGATTGATGCGGTGGAGGAAAATACGATCTACATAAACCCTTCCTATGAAACCACCTATGTAAATATGGTCACGACGCTCGCGCACGAGGGCTATCCCGGCCACCTCTACCAACATTCCTTCGAGTCCGCGCTCTCCCCCGCCCGCTCTGTCTGCGAAATCGGCGGCTACACGGAGGGCTGGGGACTCTACAGCGAGCTGTACGCCTATGATTTTCTCGGACTCTCCGAGCTGAAAGCAGATGCGCTGCGCGCGCTCTCCTCCCTCAACTATGCGGTCTGCGCGAGCCTCGATCTCTATATTCACAGCGCCGGATGGACGGAAGCGGACTGTGCGGATTACCTTGCCGCGTTCGGCATCACCGACGCAGAGCAGCTCCACAGCCTGTACCTGAACATTCTCGCCGAGCCGTCCAACTATATGAAATATTATCTGGGATATCTGGAAATATGCGAATTAAAGGAGAGCTTCCTTCAGCTCTCCCCTGAAAACAGCGTCTATGATTTTCATAAGTGGTTCCTGGAGACCGGCCCTGCGCCCTTCTCTATCCTGAACGATCTCCTGGATCGGGAAGAAGACATCTCAGAGACTTCGAAAATATTTTCGCAACTTCAGAAACGCGCGGGATAAGACGTCAAGCTCGCTCTCCTCAAAGCCCTCCAGGACCGTCTGGATCATATTTTTGTGGAATGCCACATGGCTCTCGTAGGCTGAATGCCCCTTGCCGGTGAGGGAGAGCAGCACGACCCGCTTGTCCTCCTCGCTGCGCACCCGGCGCACATAGCCCTTCTTTACAAGATTGTTGATCGCGATCGTCAGCGTGCCCACCGTCACCGAGATCGCCTTCGCCACCGCGGACATATTCTTCGGCTTTCCGACGCCGATCGCCTCAAGAATGTGCATGTCGTTGATCGAGATATCCTTATAATTTCCCGTAATCAGCGCACGCCGCTCCGCGTCCTCGATCTCCCGGAACACCATCACAAGCATGCTGTTGAAAAGCTTTTCCCGATCCACATCCATACCGCGTTACCGTCCTTTATGCGTCAACGAAAGTATAACATAAAGAGGCAAATCACGCAACGCGGGGATTTTCACATCATCCCCGCCAACGCAACGCTCGCCGTGATTCCCGCCAACGTTGCAATCAGTGCGCCTGGCAACGTCCAGCGGGTCTTCGTCACCTTCGCGGTCAGAAAGTAGACGCTCATCGTGTAGAAGACCGTCTCCGTGCAGCCCATCATGATCGACGCCGTCAGGCCGATGCGGGAATCCGTCCCATATTCTTTGAAAATATCGAGCGCGAGGGAAGTCGCTGCGGAGGAAGAAAAGAGCCGCACGAGCGCCAACGGGATGAGCTGCGCCGGAAAATGCAGCAGTTCCGCCGCTCCGCTCAGCAGCTCTGCCGCGAAATCCAGGAAGCCCGATGCGCGCAGCATCCCGACCGCCGCCATCAACCCGACCAGTGTCGGCAGAACCTTCAGGACGGTCCGGATGCCACCCTTCGCGCCGGTGACGAACTCGTCATAGACCGGCACCTTTTCCACCAGACCATACGCGATGATATAAAAGACAAGAATGGGTATAATAAAATCGGAAAGATAGAAAAGAAATTGCATGGACAGTCTCCGCCGCACAGCGCTTTCTACCAGTCTATTCCCGTGAAAGTCTGGTTATGACGCGTCACGGAGCTGAACCGCCAGGAAAGGAACACAGCATGAACAAAAATCCGGAACCAAATCCCACCCCGGAGGCGAAATACTCCGGCACACAGACGGAAAAAAATCTGATGACCGCCTTCACAGGCGAATCGGAAGCCAGAAACAAGTACACCTTTTTCGCCGACATCGCACGAAAGGAAGGCTATGAGCAGATCGCCGACATTTTTCTGAAAACCGCCGCGAACGAGCGGGAGCACGCCGAGCTCTGGTTCAACGAGCTGAACGGAGTCGGGGACACCTCCTACAACCTGAGCGCGGCCGCCGCCGGTGAAAACTACGAATGGACCGACATGTACGCCGGCTTCGCGAAGACCGCCGAGGAGGAGGGCTTCCCGGCGCTGGCCGCCCGCTTCCGCATGGTAGCCGAGATTGAACGGCATCACGAAGAGCGCTACCGCGCCCTCCTGAAAAATGTAGAGACCGCCGCCGTGTTTGAGAAAAGCGAGGTGAAGGTCTGGGAGTGCCGCGTCTGTGGCCACATCGTCGTCGGCACGAAGGCTCCGCAGGCCTGCCCGGTATGCAGACATTCGCAGAGCTACTTTGAGATCCGGGCGGAAAACTACTGACATTCTGCCCAAACGCGCCCGCCCGGAATTTTGTATATTATTCCTTTTGATTTTTCCGGCGAAAATCTGTAAAATAGTGGAACGTCAGCCTTGGAGCACAGCCCCCGGGCTGACAGAAAATCAAATATTTTATAAGACATGAACGACACAAGTGGTGCAAAGCACGTAAATCTGATCACGGTACGATGGAAACCTGACCGGAGCAAAGTGCTGCAGGCCCCTTGTGTTTTTCTGTTCAATGGGAGGAAGAAAATGCCGGAAAGCAAGCTTCAACGAATGATTTTTGCACTGATAACCGTAATCATCACCGTACATGGATACGTGTTCTACAGCCTCTATGTCGTCAACGGGGCGACGCTTATGGAGGTGACGGGCGCGGACAGCGTGCTGCACGCGATCCAGGCGCAGGGAGGCGTCTACATGTTTGGGCGCATGCTCCCGATCTGGGCGCTGGTCCTGATCGAGTTCTGCTTTGCCTACCTGCTGGAATGCACCGTGGGCAGCCCCTTCTCCTTCAAGCTCGCCTGCCTGAATTTCGATCCGCAGAAGACGCATCCCGTGATCTTCGAGAGCGCGGTGATCTGCGCCACCGTCGGCCTGATGGTGCCCTCCATGAGCTTTCTGGCTGACATATTCTACTATCCATATTACAACGGATTTCACATCCTGACCTTCCTGGCGAACTGGCTGAAGCTGGTATGCTACAATTTCCCGTTCGCGTTTTTCAGCCAGCTGTTTTTCATTCAGCCGCTGGTGCGGAAGATCTTTAAACTGATTAAACCACTTTTATCCTCGTCTCCGGAGCGAGCAGCTTAAAGAGCTCGCTGACATTGATTTTAGCCGGACTGTCCGCAAAGCCGCTGTCTCGGAATACGGCCCGCAGCGGCTTTTTTGCCGCAATTTCCCTGATCACGCTTTCCGGTATATTTTCGTCAAAGCAGGCCAGCAGATCCCCGTCATTGTAATCGTGGATCGTGCAGCCGTCCATCTGAACGGAGCGGCAGGGCAGGGAAAGCGGCAGTCCCCATTCCAGGAGGCAGCCGAATAACAGATCCAGGTCGCTGCGGTCTTCCTTGATATTGGACTCCAGCAACGCCAGCAGCGACTGATCCGTATCCTCGGGAGCATAGTAGACATCCTTCATATTGGATTCGTCGACCCGGAAGACCCGCACGCCCAGATCCGTCTGTATTCCTTCTTTTTTCATACGCTCCGATACCCGGCGAATCCGCTCTTTTCCGATCGCGCTGATGGTCGCGTAGCCCTGCCGGAAGGCCTCCGACTTTTCATCACAGCCCTCGTCGAGCTGTACCATAATATATTTTCTGTTTCCGCCGTCCTCCGCGTTGAGCTGCATGACCGCGTGCGCCGTACTACAAGAACCCGCGAAGAAGTCCAGAATCAGACTGTCCTTGTCCGTGGCCAGCTCCAGGCAGAACTTCAGTAAACCCAGAGGCTTGGGCGTGTCAAAAATGACCCTGTCCCCAAACAGCGCCTTCAGCTCCCGCGTCGCCTCCTGATTGGAGGCCAGATCGTCAAGCCACGTATTGGCCAGCTGTCCTTCCTTTTTCTTTTCACTTAAAAACAGCTTATATCTCGGTTTCCCGTCTCCGCCCTTCGGGAAGACCAGCCGGTTGTCGCGAAGCAGCGAATCATAGGTTTCCCGCTTAAATCTCCACTCCTCCGTTATCTCCTTGCCCGTCGGCGTCGTGACCGTATAGACCGCTCCTCCCTTGTTGGTGCAGGGCATCGTTTTATAAGGTCCCCTGGGATCCTGGTCCGGATTTTTGTAATCATTCTCGTCAATATTTGCCGTCACCCGGTGCAGGACGTCGCCCGCCTTCTTCGCATAGATAAAGACATACTCATGTATCGGAGAAATATTTTTTGACAGATTCGCCTGACTGTCCCGCCTCTTTCTGACGCACTGGGCGATGAAATTGCTCTCGCCGAAAACCTCGTCGCAGATCTTTCTTAAATTGGCCTGCTCATTGTCGTCGATGGAAATAAAGATAATGCCGTCGTCCGTCAGCAGATTTCGGGCCAGAAGCAGTCTCGCGTAAATCATGGAGCACCAGTCCGAGTGATATCTCCCATTGGTATCCGTATTTTTAAACAGGCGTCTGTCCGCGCTGTCCTGTGACCGGACCCGCTCCTCGTACTCGCTGACGCTCATGCGAAAATCATCCGCATAAATAAAATCCCCGCCCGTGTTGTACGGCGGATCGATGTAGATCATCTTCACCGCCCCGAGATAGCTCTCCTGGAGCAGCTTGAGAACCGTCAGATTGTCGCCCTCTATAAAAAGATTTCCGGTCGTATCCCAGTCGATGCTCTCCTCCGGGACAGGGCGCAGCGTCTCCCGAATAGGGCTGTTCGCCTCCGCGAAGGCCTTCCTCTTGCCTACCCAGTTGAACGCATAGGATTCCGCGTTTTCCGGGACTCCCTCCCCCAGCATCCGGCGAAGCGCGTCATAATCGACTCTCTCCTCCACGGCTCCACTCTCCCCGGCGCACTCCGTCACGCAGCCGGGAAATAAAGCCTTCAGCGCTTCCCGGTTTCTCGCCCTTCCGTCAGGGGTCTCACACCTCATCTTCTCCGTCAAAGCAAGTCTCTCCCTTTCGTTAAATAATCAATCAGCCCCGCTATGGGATGATAATCCGTCAGTCTTGTCTCATAATTATCAATCTGGTTCAGCGTGCCAAACCTGATCCGCGTACCCGCCTTTAAAACGGGTTTCTGCGCGATTTCCGCCTCCGGGATATACCCTGCCAGAATGATTCTGGGGAACTGCGCCGTCTTGTAATAATAGCAGAGCACGACATAATCCTTGCCGGATCTTTGATTCTGTATCACGGGATACAGAAAATTCCAGTAGTGCTGCGGGCTTTTTTCAGTCTCCGCAGTTTTTACGTCCACAAAAACAGATTCCCCGCTTTTCTTTTCTGTAATCTTCAGATCCCATTCATCATAAAAATATGGTCGATTGTAAAATGAAGTTGAACACCTAAAAAATCCATAGCGATTGAAT
>JAJQCG010000179.1 GCA_021202815.1 Lachnospiraceae bacterium | reverse complement strand
AGAAGATACCGATATCACGCTGCCGACGAAACATAACTATTTCATAAAGATGGTCGCGGTATATTTATTAAAATAGACGGAGAATAAGCGGCGTGATCTTCCACCGGAGAGTACCTGGGAGCTTCGTAAGCAGGAAACGCTCAGCTATCTGTGGAACAGAGCTGATCGAGGTGCGAAGATGCTGGCTCTGGCGGATAAGCTTTCCAATCTCCGTTCTATCGAACGGGACATTCGAAAGATTGGCGACCGTATCTGGGAGCGCTTCAATCAGAAGGACAAGGCAAAGCACGCCTGGCTGTATCGGCAGACCGCTGAGGCACTGCGGGATCTCGAAGAATATCCGGCCTGGAGAGAATTCGATCAGCTGGTGAAGACGGTATTTGAAGAGTGAGTTTAGCGAGGAGGCTGTATATATATACAGTCTTTCGCTTTGTATATACAGTATTGCGCACGTCTGCGCGGTGAATGGCTGCCTGGCAGGGAAATCAGCTGCAGCCCGGGTTGATCACAAAAGATACCGGAGCTCTTCAGAGCAGGCGTTTACAATAAAACAGAAGGAGGAGACTTAGGATGAAAGCGTATCGAGAGATGGACAGAGAGGAGCTGCTGGCGCTTGAAAAGGAGCTGACAGGGCAGTACGAGGAGGCGAAGCAAAAGGGCCTGAAGCTTGACATGTCGAGAGGAAAGCCTGCACCTGCACAGCTTGATATGACGATGCCGATGATGGATATTTTCAACAGCAGCTTTGATATGACGGATGAGGCCGGCGTGGATGTAAGAAACTACGGATGTCTCGAGGGCATCGTTGGCGCACGCCGTCTGCTCGGCGAGATGCTCGGCGTGGATCCGCAGCACGTGATCGTGTTCGGCACCGCCAGCCTGAATGTGATGTACGATACGGTCTCCCGTTCTGTGACACACGGCGTAATGGGCAGCACGCCCTGGTGCAGGCTCGATAAGGTAAAGTTCCTGTGTCCCGCGCCCGGCTATGATCGCCATTTCTTGATTACAGAGCACTTCGGCATTGAGATGATCACCATTCCGATGCATGAGGATGGACCGGATATGGATCTGGTGGAGGAGTATGTGAAGGATCCGGCGGTAAAGGGTATCTGGTGCGTGCCGATGTACACGAATCCGCTCGGTATCACCTACTCTGAGGAGGTTTGCCGGAGGATGGCGAATCTTTCTCCTGCCGTGGAGGATTTCCGGATTTACTGGGACAATGCCTACTGCGTCCATCATCTCTATGAGGATCGGCAGGACACATTGCCGGAGATGCTTTCCCTCTGTCGCGAGGCCGGGAAGGAAGACATGGTGCTGGAATTCGCGTCCACATCGAAGATCAGCTTCGCGGGCGCCGGGATCAGCTGCATCGCCGCCTCCCTGGGCAACCTTAAATGGGCGAAAGCCTCGATGACCTATCAGATCATCAGCCATGATAAAATCAATCAGCTGCGCCATGTGCTGTACTTCAAGGACCTCGATGGCATCAAGGCGCATATGAGAAAGCATGCCGATATCCTGCGTCCGAAGTTTGAGCTGGTGCTGGAGACTCTGGAGCGCGAGCTTGGCGGCCTCGGCATCGGAACCTGGACAAAACCGCTCGGCGGTTATTTCATCTCCTTCAACTCGATGGATGGCTGCGCGAAAGCGATCGTTGCGAAATGCAAAGAAGCCGGCGTCACTCTGACCGGCGCGGGCGCAACCTACCCCTATGGAAAAGACCCGCACAACAGCAATATCCGCATTGCCCCCCTCCTACCCGAACCTGGAGGAGCTGAAAATCACGGCGGAACTCTTCGTCCTGTGTGTCAAACTGGTAAGTGTGGAAAAGCTGCTGGAGACTGCGAAATAAGAGAAGGTTGTATAGAGCCTCTGGCGTGACAAAGAGACGCGATCCCCGACAGATTCTGTCAATCCGGCGGGTTCATTCTATAGCCACAGTGCAGCGGCCCCGGCAGGTATGTACATACGGACCATTGGGGAGGCGTCGGTTCTTAGTGAAGTCAAGCCGTCAGGCGCAGACTGAGCTTGCGCGGGCAACGAGCCAGGCGCGCATGCTTGCATGCGCATCTGGCGACTGCCGCGTCAACGAGCGCTAGCGAGGTAGAACCGCTACGTCCTCCCCCTGAGCGGGAGCGAGTCCGAATGTACATACCTGCCGGGGCCGCGTCACTTTGTCGAGACTTATGACATCCCCGCCATATAATTGATGAACTGCTGCGCCGTCCGCCCGGAGATACCGCCGTGACTGAGCTCCCATTTGTTGGCCTCGGCGCACAGCTCCTCGTCGGAGCAGGTGATCGACGGGTAGCGCTTCCGCAGCTCCTTCACGATCGTGAAATACTCCTTCGGCGTCGGTTTGCCATAGTAGATCGTCACGCCGAAGCGCGCGACGAGCGACAGCTTCTCCTGCATCGTATCGGAGCGGTGCATGCCGTTTTCGTTTTCCATATCATTGCGGTCGCTCCAGCTCTCCTTGATCAGATGACGGCGGTTCGAGGTGGCGTAGATCAGGACATTGTCCGGTTTCGTCTCCATGCCGCCCTCGATGATTGCCTTCAGATATTTGTACTCAATCTCAAAGTCTTCAAAAGAGAGATCGTCCATATAGATGATGAAGCGGTAGTTCCGGTTTTTGACCTGCGCGATGATGTTTGACAGATCCTGGAACTGATGCTTGTAGATCTCGATCATCCGCAGTCCCCGGTCATAGTATTCGTTCAGCAGCGTTTTGATGCTCGTCGACTTGCCGGTGCCGGCGTCGCCGCAGAGCAGCACATTGTTGCAGGGCAGCCCTTTGATAAAGGCCTCCGTATTGTCGATTAGTTTCTTTTTCTGAATTTCATAGCCGATCAGGTCGCTCAGGACAACGCGGTCCGTATTGTTGATCGGAAGAAATTCCACGCCGTCTTCCAGATGCCGGATGCGGAAAGCCCGGTTCAGGCCGAACATGCCGACGCCGTAGGCCGCGTAGAAGTCGGTGATGATATCGAAAATCTCATTTTCATCCTTTGCCTGCTCAATTTTTTCGCTGACCGCCTGCACTTTTTCGCTGACATTGCGGTTGTACATGCGTTCCTTTTTCGGAATCGCGCGGTAATGGCAGACTGTTGTGAAGCAGTCGATGCCGAGCGCCTCCTCAATGGGGGAAAAGTCGAAATCGAAGAGCCGTTTGAAGACGGCGAAATCTCCCTTCGCAAAGTGGTTGACCGTGCCGTCGTTCGCGCCGACCTTTTCACTGGTCATGCTGAAGGAATTCTCATTCGTCAGCAATATGAAGGTCAGGTAATTGTGCCACAGGTTTTTGTCGAAGCCGTACTGCGTTGACAGATCGAGCAGTGCCTTCATCTGTTCATAAATGCGCGTGGTCAGCTCCGCATTGCTTGCCCGTTTCAGTTCGAAATCTTCAAAGATACCGGAGAGCTTCAGCAGAATGCTGTCCTCTCCGAGGTCACGGTATAAAATTAATTTTGCTGTTTCTTTGTACATGATATCTCTCCTGTCTAAATGATGCGGATGATCCTGAAAACATTCGGAATCTGCTCGTTTTATGTTGAAAAATGGATTTTTTCCTTATGCCCTTGTGAGTCTCAAAGGCGATGAATATAAATGCAGGCATTTGATCCATCGCCTTTTGCCCTTTGTATTATCCGGATATTAGAAAATACCCCAGGACGAGGATGCCCAGGACGATGCGGTAGATGCCAAAGGGAATAAAGTTATGCTTTCGGATGTAGCCCATCAGGAAGCGGATCGCGAAGACCGAGACCAGGAAGGCGGTGACCATGCCGACGAGCAGGACTGCGATCTCGTAGCCGGTAAACGCGAGGCCAAATTTCAGTATTTTCAGAAGGCTGGCGCCGAACATAACCGGGATGGCGAGGAAGAAGCTGAACTCCGCCGCCACGCCGCGCGTCGTCCCGAGCAGAATGCCGCCGAGGATCGTGGCCCCGGACCGCGAGCTGCCGCGAATCAGCGCCAGCACCTGGAAGACGCCGATGCCGAAGGCGATGAACCAGGGAAGGCTGTTCAGCGATTTGAAGCGGGGCCTCGGTCTGTGGTTTTCAACGAGGATGAACAGGACGCCATAGACAATCAGCATGGCGGCCACGGTCACGTAATTGTAGAATGCCTCGTCGATCGCGTCGTCGAACAGAAGTCCGATCACGGCCGCGGGCAGTGCCGCCACCAGTACCTTAAACCAGAGAATCCAGGTATCCTTCTTAATCCAGCCGTTTTTTGGGGAGCGGAAGGGCCACAGCTTTGGAAAATACAGGACGACCACGGCCAGGATTGCACCGAGCTGGATGACGACGAGGAACATTTCCATGAATTCCTCCGACACATTCAGCCGGATAAATTCCTCCACGAGGATCATGTGCCCGGTACTGGAAATGGGGAGCCACTCTGTGATACCTTCCACGATTCCTAGGACAATGACCTTTAAAAACTCCAACATCTGTAAAATCTCCTTTGCCAGAAAATACATTCCCATTGTAGCGAGCAGCCGCTTAAAAGTCAACTTAACAAAAAAAAGGATGGTCGATTGTAAAATGAAGTTGAACACCTAAAAAATCCATAGCGATTGAAT
>JAJQCG010000073.1:15540-30691 GCA_021202815.1 Lachnospiraceae bacterium | reverse complement strand
CGGCCTCCCGGACCAGATTTTCCGTCTCCTCCACGGATACGCCGAACTTGCTCTCCTCCTCCGCCACGTTGACCTCGATCAGGATGCTGACCTCCACGCCCTTCTTTTCTGCCTCGCGGCTGATCTCCTGCGCCAGACGCAGAGAATCGACCGTGTGAATCAGCGCGGCCGTCCCGACGATATATTTTACCTTATTTCTCTGCAGATGGCCGATCAGATGCCAGTCGATGTCCGCCGGGAGCTGATCGTACTTCTCACAGAGCTCCTGCACCTTATTTTCCCCGAAGGCGCGGGCGCCGGCCTCATAGGCCTCCTGCAGCATCTCCACTGGCTTGGTCTTGCTGACCGCAATGAGCGTTACCTCATCACGGCTGCGTCCGGCGCGCGCACAGGCCTCGCTCACCCGCCGTTCAACTTCCCTCAGATTTTCCGTTACCATAGAAAACGCCTCCTTCCGGTATCAGTAGATAACCGTATCTTCATCGACCGCTTCGCCGTTCAGCACGATGTGGTCGTAGACCGTCAGGCCATAGCTCGTTCCCTGCTCCACCAGCGTATACTCCTCGTTCTGATCGAGAATCGTGATCTGGCGGAACTGCGTATAGCCCTTGTTGATATTGTAGACGCCCTGCAACGTACTCCTCTGCCCGATCTGGAAGCGGTCCTGGCTGTCTGTCTTCACAAGGTAATCACCGGTAGAGAGCAGCACCTCACCGCTCGTATAGTCCGTCTCCAGCGGGTCGATGTAATAGTAATCATCGTCCTCATAGTAGAGCGTCACACTCACAAACTCTGCACTCGACTGCCCGCTTTCATCATAGACCTCCTTCAGGAAGCCGCTACTGTCCTCCTGCTCCACAAGGTAGTCCTTCGGAATCAGGTAAAACTCCTTCTCGACAATCGCAGTGTTCGGAATCTTCAGGCCTTCCTCATCGTCGACCAGGAACTCCACCTCGACATAGCGCTGGTCGGCAAAGCGAACCATGGAATTATTGAAATCCAGCCGCGCACAGGGCGTCGTTCCTACATAGACAATGGAAAAGGTCGCCCAAGCGGTCGTATCGTCGCGCGTGAAGCGCACCTCCATGTACTCCGTCCCATCCTCGAGATATTCGGAGACCTCCTCGGATGTAAGCGGGACAATCAGCGTCCATTTCTCCGACTGCACGAGCTTATAGGCCGATTCCCCGGCCTGGATGATCTCTTTTTTCAGGCTGCCGCTGTCATAATCCGTGGGATCGAGCATCTCCTCCGTCATGGTATCTGCCGTCACATCCTCGTAGCCGTCCTCATAGTACTCCACAATGCCGACTTCCGCGGAATAGACTCTCGTGAACATCGAGTCCTCTCCCGCCTCCTCGAGGCTGTCGAGCATGCTCTGATTCAGCAGCTCCATCACCGAGCTCTCCATATCCTCCTGAAAATCGTAGACCTCTGAAAAGCTGCTGTCCTCGTAATCGCTCATGAAGCTGCTGATCTCGCTGCGCAGCGCCGAATAGTTGTCATCGGTCAGGTCGATATTCTCCGCGTTTTCCTGGATCAGCTCATTGATATCTCCCTTCTCGTCTACCGTGTAGACCAGAGAGGACGCCGTCACGCGGTCACCCGCGCCGGCGTAATAGCTGACATAGCCCGTTGTTTCAGCCTGAAACACCTTCTCGTCGCGAATCGCGAATCCTGTGTAGGTGTGATTGGCGGCCAGTGAACCGGTCGTCACCTCATAGCCCGCAATATGCGTGGAATGCAGGCCCATATAGACAATAGCGCACAGGTAAAAGGCGACGGCGCCGAAAAAGACCAGATCAATATTGATCGGTCTGCGGCTGTTTACGCGGATAATCTTTTTTTTCCTGCGTCGTCCGGGCATTCCCTGTAGACTCCTTTTTACCTGACAAGCGGATGTCCGAAATCGGACATCCGCTCTTATGCGCATCGTTCAGTTCACTGTCCGGAGCCGGAGCACCGTCTCCTCTGTCCTCCGCCTAGATCACCATCTCTCTGGCAAACTCCGGCAGATCCTCTTTGTTTACGGAAATACTCAGCACCATATTGACGCTGAACTGCTTGCTGATATTGTCGAGCTGCGTCAGTACGTCTGAGAGATCCTTCCCGTCAATCTTTGCGATATTCAGGAAGCCGTCGAGATACATCTCCTGCAGATCGTAGTCCTGCGAGCAGATACCGCTGATAAAACCGATGAACTGATCCGTATTCCGAAGCGGATACTCTGATACATTGATTAGACGGACACGGTTGTCCAGTTCATGAATGTTTTTGGCCGATTTGTCGAGATAAACGACGTTTCCGTCGGTCGTTTCAAGGATCTTATGTACGTGATCCAGCAGTTTTTTTGTCTTTCCTTCGCCCTTGACGCCAGTAATAATTTGTACCATAGCAGTACCCTCCTTCGGTTTCTGTCGTGATATATTCAGTATAACATTCCGCCTCGCGGAATACAAGGCTAAACTAACCTATCGCCTCCAAAAAACTCTGCATCTCCTGATACAGGATCGCGCGCTCAGAGCAGCCGAGGATGATCGCGACATAGCGCTGCCCCGCCGCGTCCTCAAAGAGCTGCACCAGGCAGGAACGAGCCACGGAAGTCGTGCCCGTCTTGCCGCCGAGCGCCGTAAAACCCTCCGGGAGCGATACCCCGCCGGAGGTAAACTGATCGGAGTTCGACCAGGACGCCTCTACCGCCGTACCGTCCGCCGCCGAATACGTCGTCTCAAAGCTGTCCGTCTGTATGATTTCCAGGAAGATATCATACTGCATGGCCTCCTGGAAGATCAGATAAAGATCGTAGACCGTCGTGTAGTGATCCTCATCGTGCAGGCCGTTCGGATTCACAAAGTGACTGTTCGTCGCTCCGATTTTCTGTGCCCGCTCGTTCATCATTTCCGCAAAGGCTTCCGTACTCCCCGCGATCATCTCCGCGATCACGTTCGCAGCGTCATTCGCGGAAGGCAGCAAAAGCGCATACAGAAGCTGCCGAAGAGTCAGGACGTCGCCCGCCTTCAGCCCCGCCGTGGAGACGCCGCTCTCGTTAAACGTAACAGCTGCCTCGCTGACCGTCGTGGAGGCGTCGAGATCACCGTTCTCGATCGCCAGCAGCGCCGTCATGATCTTCGTCGTGCTGGCCGGATAGAGCTGCGCGTGGATATTGCTCGCGTACAGCACCTCCGCCGTATCTAGGCGGAAAAAACAGGCTCCATAGGACTCGGAGGTATCTACGGACAGCTCGTCCACGTCCTCCGCAGTCACGCACAGATCCTCCGCATAATAGGAAACCTCCGAATCCCCGCTCCCGGACAGCACACCGAGCGCGGGATCATCCGCCGTAAAAGCATCCTCCAAAGCGGAAGCGCCTGCGCAGCCTCCCAGCAGCGCCGCGCACAGAAGCCAGGCCAACAGCATGGCCCATGCTCTCCTACTTATATGCTTCACGCCACTCCAGATCCCCTCTGTCTAATGATTTCACCAGAAGCTCCGCCGTCGCCAGATTGGTGGCAATCGGAATATTGTGTACATCGCAGAGGCTGACGATATTGTACACGTCAGGCTCGTGCTTTTTCGGCTGCACGGGATCGCGCAGGAAAATCACCAGGTCGATCTGGTTGTGCTCGATCTGCGCCCCGAGCTGCTGCTCTCCCCCGAGATGACCGGCCAGAAACTTGTGCACGGACAGATTCGCCACTTCCTCGACCAGCCTGCCGGTCGTGCCGGTCGCGTAAAGCTCGTTCTTGCACAATATTCCCCGGTAAGCGATGCAGAAATTCTGCATCAGCACTTTTTTTGCGTCGTGTGCAATTAATCCAATGTTCATGCCTTTTACCCCTTATCAATATTTTTTGGGCTGAAGCCCTATGTTTAGTATCACACCAATGCCCATATACAACATGATCAGCGCGGACATCCCGTAGCTGACAAACGGAAGCGGCATGCCGGTATTCGGCATCAGTCCGGTCGCCACGCAGATATTCGCAAAGCTCTGAAACGCGATCAGCCCCGCAAAGCCGCAGCAAACGATCGTGCCCGCCGCGTCCCGCGACCTTCTCCCGATCCGCAGGCACTCCATCACAATCAGAGCGAGCAGGATGATAACCGCAGCGCAGCCGATGAAGCCAAGTTCCTCTCCCAGTACCGCAAAAATGAAGTCCGTCTGCGGCTCGACAATAAAATTACCGTTCTTGACGGAGGTGATATCGCTGTTGTAAAGCCCCTTTCCGTAGAGCTGCCCGGAACCGATCGCAATGATCGAATTCTGCTGCTGATAGGCGTCGTCCGCATATTCCGTCGGATTCAGCCACGCCAGAATACGATTGAGCTGATAGTCGCTCAGGATCTCCTGCCCCTCCTGCATGATCATGTGGATGAAGACCAGAACGGAGGGAACCGTGACCGCAATGACAGCGACGATGATCTTGTAGCTCAGTCCGGCGGCAAAAATCAGCACACAGAACATAAATGCAATCGTAATTGTCGCCGACAGATGCGGCTGCGCGACGATCAGCGCCAGCGGAATCGCCAGCAGCACAGCCGAAGCCAGCAGGATCGGAATCGTATTCAGCCGTTCCTGATACTTCGCAAAAAACCAGGCAAAAAAGAGAATCAGAAAGAGCTTTGTCAGCTCCGACGGCTGAAAGCGGAAAGAGCCGATCTGCAGCCAGCGGGTCGCTCCGTTCACTTCCACGCCCAGCCCCAGCTTCACCGCAAGCAGCAGGATCAGGTTGACCACATAAAGCACCCAGGAGAACCTCAGAAGTATATGGTAGTCAAACAGCGCAAAGAAAATCAATGCGACCGTCCCCAGCGCCATGCCGATGAGCTGCTGGCTCCGGTACTCCTCCGCCGCGCTTCCGATCACCAGCACTCCGATGATCGAGATGATATAAACCAGCGCCACCAGCCTTAGCCTGAAATCCCTGAAGCTGTATTGCTTAAACATAGCTCACCTGATTTTTCACCGTAATCAGCTCCTCTTCCTCATATCCCGGACCGGAATATTGGCGCAGAGCACCGGCACCGTGCCGTTGCCATCCTCGGATTCCGTCTGCGTGATCTGGATGTCCAGGTTTTCATTATCAATCTCCATGTATTTGGAGAGCACATTGATAATGTCATTCTTGATCGCTTCCATCATATCCGGAGAGCAGTTCGCGCGGTCTGAGATCAGCATCAGCTTCAGCCGATCCTTCGCCACCTCTCCCGAGCGCTTTCTGTGAAAGAAATCCATAAAACTCATATCCCAGGCCCTCCTAACCGAACAGCTTCTTTAATTTCCCGAAGAAGTTGGTCTTTGTCTTTAAATCGAGGAAAGGCACCTCTTCGCCCATAACCCGGTGGCAGATATTCATATAAGCCTGGCCCGCCAGCGAGGAATCGCCGACACAGGGCTCGCCCTGGTTCGTGGAAATCACGATGCTCTCGTCATCCGGCACCGCGCCGATCAGGTCGATCGCCAGGATCTCCACGACATCGTCCATCGACATCATATTCCCACTCTCAACCATGTCCATACGGATGCGGTTCACAATCAGATTCGACCGCCGGATCTCATTTGCCTCCAGAAGGCCGATGATACGGTCCGCATCGCGAATCGCGGATACCTCCGGCGTCGTCACGATCAGCGCGCGGTCCGCCGCCGCAATCGCGTTCTTGAAACCCTGCTCAATACCGGCCGGGCAGTCCAGCAGTATGTAATCAAACTCTTCGCGGAGCTCCTCGATCAGCTTGATCATCTGCTCCGGGCTGACCGCGGTCTTATCCCGCGTCTGCGCCGACGGCAGCAGATAGAGGTTCTGATAACGCTTGTCCTTGATCAGAGCCTGCTTGATCCTGCAGTTCCCCTCGACCACGTCGACCAGATTATACACGATGCGGTTCTCCAGGCCCATCACCACATCCAGATTACGAAGACCGATATCCGTATCGATCATAACGACCTTCTGGCCGAGCTTCGCAAGGCCCGTCCCCACATTGGCTGCGGTGGTCGTCTTGCCGACGCCGCCCTTCCCCGATGTAATAACAATTACTTCACTCATTTTGCTTCCTCCAGTTTCTTATCGGTCATCTGGCTGTGCCCGGAGGGCTGGTCAGATGTGAATGTCATTGATAGCTTCCTTTGTGAGAGGCTCCATGTAAATGTTTCCGTCCTCCGTATAGGCGATCATCGGTTCGGTGGACGCTTTCGCCTTTCTGCCGTCCCCGCTGCGAGCGATACAGTCAGCGATACGGATCTGCATTGGAGCCATATCAAGCGCCGCCACGAACGCGCTGTCATTGCCCGCCGCACCGGCCTGTACCGTGCCCTTGAGCGAGCCGAGGATCACCACATTTCCCTTCGAGACAACCGTCGCTCCCGGGTTCACATCCCCCAGGATAATGATACTGGTCTCGGACTCCAGCACCTGACCGGAGCGGAGCGTTCCCTTGTAAAACCTGCCGTCGGATGAGGACTGTCCGGCCTTTCGCTCTTCCAGCGCCGCCCGCATGAAGGATTCCTTCAGCGCGTCCTGTTCCATCACGCAGAGGATCTCCGGACCGGAATTCTCCTCGATCACGCGGAGCACCTGCATCTGCTCGTCCTGATTTAAGACCCTGCCCTCGAAAGCGAGCACCATCTGCGCGCCCTTAAAAAAGCGGGCGGAGGCCTTGAACTTTTCGCCGATCTGTGTAAGCAGCTCCGCAAAGGGCGTATCCCTGTCCAGAACCAGCGTAATCCCGTATTTGTTGCTCTTAATTACAACACTCATTTATTTCTCCCCGTGTATTTCTAGTCATTAATGACTTCCGTCGTCGCGTCCGTGGCGGTACCCGTCACGATGTCCTCCTCGTCCTCGAGGTCGAAATAATACCGGAAGATATCCGCGGCCATCGAGGCCGCGTTCGCCGAGGTATAGCCGTTCGCAATGCGAATCGCGATCGCAATCTGCGGCTCGTCATACGGCGCGTATCCGATGAAGAGCGCGTGGTTCGGATGGCTCTTCGACTGCTGCGCCGTACCGGTCTTGCCCGCGATCGTCAGATCAAGGTCATCAAAGGCGCTCGTATTCTGCGCCACCTCGTACATGCCTGTCTGAATCGCGTACCAGGTGGAATCCGCATTATCTACTTCATTATATACTGACGCCGAATAATCTTCAATAGTATTTCCCTCAGAATCCGTCAGTTTATCGAGCAGCGTCAGGTCATAAACCGTGCCCCGGTTCGCGATCGCGCTGACATAGCGGGCGAGCTGCGACACTGTGAAGAGCGCGTTGCCCTGACCGATCGAGGAGCGGACGCCGTCCGTGTCGGACAGCTGCGGCTCCGTCTCCGAGAGTTCAATACCGGACGTCGCGTCCAGTCCGTATTCCGCCGCGTACTCCGCCAGAATCTCCAGCGCCTGATCGGAGGAATAGCCCGTCGTCCTGCCGCCGCCAAGGCGGAAGCCTACCTCGTAGAAGAAGTAGTTGCAGGAGACGCGGATCGCGTCAATCACATTGATATTTCCATGGCTGCCGTGATACTGGTTGTAGATCCAGCAGGTCGGGGATCCATAAGCGTCCGTGAAGATGCCGGTCGCATGAATCGTCTCCGAGACCGTGATAACCCCTTCCTCGAGTCCGGCTGTCGCCACCACCGGCTTGAAGGTGGAGCCCGGCGCCGTCTGCTGCTGGGTCGCCTTGCTGTAGAGCGGACTCGACAGATCCTGATTCAGCTGCGCGTAGTATTCCGAATCCATGGTGTTGGTCAGACGGTTATTGTCATAGCCCGGATAGGAGACACAGGCCAGCACCTCTCCGGTGTTCGGATCGGTAATCACGCAGCCCGCGCTGCAGGGCTCCAGCGCCAGCTGCGCCGGCGTGATCTCGAGATTGCTGATCTTGTCGACCATGAAGGTATAGGCGGCATATGTGCCGCTCTGCAGCCGTTCCACCGTCTCCTCATCATACTCCAGAACGCCCTGATCGTACAAGAGCAGACAGATCTCTCTTCCCGACACAATATCGTCCTGAAGGATATATTTATACACCATAATGTGAAAATCGGCATCATTCGCCAGCTCTGTCGAAATAAAATCGAGCAGAACCTCGTAAATTTCATCGGAGTTCAGATAGGAGGCCTCCACCTCCAGCCCGGACACGTCCACCCAGTTCATCGAGATCGCGTACTCGAGATACTCCTTCAGACTGATCACCTCATCCGTCGCCCAGGCGATGTAGGTCTCATCCTCGCGGTCGACCTCGCTGCTGACCAGAACCTGATTGTCCCCCATCAGCACGTCGGACACGATATAACTCATGTAATTCTTCATGTCGATCGTGAGATTCGTGTACGCGGTCGGATTGTCCGAAGTCAGCTGAGAGAGAATCTCGCTGATCGTATCCTCGAGGTAGGACTCAAACCTCGTCTGCACCGACTGTTCGAGCTCCGTCGCATCGTCCTCCGTAAAATGTGAGGTGTCGATGATATGGTTCTCGATCAGCGCGTAATAGACGTCGTAGATCGGAATCATGATATCCGCCGCCGTGCTGCTCGAGGTCGCGGTGTAGGTCTTCGTATTCTGAATCTTGGATACCAGAATACCGGCCAGACGCTGCTCCAGAATGTTGTAGACCGCGATCTGCAGATCCTTGTCGATCGTCAGGTAGACATCGTTTCCGGCCTCGGGCTCCGTCTCGCTCTCCACCTCGAGGACATTGCCGACACTGTCCACGTAGATCGTACGCTGCCCCTTGGTGCCCTGCAACTCCGTCTCCATGTACTGCTCAATCCCGGCCTTGCCGACGATATCGTTCGCCTCATAGCTCTCGTCCTCCTCCTGCAGCGCGGCGAGCTCGTCAGAATCCGGCTTCCCGATGTAGCCGATGATATTCGCGAAATATTCCGCGTCATAATAGACGCGCAGGCTGCTCTCCTCAACGTCGACACCCTGCAGCTCGCTCTGGCATTCCAGCACCTCCGCCACCGTCTCGTCGCAGACATCGGAGGCGATCGTCGTCGTCACATAGCGCTTGTAGCTGTTCTGACTCATGGCATAGCGGACCGTGATCAGCTTCAAAATCTGCTCCGGCGTAAGTCCGGTCGGAACATCATACTCCTCGATCTGCTCCTCCGTATAGGCCTCCTCCGAGATATAATAACGGTCGCTGCTGCAGAGGCACTCGACCATCTCCTCCGCCGTCGACGTGTACTCCTCCGCGGACATGTCGTCCACCAGAGAATAGCCGTAAACATCCGCCTTGAAGCGCAGCAGAGACGTGCCCTCCTGCGTGTAGGTGTACTCACCATTACTGTAAATGATACCGAAATCGCTCACAACGCTGTCGCCGTGTGACTCCACGATGTCGATGGCCTCGAGGATCGTGCGGTTCAGAGTGGCCTGTTTTTCGCGCGTCGTGCTGTAGCAGCCATTGTCCTCAATCGTCACAGAATAGGAAAGAACATTGTCGGCGAGTACCTCCCCGTTGCGGTCATATATCCGGCCACGGGTGCTGGAGATGCTCACTTCCTTTTTGATTTTCATCGTAAAGCTGTCCGCGTACTCTTCCCCGTGCACGATCTGTAGCACAAAAACACGTCCGAGCAGCACGCCGAAAAAGACGAGGAAAAGGATCATCAGCACAAAAACGCGCGAGGTTATGAAATTCAGCACAGATTCTTTCAGGTCGTCAAACAAACTTAATTTTCCCTTCCCAGCTTCTGGCCCGCCCAGTAGACCAGGCGATACAGAAACAGCGTCACGACAAGCGTATACAAAAGCTCCGGCAGAATAATCCGCCTCAGATAGAACCAGAAGGCAAAACGGCTGCGCATCAGAAACATAATCGCATAGGTGCCCAGTCCGTAGAGCAGCTCGCTGAGCGTAATCAGGCCAATCGGAAGCTTGATATCCTCTCCATAGAAAATACTGTTGAAATAGCCATTCCCATAGCCGATGAACATGTAGAGCAATGCGTGCATGCCGAGCAGGCGTCCGTAAAAGATATCCTCAAGCAGACCACAGAAGAAACCGACGAACATGCCCTCCCGCTTTCCCCTCATAAATCCATAGGAAGAAACCAGCACAATCAGCAGATTCGGACTGATGGAGGCGACCGCCAGGCTCTGGAATACCGTGCTCTGCAGCAAAAAACATATGAGAATCATCAGCGCGATGAAGATTTTACGCTTCATGGGAAACTGCTCCCTTCCTGCATGGAATCACTCTGACTCCACACTGTCCGTGTCCACCTGCTGCTTCAGCTCCGTGATGACCAGCACAGCGCTCAGGTGCTCGAAATCGACCGCCGGCGTCAGCGTACCCGACTTCGTCAGGTTGTTCGAATCCGTCGTGAGTTCCCCGACATAGCCGATCAGGATGCCCTTGTGGTACTTGGCGCTCGCGTAGGAGGTGACGACCTTATCCCCGGTCTCTACCTCATCGTCCTCGTCGCGGAGCTGGTTCAGCTGCAGCGTCCCCTCCGTGATCATCTCGAGATCGCCGCGGACATAGCACAGATCGGAGGTCTTGAGAATCATCGCGCTCACATTACTCATATCATCGATAATCGAGCACACCTGCGCCCAGTTCGATCCCACCTTTGTGACGATGCCGACAAGGCCGCCGTCCGCGATCACGTTCATATCGACCTCGATCCCGTCGTCGGAACCCTTGTCAATGATGAACATATTGAACCAGTTCCCGGAATCCTTTCCGATCACGTTTGCCGCGACCTTTTCCAGATCCGAGTAATCGTCGTCCAGCTCGTAGAGCTCGCGCAGCGCCTCCAGCTCATAGCGCTCCTGCAGAAGCATATTATTTTCCAGGGTGAGCTCCGCCACCTGCTCCCGCAGCTCCTCATTCTCGCTCTGAACCGCCTGCAGCTCCTCCAGCGTCTCCACCTTATCGCGGGCCCAGCCTCCGATCGCGTTGATGCCCTGCTGTACAGGAATCAGCACCTTCCCGGACAGGTCGTTCAGATATCCGCCGTCAAAGTTCGTCAGAAAGGACAGCGACATCAGGCCGACACAGAGAATGGTCAGCACGAGCAGGACATATTTATTTGGAAACTGTATATGATTTTTTTCATTCATGGACAGCCGCTCCGTCCCTATTCATACTTCTGTTCCTTTGTCACAAAGGCGAGCTGGCGGTACTCGCGCTCCCCGATCACATGAGAGAGGCCTCTCGCCACGCTGAGCTCCGGGTCCTCGTCGACGACCACGCGGATGCCGGTCTTCTCCTGCAGCAGTTCGTCCATGCGATGGATTCTGGCGGAGCCTCCTGTCAGGTAAATGCCGTTTTTGATAATATCCACGCCGAGCTCGGGCGGCGTACGCTCAAGAATCGTCTTCACCGCGTCCATAATCACATTCAGCTGGTCACGAATCGCGTCATAGACGAAGGAAGCGGTGATTTCAAGCATCTGCGGCAAACCGACGACCATATTGCGGCCGCAGACCTGCATCGAGGCTTCCTCCGGTGCGACCGCACTGGCAAGCTCTTTCTTGATGCTCTCCGCAGTCTTGCTGCCGATGCAGAAATTGTGCTCCTTGCGGATGGCGTTCTGGATCGCGTCGTCGATCGAGCGCCCGCCGGTCTGAATCAGACGGCTGATCACAATGCCGCCAAGAGAAAGTACCGAGATCTCCGTCGTCTCCGCGCCGATATCGACGATCAGCACGCCCTGCGCCTCGCGCACATTGATGCCGAGCCCGAGCCCTGCCGCCACCGGCTTATCCACGAGATAAACCGTCCGCGGCTTCAGCGGCGAATCCTGAATCAGCGTCGTGAAGATTCGCTCCTGCATGTCGGTCGGCAGCGCCACAAAATACTCCGCGCCCTTGAGCTGACCCTTCGTCGTGCTCTCGAGAAATTTCTTCAGGAATGTCTGCATATTGCTGATGCTGGCCAGATTTCCGTAGGACATCGGGCTCGAAACCTGAATATTTGCCGGTGCCTTCTCATACATGGCGTAGGCCTCGTCCCCGTATGCCAGCATCTCGTCCCTGTCAACTACAGCGACCATATTGTGCTGCTTCAGACAGGTGTCCATCTCCCTGTGATAGATTTTCAGGTTGTAGGAGCCAAAATCACAGCCAAAACAATGATTGTTCATGGTATATCCTTCTTTCCCTTTTATAGGTATTGTTCCTCGCGAAGGCTCACATAGGAGCGCTCCCCGATAATAATATGATCCGCCAGCGGGACACCAAGGCACTCCCCCGCCTCCGCGATGCGCTTCGTCGCCCGGATATCCTCCGCGCTCGGCGTCGCATCGCCGCTCGGGTGATTGTGCAGAAGAATGATCTGCACCGCGCGTGCTGACAGCGCTTCGATATAAATTTCCTGCGCCGAGAGCATCGAGGCATTCACCGTACCGCGGAAAAGATATTTCTCCCGCAGCAGCCTGCCCTTCTGGTTCAGCATCAGAAGAAGCGGCGTCTCCTGTTCCTCGTGTCGCAGATCTTCCATATAATAGTCCGCCACCTCGGAAGCCGTCCGGAAATGCGTTCCCTCTCCGGCCTCCTCCCTCGCCATGCGCCGGGCAATCTCCAGCAGGCACTTGAGCTGGACAGCCTTCACCGTCCCGATGCCACGCACCCCGGAGAGCTCCTCCAGGCTCAGCCTGCGAAACCCCGTAAAGCCCTCGCGCTCCGGCACCAGCCTCAGGATATCGCCCGCGAGCTCGAGTACGCTCCGGCCCTTCGCGCCGATCCGCAGGATCACCGCCAGGAGATCCCGGTTTGACAGGGACTGCACCCCGTAACGCCTGCAGCGCTCGTAGGGGCGGTCCTCCTCGGGTAACTCATGAAATTTTTCGTTCATACCGCATAACCTCCGTCCGCACTCTTTCCTCTCCGGACACCCCATAGGCTATGCATCAAATCCATCTGTATATCAGTATCGCCAGAACGATTCCTATAATACTGGCGAGCGTGATCTGAATGGTCAGGCCGAAGGTCAGAACGATCAGCCCAAGCGTCAGGACGATCGGCTCCTCCAGCCCAAAGGCCTGCCCGTAATTCAGCCAGGAAAGACCCGGCACATTCACCGCCATATTCCCGATAAAACCGCCCAGCACGACTCCCGCCAGTACCAGTAGGAGAAGCGTCCAGCCGTTCTTTGTTCCCTTCATTTGTATCCTCATATCCTCTCTGGATAATACTACGGATTGCTCCGCGCTTTGCGCAGCTACGCATAAGTTCGATTACGAAAATCAAAGATTTTCTATCTCACTTATCCCGCAATCCTACAAGCATTCGCAGTCCGCCCTGATCGGGCTACCTGCTCATGTTTGTACGGGTTCCAAGGCCATAAATCGAATGCAAGCATTCGATTTATGGCTTTTGAACCCTAGTATTATCTATGATAACACGGCGCATATTTTTTTGCAATGAATTCCGAAATCTTTAATCCGTCCATCGCCGCCGAGGTGATGCCTCCGGCGTAGCCCGCGCCCTCGCCGCAGGGATAGAGTCCGCGGACTGCGCTCTCGAAATTCTCCCCGCGCAGGATGCGCAGCGGGGAGGAGGTCCGGCTCTCCACGCCGCAGAGCGTCGCGTCCGGTCTGGCGAAGCCGTGAATCAGCGCGTCGCAGCCGCGGATTCCCTCTTCCAGCGCGCGGGAAAGCGCTTCCGGGAAAACAGAACGCACATCCCCAAGCGTATAGCCCCCACAGACGCAGGGCTCGACCTCTCCCAGATTTCGCGAGGGCACCTTCTGGCAGAAATCCGCGAAAAGCTGCACCGGCACCCTGCCTCCTCCGAGGCGGTAAGCCGCGCGCTCCAGACCCCGCTGGAACTCCACGCCCGCGAGCACATCATTTCCAGAAAAATCCTGCGGCGTCACAGTCACAATCATCGCGCTGTTCGCATTGCGCCCGTCGCGCGCCTGATAGCTCATGCCGTTGACCGCGAGCAGCCCCTCCTCGGAGGAGGCGTTCACGACCCGGCCGCCCGGGCACATGCAGAAGGAGTAGACGCCCCGGCCATCCGAGGCCCTCCGCGTCACCTTATAGGATGCCGCCGGGAGAAAGGACGGATAGTCCGAACCGTACTGACTGCGGTTGATCATCTCCTGCGGATGCTCGATCCGGACGCCGACTGCGAAGGACTTCGGCTGCATCGGCACGCCCCGCTCCCGCAGCATGGCGAAGGTGTCGCGCGCGCTGTGGCCGATCGCGAGCACGACCTGCTCCGCCTCGATAAACTCCTCCGCTCCCCGGCTCCTGACGATAAGGCCGCGCAGCTGCCCGTTTTCGATCCGGATGTCCGTGACCAGCGTCCCGAAACGCACTTCCCCGCCGTTCTGCTGAATTTCCTCCCGCAGCCTCGTCACAATCCCGACGAGAAGGTCGGTACCCAGATGCGGCTTCTGTTCGTAGAGGATCTCCTCCGGCGCGCCGGCCTCCACGAAAAGTTCGAGCACCTTCCGGTTCCGCCCCGCCGCGTCCTTGACAAGCGTATTCAGCTTTCCGTCGGAAAATGTCCCGGCCCCGCCCTCGCCGAACTGCACGTTCGACTGCGTATCCAGCTCGCCGCTCTCCCAGAAATGCCGGACTGTCCGCGCGCGATCCCCGGCACGCTCGCCGCGCTCCAGAACGAGCGGCGCGTATCCGGCCCTCGCGAGCATCAGCGCACAAAAAAGTCCCGCCGGTCCCGCCCCGATGATGACCGGGCGATGACGCAGCGGCTCCGTCCCGGACTCCGGAAACTGATAGCACACGCGCTCTTCGCGCTTCACCTGAACAGGCGCACGCCGCAGCACCGCTTTCTCGCGCTTTACCTCCGCATCAATGAGGTAAACATATTTCAGCTCGCCTCTTCGGGCGTCCAGAGATCGCCGTATGATTTCGTAACGAATCAGCTCTTCCGGTCGAATATGAAGTGTTTTTATGATCTTATCTTTCAATTGTTCCGGCGTATGCGTAACCGGAAGCTTCAAGTCCCTGATAGTCAGCAAGGATGGTTTTTCCTTTCTTTTTCTGCCGCGGCGCGCCCCGCCAGGCGCCCGCTCGTCCAGGCCCACTGCAGATTGTAGCCACCGCATTCTCCGTCCACATCAAGCAGCTCTCCCGCCAGATACAGTCCCGGCACAAGAGCGGACTCCATGGAAATTCCCCGAAGCTCCGTGAGCGGCGCGCCTCCCGCGCAGACCTGCGCGTACTCAAAACCCCTGCAT
>JAJQCG010000073.1:0-15530 GCA_021202815.1 Lachnospiraceae bacterium | reverse complement strand
CCCCTGCATTTTGTGATATGAAAGCGCATTCCTTTCATCTGCTCCGTCAGCGCGCGGATATCCGGCTGTGCCCAGTCCGCACCGCACTTCTGCGCGGAAATACCGGCTCTCTCAAGGAGCAGCTTCGATAATTTCTCCGGAAATACGCCGAGCAGCAGATCCGCGCCGCGGCGTTCCTGAAGCGCACGCACCCGCTTCCCCAGCAGCCGTTCTGTCTCCTCTGCGGAAATCTCCGGCAGGAGATCAAGCGAAGCCTCACAGCTACAGCCCGCCGCAAGCGACTCGGCCGCGTAGCGGCTGATCTGAAAAACGGGAATCCCGGACAGACCGTAGGACGTGAACTGCACTTCCCCGGCGTCCCGATACTCCGTCACGCCGGTCTGCAACGTCACGCAGGCCTCCACACGCACCCCCGCAAGCTTCCCGCAGTCCCGCTCCGCCGCGACAAGCCCGGTCAACGCAGGGAAAGGACCGGTCACCGTATGTCCCAGCGCCTCCGCAAAGCGATAGCCGTCGCCATCCGACCCGGTCTGGGGCGCGGCCTTCGAGCCGCAGGCCAGAATCAGCGCGTCACCTTCATAGGTCCAGCCCTCCGTCTTCGCCAGAAAGCATCCATCTCTTTGCTCTATTTCCCTTATCTGTGTGTTGCAGGCCAGCTTCACATGCAGACGCTCCGCCTCAAGCCGCAGTGCGTCCGCGATCGACGAGGCCTGACCGCTGGCCGGGTAGAGCCAGCCCTCCCGCTCCTTCACGCGGATACCAATCTGCTCAAAAAAACGGACCGTATCCTCTGCGGAAAATGCCGCCAGCGCGCGCGCCACAAAGGCCGGATCTGCACCGCGATAACGCTCCAGACTCTGATTCCGGTTCGTGAAGTTGCAGCGCCCATTTCCCGTGACGAGCAGCTTTTTCCTAAGGGTTTTATTTTTCTCGATGAGCGTGACCTTCGCGCCGCACTCCGCCGCGGCGATCGCCGCCATGAGGCCGGACGCGCCGCCGCCAATAACCAAAACATGTTTCAAATTTTGGCACCCCTCTTTTGTTGTGCTGGTCCAGCGTTTCGTAAATAATCAGACTTTATGCACAGGATGTTTTTCTGAGTGTGCAGTTCAAAAAATACAGGTGCATCGGGCTGCGCAGAGGATTTTTTGATCTGTGTTGTCGAAAAACAGACCAGCAGAAAGAGCAATTTATTTCAAAAGCGCTGTACTAAACCTCATACTGCGCCCGGTTCGCCTCGGTATAGCCGATCGCCAGGTCCGGTCTCGCCGCCTGGATCCGCGCGAGCAGCTCCCGTGCCTCCTCCATGCTCTCGAACTGGAACATCTCCTTCTTCCCGTCCTCCGTCACGACGATGACGCGGTCAATCTCCGTAGAATAGCTGCCGCAGCAGAGTTTGGAATTGACGTCCTCCTTCTGAAGATAGGCCCAGCGCAGCTTCTCAAGCGGCAGCTCGCAGCTCTTGAGCAGTTTCCGATAGAGAATCTTTCCGTCTTCGATCTTAATATTCGCCATTTCACGGTTCTCCTTGTTTCAATAGTCTGCCCGATTATTATCCGTATAAACGGATGTGTCTGCTTACGCAGACATCACGAAATATAAAAGTCGATTACTACGCTCTGCGAGCTCCCGCAATCGCCACCTGCATTCGCAATCCGGGCTATCGCCCTACTTGCTCATACAGGCTAGTCCGTCCGATGTCTATGTGTCCTTGCATGCAAGCATGCAGTCCACATAGCCGCCGTCCGGAACTTTTATAGTAAATACCCGCATTTCAGGGAAGCGTCGCAAGACCCTTGTCCTTCAGCTTCTGCAGGGACAGCAGAATTCCGAATTTCGCGTGCTCCCAGGTCAGGCCGCCCTGAAAATAGACGGCATAGGGAGGGCGAATCGGCCCGTCCGCCGAGAGCTCAATCGAGGAACCTTGCACGAAGGCGCCCGCCGCCATGATCACATCGCTGTCGTAGCCCGGCATCGCCCAGGGCTCTGGCGTCACATAGCTGTCCACCGGCGCCGCCGCCTGGATTCCCCGGCAGAATTCGATCACGCCCTCCGGCGTACCAAAAGTGATTGCCTGAATAATGTCGTGGCGGCTCTCCTTTCCGTCCGGCAGCACGGCGAAGCCGAGCCGTTCATAGAGATTGGCCGCGAAAATCGCCCCTTTGAGCGCACCCGCGGTCACGGTCGGCGCGAGGAAAAAGCCCTGATAGAAAGACGGCATGAGCCCGAGCGACGCGCCGACCTCCCGTCCCAGTCCCGGCGAAGTCAGCCGGTACGCGCAATTCTCGACATACTCCTCTTTCCCGACGATATAGCCGCCCGTCGGCGCAAGGCCGCCGCCCGGATTCTTGATCAGTGAGCCCACCGTGAGATCCGCGCCGATGTCCCCCGGCTCAATCCGCTCGACAAACTCGCCGTAGCAGTTGTCGACCATGCAGATAATATCCGGCTTTATCGACTTCACAAAAGCGATCGCCTCGCCGATCTCCTGCACCGACAGCGTGCGGCGCGTCTGGTAGCCCTTCGAGCGCTGGATGTGCGCCATCTTCGTATGCTCATTGATTGCGGCGCGGATTCCCTCAAAATCAAAGCTGCTGTCCGCAAGCAGATCAACCTGCCGGTAAGTGACGCCATATTCCGCCAGGCTCCCGTTCCCGGGACGGATGCCGATGACCTCCTCCAGCGTGTCATAGGGTCTGCCGGAAATCGCCAGCAGCTCGTCCCCCGGGCGCAGATTCGCCGAGAGCGCCAGCGCCAGCGCGTGCGTCCCGCAGGTGATCTGCGGCCGCACCAGCCCCGCTTCCGCATGAAAAACCTCGGCATAGACCTTTTCCAACGTGTCGCGCCCGATATCATTGTAACCGTAGCCGCTCGAACTGCCCAGACAGGCCTCGCTGACGCGGTTTCGCTGCATCGCGCCAAGGACTTTCAGCTGATTATACTCCGCCGTCTCGTCGATCGCGGCAAAGCGCTCCCGCAATTCGGCCTCGATCCGCTGTCCATAGGAAAAAACCTCGCGGTCGACACCCATATTCTCATACATATTTTCCAGATCCATCTTCATTTCTCCGTATATCGACGCCGCACGCTGCCGGAATCAAAACCTTTCGGAACGCCGCGCCTCACTATTTCCATCCTATGCTACCATACGCCCTTCTTTTTTTCAAGCGCGCAAAAACAGAGGAGAGCCTTTCACTCCCCTCCGCATCTGCCCTTTCGTCAGGCGACGTACTTGATCTGTTTTCCGGATACGCTTACATAATCTTTGATCGCTACACTTTCATTCGAATCGCTGTTAAAGTAGTTCACAAACCAGGAGGAATCCGCTTTCGCCGCCGTCAGCAGCACAAGACCGCTGTGCAGCGTTACCGCCGCGGAATCGTCGTTGTAGCGAAGTCCGATCACAAGCGAATCGTCCCTCTTCGTATAACCTTCCGCCGCCGTGATCGTTCCGCTGATGGTAAGAAGGCTGCTGCCATTTTTATCCTGCTTCGCGACGAGCGTATTGTTGTCGGCTCCGATCACCACATTCGCGAGCGAAATCTTTCCGTCTCCGACCGTCTCAGTCCCGGCGGTAATCGTGCTGCAGTTCAGCGTCGTCGTGCCGGTCACCGTCACGTTCTTCGCATTATCAATAATCGAGTTCGTCAGGGTCAGTGTCTTTGCGGTAAATGCACCGTTTCCACAGTCGAGCGAGCTGCCGTTCAACACCGCATCCGCACTGATGCTCGCACCAGTCGAGGAAATAAAGGCATTCGTCATCGAAAGGTTCTTTGCGGCAAATGAGCCGTTCTCACAGAAGATATTGCTGCTCTCCGCCTGATTTCCTTCCACAGTGACGCTCACGCTCTTCGCAGTGAGTATCGATCTGGTATCCATCGTCAGATACTTGGCTGAGAGCGCTTTGTCCTCTGTGTACAGCGAAGTGTATTCGGCCAGGTTCAAGGTTCCGACGCCGGTGATACCGCCAGGCACATCAATCTCTGTTGTGTAATCCCCCTTACTGTCGAAGTTCACTATTCCGAACCCGCTGATTTTTGTTGCCGGCGTAGCATAATAGTACAGCTCATAATTCTCTTCCAGCTCAAACGTATAGCTGCCCTTCGCGGAACCGGTAATAGCCGAACGAGTCCCAGAATAGTAAGAATCTCCATTGATAATCCATGGATCATCTGAATAATAAAATTCGGCTAAGTTAATCATTCCCGTTTCCGTCAGGTTGTAACTCCCGGCATTGATGCTGTATGAGTTACTATAATAATAGGAGTTGCCAGAATATGTGTATTTTTTCACTGCGAACAGGCCGATATTTTCAAATACCGTGTTGCAGCCGAGCGTCAACGTAGTCGGTGTAAAGAAAACCATCGCCGATTCCGCATTTCCTTCGCTGTCTGTTATACCACTTGTGACAGTGACCTCCGCCGCCTTCGACGGCATCGCCATGGCGGTCAGCGGTACAAACTCCCAGAGTTCTGAATCTTCCGAGCTATAGCCATAATATTCATATTCAGCAATCACATCTTCATCTGTCACCACACTGACGCCCAGATTGCCCAACAGCTCGATCTTATAGTACGCGTTCTTGTCGCCGATGTTGTTGATCTCACTGACCGCGTTCGCCCAGCTCAGGAATTTCGCCTGATAATTCTTCGTCGTGTAGGTTTCGTCATCGCCGTAGCCGGTCACCTGCACCAGCATCTGCGTGTCCGCGTCTACCATGTAGAGACCGGACGCGTACTTGGTGAACTGATACTGACTGGCAAACGTTCCATCTGTATCATCGCTCGGATCGATCGTAATGCGATCCGGCGAGGCTTTCGTCAGCACCGCCAGCATCTTTGTCGCCGCAGGCTTCGTCTCATCCGCGCTCACAAACATGGCGCGCGCTTCATCCATAGTCATCGCCGTGGTCATCTTTGCCTGGGCATTGTACGCGTAGGGCACGATCTTCACAGTCGCGCTGCTGTCGATGACGCCGCTGATCTTCAGCTGCGTCTGATTTGACACATTAAACATGCTGTGCAGCTCGACATTGCCTCCGTTTACCTGCGTCAGCGTCAGTGCCTTCGGCGTGGTAATCTTGAGCGTCTTAGTTCCGGCGTCCACATTGGTGATTGTCACCGACCCCGTGGCGGTCAGAGAGGCATCCGCAGAGCCGTTGTTCTGCAGCGTCAACAGGCTCACATTTCCCTTCACAGTTACCTCCTGGCCATTCAGCACCAGCGTGCCCTTTGTGCCGGTCACGGAGCTGAAGGTATTCGCGCTCACACCGGCGTCTGCGGCAAAGGTCAGAGTCGTACTGTAGCTGCCGAAAGCGATCGTCACGCATTCGGAATCTGTAAATTGTTTGTTCTGATATTTTCCCTCCGCCAGCATGATGTTCTTAAAAGTCAGGTCAACGCTCGGCTTCAGAGTCCCCGTATAATCAAGAACCGTTTCGGCTTCAGCACTGCTGTCTCCCGCGCCCTGGATCGTCAGCGAACTTGCTTTGGCTGTCGTCGGCAGCATCAGCGCGCCATAGCCGTCGTCCCCATCCTTCGTCCAGACTTTTCCCGTGTTCAGGAACTGAATCGTATAATCGGTCTTGTTCGAGAGGCTGTTGATCAGCGTCACCGCGCTCGTGATCGACTCCGCGTAGGTCGTGGTGCCATCGTAAGACAGCTGCACCGCCGATTGTCCTACTTTATTATAATATACATAGCCGCTCGTATCCTTGAAGGGCAGATATGTTGAATCCAGACCTTCCACAACGAACTGCTCCGCGGGCACCTTGATGGCCTTCACGAGCTTCACGCCCGCGAGACTGTCCACATAATCCAGAGAAGCCTTAGTAGCGGTGGACGTCAGCACCTTCCAGTTCAGCTTTCCGCTCAACGTTCCGCTGATTGTGAACTGCGGAACAGCAGAAGCATTCTGCTTTGAGGCAAGGGTGTAATATGTACTTCCGTCAGACTCACTGGTTACGTTGGTGACCGTGGTCACGCCCAGCGCATCCCACTCTGCATCACTCGTTGTCTCAAGCTGCAGGTTCGTGATCGTCGCATTGCTCACGGTAATCAGATCCGTATCCTCCAGATACAGCGTCGTCACGGTCGTCTTCCCCGGCACCGTAAGACTGATGTCCTCCAGATGCAGCTCACCCGTGTAAGTGAGGTTATCCTTGATGGCGAGCGACACTTTTTCACCGTTTGCTCCGGCAATCGTCAAGGATTTCGCCATATTCTTCGAGGGTAGTGTGAGCGTGCTCACAGCGACCTTGTCGGTCAGGCAGACATCCTCGATATCACCCTGCAGCACGATCGTGTAGTCCGCGCTGGCGTTCTTCAGGCGATTGATCTCGGCAACGGCCTGGGAGAGATCGACATAGTAGCCGAGCGTCGTGGTCGTCCCGTCAACAGTTCTGTTCAGGGTTACACAGTTTTTCATGGAACCCAGGATGTTGGTGTTCACCAAGTAGACATCGCTGCCGGATTTAAGAAGCTGATAGCCGCTCTCTTCAAAATCATACATGTCGTGATAATCATCCATGTCGACAGTTATATATGTTACGGTTTGCACACCGTCCACCCAGGTATATTGTGGCCACTCGGTTTTCATTTCAGTCCGGATATACTCGTCTATCGCGGCATCCGTCATCTCCACACCATACAGCTGAATTTCAAAGGCGTCCATGGATTCCTTTTCGATGGTCACGAGTTTTTTGCTGCTATCAAAGGACAGACTGCTCTGCGTAAACTCCTGGAGGCAGAAGAACACAAGATCATAGGGATCTTCGCTTCCATCCATCTCCGGTGAGTAGGCCTCTTCATTTAAAATAACCCGATTGGGATTCTCACCGCTCACGCTTCCCTTGATCGTGATGCTCCCCAGACGCCCGTAGACGGTGTAATCCCGCGTAATCCTGTTAGGCTCCGTACCATTGTTCTCGATATCGGTGATCGTGATATTCTCAGCGCCCGACAGCTCTGCAGCTCCGGCCATTTTCAACACACTGATCACTGTTTCCCCATTGGCCAAAGCAGAAGAACCTTCTCCCATTTCCATGGTGCTGACCTTTATATCATTCATGGAGTAGAGCCCTGCACCTGATTCCAGTATTACATTGTTGACCTGGAGATCATAGCTTCCGCTGATGGAAACTCTACTGGTGCCGTCTACGATCAGCTTATCAATATTTTTCAGGCTGCCCATCATATAGAAGGTAACGCCATTTTTAATTGTGATTGTCTCTTTTCCCTTACCGGTAATCGCGCCGAAATAATAGCTTAGCATACTGCTTGTCAGGCCATTCAGCGTCAGATCATACCCGTTAGTTGCAATATACTCCAGCGACGCAATGTATCGTTTACTGTAGCTGTTCCACGTCATGCCTTTCAATACGACATCTTTGAACTCCGTCGCCGTGTTCATCGTAACCTTATTCGAGAAGTAAATGCCTGTTGTTGTCGAGCTTCCGTCTTCACTCTCCATCGTGACACCTTCGATCGTCACCTTTGCCGCGGTGTTCGCCTGCGGCAGCGTAAGCGTGGCCGGGGTCTGCTGCGCTCCGACATCCTGCAGCACAACGATCTTGTACTTGGTATCTTTCTGTTTCCGCGTGTTGATCTCCGTGACTGCGTTCGCAAAGCTTGTATAGTAATCAACAAGCGTCTGGGTCTCTCCATCGTTCTCACATACATACAGAGCCGCCTGCACATCGTCAGCATAGTAGACGAGGATCGCCGTGCCTGATTTTGCAAGAATATATCCATCTCCATTGGTGTCCGGATATACATCTGTATTTTTCACATTTGTGGCACACGGCACAAAGCAGTCCGCCGCCGCTGAGGTCGCGGTCAGGAGCTGCGCACTCTTTGTTGAATCATCCGTTTCCATCTTAAGTGTCGTAGGCGCAGTCATATCTCCGTTCGCATACACGGCCACCTGGATTTTGTCCGCAGCATCATCCAGTTCCACGCTGCCCTTCACGTTCAGATAGGGCTCCTGCACGGTTTCCTTGCTGGTCGGCTTCTGCCAGGTACTGAGCACAGCGCTGTTGGTCTGGCTGACCACCTTGCCGGTAATATTGAAATCTTTGGTCGCAGTGATCGCCGGACTTGTTCCCGCCAGCGTCACGCTTCCGAGCGTCAGGGAACCCATCACCTTCAGGCTGCCGCCCTGCAGATCCAGACTCGTAATCGTCGCCGAAGCGGAGGTCGGATATGTGCTCGCGCTCGGATCGCCCACACACACGACGCTTCCACTATTCAGCGTCATGGAGGCAACGCCGCTCAGCTTCGCGGCGGTCGCCGACTTCGCGGTAGAAGAAGCCATGTACTCGCTGATCAGAAGCTGCACATTTTCCCCAAGGGTAATCTGTGCAAAGCTGCTCACCGCGCCGTGCAGCCAGCTGCTAAAGGATTCATTACTTGTAACACCATTCGTCAGGGTCTGCAGCGACGCGCCCTTCGGGATCGTGAGGGTACCCTTTGACGCGCCGGTCAGGTTGATCGGCGTATTGAAGGTAACCGCGCCGTCAATCGTCAGCGCCTTGCCGCCCGTCGATACCGTGATGATCGACGGATAACCGCTCTTTGCGGTATCTACAGACGTGTATGCACTTCCCGATTTCACCATCTGCACAAAGCTGATGTTCGAGAGCGTCGTGTCCGAGGTCATCGTCAGGTTTCCGGTATAATAGAGCGTCACCGGGGCCGTCGTCGTATTTTCAGTCCCGTCATTGGACGCGCTCGATACGCCGCTGACAATCGCAAGCGACTTTACATAGCTCGCAGTCGGCATCGTCAGCGCCTTCGGCGCCTCCTGCGAAGTCGCGCCAGCACTTACTCTGATCGTGTAATCCGCCGCCGTCTTCCGGTTATTGATCTCCGTCACCGCATCGGCGAAGGACAGGCAGTCGGCCAGCTTCGTCAGTCTGTCTTCTTCGCTCACATAGAGCTGCGCTGTGACAGATGCGGTCGTCCAGGCAAGGTAACCGCCGGTCTTGATGACCGTACCCGTCAGACTCTTTGTATTAGAACTGCTCAGCGCCAGGCTTTCACTGTCCGCATTCGTAGCCTTGGCAAGCCAGATACCGGTATTCGCTCGCAGCGTTGCATATTCATCGGTACTGAAATCAATCTTTTTTCCGGCCGAATTCTGCAGGCAGAGCGTCAGATCGACAGCTTCATAAGCCTCGCTCCAGAGCTGATCCGTACCGAATTCCCCGCCGTTCTCCACACCGTAAATCGTACCGCTGATCGTGATGGACGGCGTGACCTTTGTCACCGTGCCGGTCTTGTCAGACGTAACGGCAGCGACACCGGTCAGGCTGGATGCATTGCTTTTATAGGATGAGCTAATACTGCTGCTCGTTTCTGCTGTGTCTGTTCTGACATAGCTCTCCACATTGCCTATGCTGATCGTGCCGTTCACTACCAGATCCGAGCTGAGCAGCACCAGATCTTGAATATTCGTAAGGCTGCCGATTGACATCGACGTGCGGGTCAGCTTGAGCTTCGAAGCCTTGCTCACGCCCGAACCGGTCACTGTCACTGTGCCCGCATAGCTTCCGCTGATTCCGCCGTCATAGATGCACAGATCATAGCTTCCGATATTGATGCTCTTATTATTGGACGGCTGCAGATCGACGCCCATGAGACTGACATCGCAGCGCAGCGTCAGCGCTCCCTTGTACTCAAGCGTAGCCTTTGTGCCTACACTGCTACTGCTGTATCCGTCTGCGCAAATCATCACCGCCTGTGCTTTGCTCGGCCAGGTGAGGCTCGCTGCAGTCTCGGTCAGCGTGTCGGCAGTAATGGTGATCTTATAGTTCGCGCTGCTGTCATTCAGGCTGTCAATCTCCTTGAAGGCCTCCTGCAGCGTGGAGAACGCGCCGACGACGCCTCCCTCATCCGTATTTTCCAGATATACCGGCATATCGTCGGACTGCGCGCAGCGAATATATTTCCCATCCGCCTTGTAGGTCAACAGCTCAAAACCGGTTCTCGCAGAGTCTTCGTAGCTGCTTCCGACCACGAACCAGCCTGAGGAGGCCTTCGCGGCGGTCAGGAGGTTGACCTTATTCGTATCGGAATACACATATTTGCTGTAATCCGCAGCGTCGGAACCCGCCAGCGCATAGGCCACGATATCGATCGCACCCTTGCGAATCTCGCCGCTGTCATCAAGCGTGACACTCTTTTGCATATCACTGTTGTCGGCTGTGACCGTCCCGCTGATTGTAAGCGCGTAGCTCTTTCCCGCCGCGCCGTAGGCGATCCGGTTCTGGTCGCTGTTGGAAATCACATTGGTAAGCGTCACGGCATTACTGCAATCGAGCGTGCCGTTCTCCATCGTCAACGTACCCGTCACCTTGACCGCACCGGCGGCGTTCAGCGTCGAACCTTCCTCCAGCGTCATATCCACGGTCGTCACAGTGCCGGTCGTCGAGATCTCACTGCCGCCGGTCAGCACCAGCGCCGAGCTGCCCGTACCGGTAATTGACGCAAAATCGGTGGTCAGCGCCACGCCGTCCAGCGTCAGCGTTTTTCCATTCAGCTTGACAATGCTGTTATAAGCGGTCGTCTGACTGTTCGTCTTTCTGGTGTCAAGTTCCATATTTTCAAACGCAAGGTCGGTCGAGAGCGCCAGATCACCCTGCCAGCTCAGCTTAACGCTCGCTCCATCTTCGCTCGCTCCATCTTCGCTCGCTCCAATAAAGATCAGCTTTCCGACCTTTGACGGGAGCGTCAGCGCGCCCTCCGCGTCGGTGTCCTCCGAAAGCTTCACGATATAAGTCTGAGAGGTATTGGGCAGCGTATTCAGGTACGCTGCCACCTCGGACCAGTTATAAAACGTCTTCAGGGACTTCGCAGTGGTCAGATCGGAGCCCGCCAGAATCTCGATCCCGCCCGGGACCACGCGGACCTCCGTCCCCTTCTGGTAGGCTGTGTTGTGCGTCGTATCTTCCGTGTTGACCGTGATCATCTCCGTCGGGAAGGAGCTGATGTTGGTCGTGAACAGCTTCGTCAGGCCATCGGATGAAATCACACTGATTTCGTTGTCGTCCGTGAATGCAGTCTCATCACCATCTTCGGCCAGGATGCCGTAGCTGAGGACGGCGCTACTACCCTCGTACTGCGTGAAGCTCCCGTTTATCTTTACTACAGCATCTTCTGCCATATAAAAGTACGCTGTTGTTTTATCCGCATCATCATAATTGCTCGTGCATACAGAGACATTATAGAGAGTTGCGGATTTATTGATAATCGTCTGAGAATCAGATGCAAGCCTTGAAGACACCCCACTGCTCTGCGTGAGTGTATCTACCTTCATAGTTCCATAGTTATCTAACTCACCATATGACATATTCAGCGTTCCGATCCTCAGATCCAAACAAAAATCGTTATACAGGGCAGATTCGGTATATGAGCTCTTTTTTATATTGAGAGCATTCATATTCACGATGCCGCCATCAACAGCAAGAAGACTTACACTCCCCGCAGTCACTGTAGACTCAAAATCGTATTGCACATTTTCGTCGCGCAGGCATAAAAGCATATACTCTGCGCTTACCGACTGTTTGAAAATCCAGGAGCCTACACTGTATTGTCGATCAGTAAGGATGCCGGTTACATCAATTTCCGCATTGATAATATTTTTTGTGTCCGCATAATATGTCTGACCAACATAATACCCCTCGTACAGATACAAGATTCCATCTCCTGCAATCTTTACGCCGTCCACGCGCCTCGAATCAGTCATGACCGACGGTTCAATGTCAACCGTAGGCATACTGTCGTCCTCCTGAACCAGGTTCAGCTGGCCATTCGAGGTGGAGCTTGTCAGAATCACACCGGAATACAACACAAGCATTGTGTCGCCTGTGAGCGTCACATTATAGGATTTAAAATCGAGCTCAATCTCAATATCATCAGTATAATCATATCCGGTGTCAAATACGATTCTTTCATAGCCGGAGGGAAAGCTCACATTTCCAGTCAGCGCCGTATCCGAATAAAGTGTAAATATAAGCCAGTCGCCTGTCTCGGGATCTGCCTGTTCATTGACTGCTTCAATCGCTTCATTCAATGTAGCGAAGCCTGTTTCTGTCATAGATGAAGTACGCACCTTGACCGCATACTCGAAGATTGTCAATGTCACCTGCGTTTCAGCCGCCGTATAGTTTGCACTCCCATTAACCGAAATTTTCAGATAATATGTCCCGGCCTCGCTTGGCGCTGTGAGAAGAACCGCCATACTGCCTGACGAATTCTTAAACCACGAGAAGTTCAAATCAGCGTAAGCCACGCCGCTCAGCTCCATTTCATCTTCCGTAGGCAGACTGAGCGCCTCTCCATCGTAGGCCTTGCTCGTAGTATAGCTGTCCAAAATCGTGATCGATGCTTCCGCCTGCGTAATGCTCGCAGCAATCGTCGCGGTATCGGAGCTCAGGGTATAATTGCCCGCATCAGTCCCGGACAGTGTGATGCCGGAAGCTGTTATCGTATCCGCTTCAGCTACATTCGCACTGTTATAGGTATAGCTTTCCGCGACAGCGCTCACGCTGTCTTCGTTCACCACACCTGTCAGACTGATGGAGAGACCGTCCGGCGCCGCGGTTGTGCCGTCGTAGGCCTTCGTAACACTTTCGTCTGTCGAGGTAATCTCTGCTGTAAGTGTGACTGGACTGATCGTAAAGCTTTCTGTCACACTTCCGCCATAACTGCCCACGCCTGTGATCGTAACCGTGGCTGTACCGGCATTTGTGTTATCGTTATAGGAAACGGTATAGTCCGTGCCTTCTGTCAGCCTTGTGTCTCCATCCACTACGGTAACCGTTGGAGTCTTCGCTGTCCCGTCGTAGGTGTAAGAAGTCTCAGAAAGAGAAGTCGTGCACGTAGACAGTGACTGCGTATCTGTGTCCGTATCCGTCGCCGTGACCGTGACCGGGATGGACAGTTCGCTGCCAAAAACGCTCGTGCTCAGTGTCGTACTGCCCGCGGCAAGCGCAGACAGAGAAGAATTCTCGGTATCTACTGACGCAACCGATGTGTCGGCGACTGACCAAGTGAGGGAAGATGCCGGGATAGTAACGGTTTGTTTCGCAGATGTGGGCCATGTGTCAGTCATTTGAATTTTACAGGTGACTACAGGCAAACCCTCGCTATCTCCCCTCTCCATCTCATATTCAGAAAGACTAGCGGACACACTGGAAACAGATGTCACATCACTGCTGAGCACTTCAACAGTCACCGTCGTGGCACTATCATTTGCGTCAACCTCCGTGCTGGTATTCGTAGATCCTGCCAACTCCTGCACCCAATAATAACATCCATTATAATAAACGCATGCAATACCGATCTTAGTATAAGAATCTTTCAGCATATTCCGGCGATGTCCCTGCCCGGAATAATCTTCATCTGCCTCCTGCCATAAAATAAAGGCAGCTTCAGCTGTCAAAGTAGCAGTGCCAACCGCAATATTTTCTCCGCGGCTGGTCCAGGAATATGTTGAACTCCAGGCCGTTGTGCTTGCATTTCCGTTTGGCCTTGTGTGAGAGAATGAGAGTGCGATCTCCGCCGCCCTCTGCATAGCTACCGCTTCCAGGTCGTAGTCATACTCCAGTTCTCCTAAATCAGTAAGCGTTATTTTAGTTTCACTGTCGGTATCATAGTACCAGGCATCATCCCCCGTCCGGAACTCATTGATCATATCCAGCATGGTTCTGGAAATCGTCTGGCGATATGTAACTTCATACTCCACCGTCACCGTATCAGAGCTCGCATCCACCGGCTCCGTCCAGCTGTTTATATACGAGAAGAGTTCATCCAGCTTACTGTCATCGACCTCTGCCTGTTCCTCCTCGGAGAGCTCCTGGTACGCTGCATCCGCCGCCTGCACCTGCTCGTAGAGCTCATTCAGCGCATCCACATCCGTGATGTTAAGCGAATCCACCGAAGGCAGCGCATCGATCAGATCCTGCACTGCCTGCGCGGCCTCCGTCATCGAAGAGGATTCCCCTGCGTCTGACGCTGACTGCGTCACTTTCGCCTTGCTTGTCTCCTCCGCAGTATTGATATCGGTCGTCTCGTCGCCGACGTCCGTTCCGTCTTCGCCAGCGTCGTCGTCCTCTACTGCTTCCTCATCTATGGCGTCCTCCGCGTCAGTCTCCGACCCGTCGTCCGCCTCTTCTGTGATGGCTGTCTCCGACGACGATGTGTCCGTCGACTCTGTCGCGTACACGCTCGCATTGTCGCCCAACAGCATTGCCAGGGCAAGAAAGATTGCCAGTGTCTGTCTCAGTATTTTCCGCATAAATCTCTTTCCTCCGCAAAATGTTAAAATTCTGTGTCCAACACCCTATAACAGATTTTAACACAAAATCCAATCATTACCCCCCCCCCTATTCGTTTTATTATAATAATCTATTAGTATTATGCATCAACAAAAAATGAGGCATGCTGCCATGCCCCATTATACAGATTCGCTGCTCCGTTATCGCCAGGAACAGCTTATTAGCAACCGTTTATACGAGAGATGCCTTCGCAGCCCGATAGTCGCCTTCGGTAATACCGATAGCCCGACAGGCCTCAGCCAGCGTCAAGCCCAGATTTTTCATCAGATTATCAATGTCACGTACCGTAGTCTGACTCTTTCCCTGACTAAAACCCTCCCGCATGATTGTCTTCGTCTCGTACTCCAGAATTCTTCCACCCATGATTTCCTTAACTCCTTTCCATACGCTTTCATACTTTACAGCTATATTTTCTGCGACCTTGATACTCATTTCCATAAGTGTCCTGCACACGATGGCATTGATCTTTCCCTGCTCCACCAATTCATCCAATCGCAGTGCGATGTAGTGATATTCCTCCTTCAGCGTCTCCAACTTCACGGCATCCTTTTCATATTCTGCAAAATACTTCTCATGCGTAAAGATATAAAAAGGGAAAAGAAAAAGCAGGCTCTTCTGAAAGATCGTCTCCAGCGTATAATCCGTCAGCCGCATGACCCGCACCTCATACAGGGTCTCGTCTCCTGGCGTTCGTATCCAAATCTCCATACTATCCGGCGTATTCCGATTGTTCCGCAGGAAGAGTACCGCCGATCTGGGGAATGTCACCTGAAGGCTTTCTCTGTCAAGCTCCCCCTCGTCCAGCGCAATCTGCGTGACATATTCAAAGATACGGATCAGCATGCTGCTGTCCGGCCTGCTCTGGCACTCCATCAAGTACTTTCTGCGCTCCACACCCACAATTGTGAAGCTCGTGTCTGTGATCCGCTTTTCCTGTCTACCGTCCTGTTGGTTCAGAAAATGCTCATTCTGGGAAAACACAATCTCTTCCGCACCGCTATAGTCCTCGTGAAAAACTTCATTGACCACCGGGATAATCAGCTGCCGACAGTCGACCAGTAGTGTGCGAAATACATCGTCGTAAGCCGCGCCTCGGTAAGGCTTCGTCTGTTCGTTCAATCCGCGTTCCTCCATTATTCTCTTGTAAATCTCTGAAAATCCGGCGAAACGCCCGATTGTCCGAAGACAAATG
>JAJQCG010000126.1 GCA_021202815.1 Lachnospiraceae bacterium | reverse complement strand
CCCCCACCCCCCCCCCCCCCCGCCCCCCCCCCCGGGGCGGCCCGCCGGGGGCCGATGGAATATGTTTCCTATGATCTCGCGAGCACAGGGCAGACAGGCGCGCAGATGCAGGTGCCGGTCGTAAGGTTGAACGGCGACCTCAGCGTCTCTGTCCCCGCGGCGGCGGTGGGAGATTCGGTGGATCCTGCGCAGATCGTTCTTTTTGTGGCCGCCTGCGTCTGGCTGCTGGGTTTATGCGTCCTGCTGCTCTGGAATCTTCTGTCGCTGCTGCGTTTCCGCGGCCGCCTGCGGGGTGCGGAGCATCTGAGGGAGAATATTTACCGCCTGTCGGACGGAGGCACGCCCTTTGTCTACGGACTCCTGCGCCCACGCATCTATCTGCCGTTAGGTCTTGGCGCGGAGGAGGAGCGCTACATGCTGTTGCACGAGCAGATTCATATTCGCAGGGGCGATCCCGTTTTCCGTTTTCTGGCCTGCGCGGCGCTGTGCCTGCACTGGTTCAATCCGCTGGTCTGGCTCGCCTTCGCGCTGAGCGGCAAGGATATGGAGATGTCCTGCGACGAGGCCGTCCTTAGAAAGCTGGGCGGCGGGGTGAAGAAGGAATATTCCGCGTCGCTGCTGGCGCTGGCCACAGGGGAGCGCGCGCTGCGCAGCATCCCGGTCGCCTTCGGGGAGAGCAGCACGAAGAGTCGCATTAAAAATGTGCTCAGCTATCAGAAGGCAAAGCCCGTTATCGTGGCGGTCGCGGCAGTCATCTGTGTGCTTGCGTTTGTCTTTCTGGCCGCCAATCCGTCCGGCGGGGAGAAATCCGGCGGGACGAACGAGGCGATGTACGGAGAAACGGTCGCAAATCTTGGGGACGACGAGACCGGGACAGACAGCGCTGACCTGAGCGCTTACGGAGTGGAATATCAGGCGTTTACGGAGGATACGCTGTATCCGTATCTGCTGGAGGTGGCGGAAAGCGAAGGCGTTGATCTTCTGGAAACCTGGTATACGCAGGTGGACGAGCTGACCGTGGATATCGGGGAGGGTGACGGAAGCGAGATGATCGAGATTTATACTGGGGACAGCGGCGACGGGGGCAGCGGAATCGTGCTGTTCAAAGATGCGGACGGGGAAGTGCTCTACGCGGAGACCGCGCATAGCTCCCGGGCAGGCTGGAACAATATTTATCTGGGGAGCATGGACGGGACGGACTTCATCATGACGCTATATATTGAGGACAGGGAGGTCTATGGAGCCTACAGCTATCAGGTGTTCCGGTTGGGCGAGGACGGGCAGATTCTCCAGATCGCGGGCTCTTCCTTCAGTTTTGGCAGCGAGTATCTGTATGACGACGATATTTTCCACGCGTGGGCGGATGACATGAGCGCATATCTCTCGGGATGTGTGCTGCTGCTCAGCTCCCAGGACGGCGAGCTGCGCACGGAGCAGGTGTCGGAGGCGGACAAGTATAATTATGAGACGTTGAGGAGGGAGTGAATCGTAACGCTGTTAAGAATTTTTTAAGAATTGGTCGTATTTACAGCGAATCGCGAGCTGAGTATAATGAGCATATTGATGGCTGCGCTTATTTTGAGGAGGTGTCCATGCCGTGAAAAAGAAAGGGATTCTCGTTATTGCTGTGCTTGCCGCGGTCCTGGCGGCTGTGATCTGTCTGACAAAGACCGGTTCTGAGGATACGACGTCTTACACGGTGGAGGGAGACGACTTTTCCGCGCAGGTGAACGGCGGGGAATTGATTCTCGAGCTGCCCTCCAACGCGACGACCGGTTACACCTGGGTCATCGTGGAGGAAGCGGACATTTTCGCGAGCGATTATAACAGTTACAACGAATCGGAAGGTGGAGAGCAGCTCGGCAGCGGCGGGACGACGCAGTTCCATATCATCGCGCTGGACGAAGGCAGCGGAACCATGGTGTTCCAGTATCGGCGAAACTGGGAGGGCGGAGAGGTCGCCGGGACTTATGAGCTGACGCTTGACATTTCCCGACAGAAGGGAACGCAGTTGCAGATTGACAGCGTATCCTTTGAGCGCAGGGATTCCGGGGAGGATGAACTGTAGACAAAGCCATGGGCGACAGACAGAGATAACTGCTGTGTAATGGCGGTGAAGTGACAGAAAAAGACAGGGTGAAGGAAAAAGCAGATGAAAAAGACAGTTTCAAAAGTCATGATCGTGGTTGGTGCGGTGTTCCTCATCGCGGCGGCGGCCGCGAAGCTTATGGGGAGAAAATCGATCTCCATAATTGGCGGCGCGGACGGACCAACTTCCATTTTCATTGCGGGCAGAGTGTCGCCGGGGTGGATGCTCCCGGCGGTGGTGGCTGGTATGATTGTGCTGGCGGTCGGTGTTTTCCTCCTGCTGAAGAAGAAATAGGAAAGAGATTAATATTTGTATTGCATTATGCGACACAAAGAACTATAATGAAGTGCAAGGAAAGGTGGTGTCGTAATGGCAATCAAAAGTGCAAATGTAACAGCGCGTGTGGAACCGGAAATTAAACAGGAAGCGGAGAGTATCATTGCAGAATTAGGCCTCTCAGTCTCAACAGTTATCAATTCCCTGTATAAACAGATTATTCTCAGGCGAGGGATTCCCTATACTTTGACTCTTCCGGCAGAACCGAAAGCAGTCTCTGAGATGTCGAAAGCGGAATTTGATCTTATGATGGAAACAGGGCTTTCCCAGGCGCAGAATGGGGAGTCGCTGGATGCCGATAAAGTGTTCGATGAACTTTTGAAGGATATTTAACAAGTGAAACAGTATAAGATAAAAATTACGCCTTATGCAAATGAGCAGTTGAAGGAGATCAGAGATTATATCGCAAAGCAGCTATTGAATCCAGGAGCAGCACGAAATACGATTTTAGCCATCCGAAAAGAGGTGGGCAGTCTCAACAAAATGCCGGACAGACTGCGCCCGGTGGACGAAGAACCCTGGGGTAGCAGGGGAGTCAGGAAGATTGTCGTAAAGAATTACTATGCTTATTACTGGATTAATGAGGCGTCTCTCACCGTTCATGTGACAGCTGTGGCATACGCAAAACGTGATCAGACGAATGTGCTCAAACAGATCAGAGAATAGGCCTCGGAAATTTTGAGGTAAATGAGATGAAGACAATCTACCGTTTCAGTGGGAAATGCATGCTGCTCTTTTATATAAGTGGACTTTATCAGCTCTGGCGGCTGTGCCAGTATGGCGGCGTGCGGAGGCGTCTTCCGGGACTGACCGTGAGCGCTGCCGCTTTTTTGCTGTGCCTGATTCTGTGGCTGGTTTCCCGGCGCGGCAGGCCGGAGCGGGAATCCGGGCGGAGAAAACGCGTGATTTTTCTGCTGGAGCTGGCGCTCTTCGCGGGCACAACGCTTTTTTTCGGCACGAAAATCGTCCGCGCGGCGACGCCGTACAACGGGGCGCTGTCCTGGAAGCTGGACGAATGGCGCAGGAAGCGTGAGGTCGCGTTTACACACGACAATTTCTACGAGAGCGGCGCGGAGGGCATCCTGGAGGATCTGGATGCTGCGTTCGATTTGCCGGAGACTTTGTATGTGACAAATACCTTCGAGATTGCTTACGATGCGGAAGGCACGATTCAGACTATCGAAGCCTTTCTGTATGGGGAGAATGATGAGGGAGAAAAGAAAACATACCTTATCAGCTATGACGCGGAGAAGAGCGGCAAAATGACGGTCTGGCTGGACGGAAATGTCAGCGCCGAATACGAGGAGGAAAACCTGCTGGAGCCCATGCTCACGATCTTAGGTCTGGTCGACTGGGAACGGCAGCTGGATCAGTGGAGTGCACTGATCAGCGAGGAGGTCTGTGAGGTTTCTTACAGCGGCTGTCAAAGCTTTGCATCAAAAGAGGGGCTCTATGAGGTCTCTGAAAATGGAATTGCACTGGAAAGCGACGCGATCAGTCGGTTGGATGCGGGCGGCGAGATCTGCGGCTATGCGGTCACTCTAGATATTTCGGAGGAAATTCCGTCCCTGTACTTTATCCTGGAACCGGAGTATGTGAGCCAGAGTGAGCTGAACGCCGAACGGGAGGAAGAGCAGACAGCGGAGGCGATCGATGCGGAGAGCTGGTATGTGGATTCTGCGGACGGCACGATGTACTATTTCCTGAATGAGAGCAGGGGATGGCGGCTGGTCGTCGTGGACGCGGCGGCGGGCAGCAGAGCCTACGCGCTGCAGGGGACGGACGACGGCGGCGCGAGCTGGACGGATGTGAACGGAGAGCCCTTTCTGGGAGCAGCCGGAGTGGCGGAGGGACTGATCTTCTATGATGAGAACTGGGGCATCGCGGGGCTTGGCAGCGCGTCGGGCTCTTACTCGCGGCTCTATGTCACCTGGGACGGCGGCGAGAGCTTTACGCAGATTGTGCTCGACATGGACGCGGCGGAGGAGCTTCCGGACACCGCTGCCGAGTATGGCCTCGCGGCGCAGGATTATGACTATCTCTGTATGCCGGAGGAGAAAGACGGCGTGTTGACGGTGCTGGTCACGACGGACCAGATTGAGAGCGAGGGCGTTTTCTTTGAGTCGGCGGATGAAGGATGGACGTGGGAGTTTGCGGGTGTTTGTCATTAAGCCGGAGAAACTACACATTGACATATAATAAAATATGTGCAATTATATCTTTGTATGGGATTTACAATATCAGAGTGGTCTCGGAAACTCAACGTACAATTGAAACAATTCTGAAAAATTAAG
>JAJQCG010000155.1:11514-32141 GCA_021202815.1 Lachnospiraceae bacterium | reverse complement strand
GTGTAGAATAGAAACATCAGTTCAACTGATGAAATTATTATAACTAAATTAAGTGAGGTTGTCAAGAGAAAATGAGAAATTAATTTAAAAATTAAGTGAAGTTTTTATAGATACAAAATTTTCAAAGAAAAAATGGAGGTGAGAAGTTTTGTGCAAACGTGCTAAGATTTCTAAAATCGAAATAGCGAGTGTTGAGTTTAGGTGGTTGCTACATAGTAGATGATATTTTCACCAAAGTCCCATTACTGATATAGAGCATACAATTCCTGTTTCGAGTTGCTAAATCAGAAACATAAAAAAATTCGAGAAAAACCATTGACAATATAAGGAGAAAGCGATATACTGATAGTGAGGTGAGCAATATGGACATTGTAACATATCCAGAAGTCCGGTATGGTAACTATATAAAAAAAATACGTACGCAAAAAGGGTTTAGCCAAGAAGAACTGAGTGAAGAGATGGGGTGGTCAAAGTCCGTTCTTAGTAAAGTGGAAAATAACAAAAGAGGGGTAACTATGGATGAGATTTACCATATTGCCTGTATTCTGAATGAACCGCTCTCATCATTCTTCCCAGAACTTGTTGTCGAGATTGATGAAGAATATATGACATCTTTCGAGGGAATTGCAGATGAGATAGCCTCTTTATACGTAGAAATAGAAGAAGCAGGAGGCAGGGTTGAAGGAGAGATAATGGATAGAGTTGCGGAGATGTTCCAACGAACAATACCTCAACATCTTCACCGTATACTTAATTCATCTGCATCAAAGGTACAAATTCAGGGAACAGTTATGCGTGGGCCGCATTTTATACCTCGCGTGGAGATTTATCTTCTTGACAGAAATGGTGAACCTATTCCATGGTTTTACATTGCACTTATCTTTAAAGATAACTTAAAGCATACATACCTTTGTTTGGTGCAATCAGATGATATTAAATATCGTGCAGAGGTGGAGCCGGTTGATCAAGCTGCACAGATGTCTGTAATCCGTGACGTAGCTATACAGCATCTAGATGTTAAAGGTAATTCTGCATGGAGGGCGATGACGGAAATAAGTGGTGATGTTTTCGTAGATGAGAATGGTATTCCACCTGAATACGGAACAATTATCTCGACAGGTTATATACCAATGACTCCGCCAGATGAGATGTGTGCGTGGACGGGAAAACGTATACTAAAATATCAGAAACCATTTGTAGCGGATAATGTAGACGGTTTTACTTATGATGAACAAGGAACGGTTGCAAAGCAAATCATATCTTGCGCAAGAGATAACAAAAAACTACCACCAGATGAATATCGTCTGTATACTGACCTTGATGAGGATGTTGTAGAGATGTTTAAAATGTTACAATTGCTTATAGATGATGTTCTTAATTCGAGCTTTATTAATTGGAAGAGCATAGAAATTAGAGGCTCTTTGTCTTCTCAGACACAGGAATATCAAAAACGGTTGTATGATGTAATTAGAAGATATTTAGAAATGTACAATCAAAAAGGACGTAATCAAATAAGTAAAATAGATTATAACAAAGCTATCCTGTCCTACTTGACAGCATTTAAGACGAAGGTAGAAAGCTATAGCGAACAAGAGATAAAAGATATCGCTCTTAGAAAACAGGAATATAAGTGTGCGGTTAATCCTCAACATTTGAGCTTTATGGATAGAAAAAGCGGAAAGCCGTACTTGGAAGCGGCTTATATTGTGCCACTTTCTGCACAACCAGACTTTAAAAAAGATCTTAACTGTGTAGAGAACACCGTTTGTCTTTGTCCGACGTGTAATAGTAGGCTTATACATGGAACTGAAGAAGATATTGAGGACATGATTGTATCGCTTTTTTATTCTCATAGAGATGAGCTAAAAAAAGCAGGAATTGATGTGGGGTTGCGACAGTTATTACAGTATTATGCAAAGAGGTGATAAGCAGATGGATATAGAGCAATGTGAAAAGGGTTATGCTGGAGAAAAAAGATACGCAAGAACTCCAGGTGGAGCCAACCTAGGAGAGAGAATATTGAGGAATGGTGTCTGGTGGTTAAAACATAAGGTCGGAAAAAAATATGAAGAAGTATCACCAGAGGCAATTGCAGAATGTATAAGCGGTAGAAAAGTTGACCACATCGTTTATATAGCAACTGAAACAGAGCCAGCGGTTGGAGAATAGGCTCCAAAAATTAAAATTTAATAACATTTTCTACATCAAATGCCGAGCGTAGCCGGATTCAATGTACACGAGCACAGCCGGGGTAGAAACATTACAGAGAATGGGACTATTGTATTTAAATTTGTACAGAGTCTTTTCTCAGTATGTGTTTCTATTCCGGCTGTTTTTATTTATATCGTTATCTGATATTTCATAACACAGATACGCAGATGACAGCATTTTGGTGTAGACTAAAAAGGAAATTAACAACACTCAAAATGGATAAACAAGAGAGGAGGTGGACTTGTTGGCGAAAAGTGAATGGAAATCAGATCCGGTTCAGACTGGAATAAATATAAGAAAACGGCGTAAGGAATTGGGCTGGACTCAAGCACAGCTTGCTGAAGAGATGGGCGATAATATGACCGACAAGACCATCTCGAAATATGAGCGTGGAGTACACACAATGGGTATACAGACTTTATATGATTTTGCAGAAGCATTACATACCACGCCGGATAAACTTTCACCAAATCGTTTTGAGGAAGAAAAGAAAGATTATCGAATGGAGGAGATAGAATCTCTGTATAATAGTTTGGACGATTCCAAGAAAGATATGGCATATGCGTTAATGAAAAACATTATTTTAACGTTACAAGGAAAAAACGAGAGTGCTTAATACCATTCAGCTTGTTGTTGAGTGGTATTTTTTTGAGCCTATTAATAACAGGTTTTATAGAGATACTTATTATATTTATTATTTATAAAAGCAGCAGCATACGCTAACTCGCCAAATTTGGCGAATTTAAATTTACAAACTCGCCAAATTTGTGGGTGTGAAATGTTAGCAGGGCTTGGTAAAATATAATCATCGAAAGGGACAAGCCACAGCGGTAAGTTCCGATACATTAAAATATAATATTGAGCCTGATTTCATGATAAGGGCGAGATGTTCTCATACTGGTTTGCTTATACACTTCAAAGGAACTTTGAAGGCTATAGGGAAACCACTGTGACAGCACCTCTGTTTTATCATGGTCAGGTTTGTTCTATGACCCCGGAGGTGTTTCTACAGAGACGCTTTCGGGGTTTTCTTCGTTCTCGCCCATTCCGCAAGTTAGGCGGAAAGGACGATGAACAATGAAAACAAGAAAGACAAGAACCGATGCAAGAGGAACCTTTACTTACAAGTTTGCTGATGGCACAAGCGTAGTGCTGACTCCGGGAGTGGATGGAGTAACCGAGGCTGACATCGCTATGCTCCACAGAATGGATGACCGTGAGGTTGAGAACAACGTGAAGCAGAGCCGCTCGCCGATTGAGGATTGGGAGAAACCGATTATTGCAGAATGGAAGGAACAGAACCCTGGGGAGATATTTCCACCTAAATATCATGCATCACTGGATTATTTCGACAGTGCAAATGGTGAAGATATGGACTCCGACCAGAGTCATCTCTTTGCTGATTGCGCTGTGGAAATGGACGAGGCAGTTCCAGAGGATGTTGTACGGCTTAGAGAGATTGTTGATAAACTTCCGGAGAAGCTGGCTGTCATTTACCGCAGGGTAATGATTGAGGGTGAAAGTACAGCAAAGGTAGCTAAAGATTTGGAAATAGAGAAGAAGACCGTTTACAACCGTATGAACAAAATCAGGCAAATCATAAGACATGGTTTCTTGTGATAGAAAAATTTTTGAAAGAAATTTTTTAAAAATTACACTTTTGACCTTTTTTCCGCGCCTATGACTTAGAGGGGGTAAAAACAAACCCCTCAAAGCAGAAGAATTATAGCAAGGAGGTGTATAAAACGATGTTTTTAAAACACAAGGTTAGAGTCAATGTCACTATTCCAAACGGTGAAAAAAGCAAAGCTATAGAAAGCGGTGAGATGACACTTCCGGCAAGATTAGTAAGATTCCTGTTTGGAGAAGGAATGAAAGTTCTGGTAATAACACCTTACTCCGCTGTGGGAGAGGTTGTTGTTTCCGAAATGAAAGAGGAGGTTGAAGCAAATGAAAGATAAGTCAAAAGAGCCTACTAAAGTATATGTCTGTTCTCCCCACAGACCTGTGTCAGCAGACCTGGAGGAACGTAAGCGTGAGATAGCAGCTAACAGAAAAAGAGTAATAAATGCCTGTAAGCTCTTGACAATTTGCGGTTACTTGCCTATGGCACCTCATCTGTATTTCACACAGTTCCTCTCAGATGATGATCCGGAACAGCGTGAAGAAGGTATGCATCTTGGCCTTGAGTGGCTTTCAATGAGTGATGAGCTTTGGACATTCGGAGATAGAGTCAGCGAGGGTATGCAGGCTGAGATTGATTTTGCCAAAGAAAATTATATCAGAATCCACAACATGCCGGAGCCTGAAGCTCTGGCGGCAAAACTGTATAACGGACTGAAGAAGCAGTTCGAAAACAATGAAAGAGAGGTTTTTTATTTATGAGTAAGAGAGTAAACAATGCACCTGTAACAATCAATATTGAGTCACTGAGTTTTAACTTCGGAGACTGCCACAGCACCACATTTTATAGCCCTGACACTGATGATTTAGAGCTTGACTTTGATGATGTCGCTGAAGATGAAGAATTAACCGAAATAGACTCCGAGGATTATGTTGAGTCCGAGGACGATGTTGAGGAAAGCGAAGAAACTTGTGACTGCGGCTGTGATTTCTGTAAGGCTGAAAGGGAGTCGGACATCAAGCATATTTCAAAAATGCCGAAGAAAGATAAGGAATTTTTGAAGTTCGTTTTAGAAGCTGTTATTGATGAATTGAAATAAATTAAGGAGGCATCTCCAATGGAGAAAGAAATGTATATGCCCATCAGGGCACACCCTTATAATCACCAACGCAGGGCATTTGAATTTGCCCTGCGGACATTAGGGGTTTTACGGAAAGAAGGCGATGAAGATGCAGATGGTAACAACGACCTGCGATTTATGTGGGAAGGAATTCCAAAAGCTGAAGATAGAAATCCATAAGCATAATTTCTGCTGTAAGGAGCATTTTTATCGTTGGAATTCAAAGAGAATGTCCGAATATAACAAAATTGATAATCCAATGAACAAAATCGGCGGTGTTCTTAAGTCAAGACTTCGAAGAGGTGCTATGCAGCGTGATCGTGGAGAAGGTAAAACTTATCGCAAATTCTTGGGTCGTCATGAACACCGGGTTGTGGCTGAAATGAAACTCGGAAGACCTCTAAAAAAAGGCGAAGTTGTTCACCACATTGATGGAAATTTCAGAAATAATGATCCGGATAACCTTATGGTTTTACCATCTCAAGCAGAACACTGTAGGATACACGGTTTTGGGAAAAAGAAAGAAGGTGATGCTTATGGCTCCAATCAATAAAATCAGCAAAGGCTGTGCTCTGTTGATGGAGATGTAGTCTGGGTACAGGAAAAACTCTTGTTTCAATAGCAATAGCCGGATATATGTATCAACAAGGAATAATTGACAGAGTGCTTGTTGTTGCGCCCCTTTCTATACTCGGTGTATGGGCAGAGGAGTTTGATAAGTTTGCTGATTTTCCATATATGGTTACCATCTTAAAAGGTACGTCGGCTAAGAAGAAAGAGCAGTTGGCTAATCTGCCTGATGAGGGGCTGCAGGTTGTTGTTGTGAATTATGAAAGTGCTTGGCGGTTAGAGAAAGAACTACTCAATTATAATGCCGACCTAATAATCGCCGATGAGGGTCACAAGTTAAAAGACGGTCAGTCAAGACAGTCGAAAGCCATGCATCGTCTTGGCGACAGAGCGAGGTTTAAGCTACTGCTGACGGGTACGCTTATCACAAACAAAGAACTTGATGTTTACTCGCAATACCGATTTGCTGACAGCGGTATCTTCGGAAAGAGTTTCATACGTTTCAGAAATCATTTCTTTGAAATGGGCGGCTATGGCGGTTATACACCTATATTCCGCTCATCCATGCAGGACGAGTTTTTGGAGAAGCTCCATTCCATAGCATTCCGTGTTACCAAAGAAGAATGTCTCGACCTTCCCGGAATTACCGAGGAAGTACGTACTGTGGAGCTTGAGCCTAAAGCTATGAAGATTTACAGAGAGTTGGAAAAACAGTCTTTTGCGGAATTATCCGAGGGACGTGAAATATCCGCTGCTAATATGCTGACTAAGCTGCTTCGGCTGTCTCAGGCAACCGGAGGACACCTTACAGACGATGAGGGCAAAGGTATAAAAATCAGTACAGCTAAACTGGAGGCTCTCTCCGACATTATAGATTCTGTTACACAGGATGGCAAAAAGCTGGTTGTAATGGCACGGTTTATTGCTGAAATGGACGAGATAGAGAAGCTCTTACAGAAGAAGCATATAGGATATGCAGTAATTCGAGGCGGTGTGAAAGACAGACAGGGAGAGGTTGACAGATTTCAGAATGACCCCGAATGCTGTGTGTTCCTCGGACAGATAGCCGCCGCCGGAGTTGGTATTACACTCACAGCAGCAAACACAATGGTTTTTTACAGCATGGATTACAGTATGAGTAATTTTGAACAGGCAAAAGCACGTGTTCACAGAGTATCGCAGAAAGAGGACTGTCACTATATATACCTCCAGGCGAAAAACACTGTGGACAGTAAAGTTTTAAAGTCCCTTCGGGATAAAGCCGACCTTGCATCGCTCTTGGTCGATGAGTACCGACAGGGCAGGAACCCGTTTTCAGTGTAGAAGAAAGGAGAACCTATGGATTATGAAAAAGAATGGCCGGAGTATTATGACGAACCGGCAGCACAGGAACAGATCGAGGAAATCACTCCCACAGCAAGTGCAATGTATGAGTTGGCGGAACGCTATAAAGCCTTGCGTGATGAAAAGAAAAAGGCAGAAGATTATCTCAAACAGGTAACTTCCGAAAAGGACAAGGCTGAAAAACAGTTGTTTGAGCTTATGCTTCAAACCGAAACCGAGAATTTCACACGCAAAGGCACAAGATTTTCTATGAGCGTGAAAACCCGTGCTTCTACCAAAGCCAGCTGTAAAGATGACTTATTTGCAGCTCTCAGAGCTCATGGCTATGGCGATTTGGTTGTTGAAACAGTCAATGCAAACAGCTTAACAAGCCTCGTTAAAGAATTGAAGGAAGCCAACGACCAGGAGGTTCCCGAATGGATTGCCAATGTTGTCAATCTGTATGACCAGTCATCCGTTTCTGTAACAAAGTCTACGAGAAAAAGCTGATACGCAGAGATACCGCTTCATATATACACTGAAACACTGAGAACATAGATACACTGATTACTTTGAAACACCGTAATATTAACCTTTATACAGACTAAACAAAAATCAGGAGGATTTTAATTATGGCAGATAATAATTTAAACACAAACACAGAAAGCACTGAGCTTGTTGAAACAAGCGGCTATGCACTGGCAGGCAGTATGGATTTTATGGACAATGATTTGTCAGGGGACTTTGCAGGCGTTGATTTCCGTTTGGATAAAATCAAGATTCCTGCAGGCGGAATGACAGCATTTGAGGTGCCTGATCCTGAAAACGACAGTGAGACAACTCTTACAAAAACTATCACAGGTGTTATTCTGTTTCAGCACCCTATTAACGCCTTTTATAAAAGTGCGTACACAGGAGGAAACAATCCGCCTGACTGCGGTTCCTTTGATGGAGTTGTGGGCAGCGGTGACCCAGGCGGAACCTGTGCCAAGTGCCCCTATAATCAGTTCGGCAGTGCAAGCAACGGCGGAAAAGGCAAGGCATGCAAGAACCGCAGAATGATGTATATCCTTATGGAAGGCGACATCTTTCCTTATCGTCTCTCATTGCCTACAGGCTCATTGTCTGAGTATGCACGCTATGCAAAGAGCTTACTCAACAAACGCCGCTTTCCGTCTCAGGTAGTTACAAGCATAAGTTTGCAGAAAGCCTCAAGCTCTACAGACATTGGCTATTCACAGGCAAAGTTCCAGTTCGTCCGTGCCTTGACAGACACTGAGAAAACAGCTGTGTCTAAGATGATTGAATGGGTTAAGCAGTATGACTCCAATATGACTATAGAGGCTCTTGTGGAAGATGATAACGAACAGAATCCGTTCGTAGACACTGAGTCCGGCGATGTTATAGAACCGATGTAATTGAAATTGAAGCAGAGGGGAGGATTTTCTTCCCCTCATAGCTTCTTCTTAAAGATTGGAGGCAATGAAATATGAGTTATATGACAGATGAAACGACAATAAAACTTCTTGGAAAACTTGATGGTCAGCTTAATACTATGAAGTGGAATGAAGATGACAGTGAAAAGAAAAAAGAGTATGGCAGACAGCAGGTAGCTGTACAGTGTGCAAAACTCTATATGCAGGAAAAGCTCCGTGAGCGCAAGGGAAAGGCAATACTTGTTGACAGAACACTGAAAAGAACAGACACTAAAGAATTTGCTTACAAAATAGCGACTGCCGATGGTTCTTATCTTGTAGATGTTGAGTGTCCCGTGTGTAATTGTAAAACCCAAGCGGTTCATGCGGATATTCTTAAAGACGGCATTTACTGTTGGTGCTGTGGTCAAGCGTTGAAATCGTCAAAGGGACATAGAGGCATTTCCGACACCCTGCGTGAGAATTATTGGAAACAGTATTGTGCTGAGAATGGTATTGATGAAGATAGGGGGAAAACTGATGACACAAAATGAAAATTATCGTTCCGTAACAACTGTTACAGAGATTAAAGAATATATAGGTAATGCTAAAGTAATAGCCTTTGACTATGAAACTGCACCGGACATTGATTTTCGTGAGGAAGAAAGAGCTGCACTTGACCCGGTAAAGTCTCACATTGTAGGCTGCAGCTATTCCGTGGAGGAAGGTACAGCCATTTATGTTCCGATTGCACATCTTACCGGAGAGAATGTTGACCCGACTGAGTTTTGGAAGTTTCAAGAGGAATTTCTTACAGACCCTACAGTAATCAAGATAGCACACAATCTTTCGTTTGAATCGGTGATGTCATATCATCTCGGCATTGTAATTCAGCCGCCTGTTTATGACACTATCGTCGCTTGTCAGCTTACTATGAAATCAAAATGGGAATTCCGTAAGTTATCTGAAAGCGGTCTAAAGCGTATGTCAACGGAGCAGTTCGGAGTGGAAATGCCTTCTTTCACAGAAGTTACAAACGGCAGACATTTTGATGAAATGAATCCGCAGGACTGGGAAACAGTACGCTACGGATGTGCCGACTCTGATATGACACTGAGACTTTATAACAAGTGTAATAACTGGTTTGACAGGTATCTCCCACAGCATAGAAAACTGGTAGAGGATATTGAATCACCCACAGCCGTATTCCTTGGTCTTATGAAGCATAATGGTGTTCCAGTCAACCGTGAGCTTATGGAAGAACGTAAGACAGAAGCAGAGGAGAAAATCGCTCAGATTAAAGCCGAAATAGAAGAAATGTGTTCCGGCGTTGCTATAGGCAGTAATTGTTCCACCAATGCATTTAAGCTGCACCTGTATAAAACTTTAGGACTTCCCGTTGTAAAAACAACTGAAACTAACAGAGAAGCGGCGGACGATCAGGCAATGCAGATGTTGAAAGAATGGTGTGACAAGAACAAGCCGGAGCTTTCACACCTGTTTGAGCTTGTACAGGAGTACCGCAAGTGGGGCAAACTGAAAAGCACCTACATAGACGGTTATCTGAAATATATAAATTCTGTGACAGGCAGAATTCATCCCGACTTCTTTTCACTGAGTACGGATACAGGCAGAATGAACTGTCGGAACCCAAATATCCAAAATTGCCCAAGAGCCACCAATGACCCTATCGGTGTGAGATCCTTTATAAAAGCACCGGAAGGCTGCAAACTCATCAGCAATGACTTTTCACAAATTGAACTGCGTGTGGGCGCATTCTACTGTAGAGATGAGAAAATGCTGTGGACATATCGTAACGGCGGAGACATACACGCACAGACTACCAGTGTCATCTTCGGCGTCACCTATGAACAGGCGGAGGATAAGCATTTCCCCGGCTATAAGGAACACAGAACTATTGCAAAAAACGTGAACTTCGGTACGTTCTACGGTTTGTTTCCTCGCGGCTTACAGAAAACACTGAAATTTAAAGCCGGAGTTGACCGCAGCTTTGAGGAGTGTGCGGAGATTATTGACAACCTTAAAGCAGGTTATCCGGGACTGACAAAATGGCAGGAGGAAACAAAAGCACACGCCGCAAAGGTCTGCTACTCAGAAACTTGGTTAGGACGGAGACGTTATCTTCCGGGTATTCTGTCTGATGACTGGGGCAAGAAATCCTTTGCCGAAAGATGTGCGTTGAATACACCTATTCAGGGAACAGCGGCGGATATTTTAAAAGCTGCCTGCGGACGTATTATAAAAGGACTTCCCCAACGTCCCTGGCTTCAGCCAATATTACAGATTCATGATGAGCTTGTTTTTATTGTGCCGGAGGACAAGGTACAGGAAGCCGAAGACTTCATAAAGAAATGTATGGAGGTTCAGCCTTACCCCGATTTTGATGTTCCAATTGTTTCAGAGGGCTCATGCGGCTCTGACTTTGGACATATGGAAGAGTTAGATTAAGCATATAGCCGATGGCGTATAAATATGCGTCATCGGCGAATACAGCGATAAACGATAGATAACAGGAGGTCAGATGATATGAAATTTTGCGGCAGAAACGGAGCAGGTTATCCCGATCCGACCTGTAATGAAGCCTTATATAATATCACGATAGAAGAACGCAGGGTAAAGCGTAAGGCAGAAAAGAAAGCAGCAAGCCGAAACGGAGAACGTCCACCCGGTAGCAAGGACGGAAAATATATTAAGTATACGGCAGTGAACACAGCCATAACAGGAAAGGAGATGTTTAAAAGATGATCCCTGAAGAATTGAAAAGAGGTAAACGCTGGGTTAATTTCCGGCTGATGCCTGATAAGGACGGAGGCAAGCCCAGAAAGGTTCCCATTAATCCGGAGACAGGCAGGAATGCAGCGTCCAATAAGCCTGAGACTTGGACTGACTTTCAGACCGTAGCCGATGCTGTGGAAATGTATGGTTTCACAGGTATAGGCAGAATGTTTGTTAAAGAGGACGGTTATGTCGGAGTTGACATTGACCACTGCTATAACCCCGAAACAGGACAGTTCAATGAAGTCTCAGCGGCAATATTAGCGAAGCAGCCTACATTTGCAGAGTTTTCTCCGTCGGGAGACGGTGTGCATTTATGGTTCAAAGGTGAAAAGCCAAAGGGTAGTAGCAAGAATTCCGAGACAGGTGTTGAGATGTATGATTCGGGACGTTATTTCACTGTGACCGGGAAGAAACTGCCAACTGCACCAACAGAAGTTGCACAGGATAACGGCACTCTTGCCTGGATTCATGAAAATTATGTTTCAAAGAAACGAGGACCCAAAGAAAAGGCGAAAAATAAAACATCTTCCGTAATTGCTCCGGCGAAGCTCACAGACGAGGAGATTTTGGAGAAAGCACGGTCGGCCAAGGGTGGAGATGTGTTTCAGATGCTCTGGGAAGGCAAGTGGAAGGAAAAATATCAGAGTCAATCCGAGGCTGATATGGCACTGTGTTTGAAATTATCCTTCTGGTCGGGCAGAGACAAGGAGCAGATGGACAGGCTTTTCCGTCAGTCCGGGTTATTCCGTCAAAAATGGGATGTGGCACACAGAAGTGATGGTACAACCTATGGCCAAGAGACTTTGGACAAGGCAATCGAAAAAACAGAGGAAATATATAATCCGGCTGATGTAAGTCCTGTGTTTGAAGCCAATGGAAGGTATCTTCGTCAGAAGGGAGACACAGTTTATCCCATAACAAATTTTGTAATGGTTCCTGTTGAGATGATTAAGTCGGAGGACGAAGCACAGCTATGTGCCGACCTTGTGACTACACACGGTGAGAAATACAGGCTCACATTTATGACCACAGACTTTGCCAATCAGCAGAAGTTTAAGAATTTATTGAACAAAAATACTATAGCTCTGTCTTATTTCGGCTCGGACGGTGACTTGGAGCTCTTAAAGACTTATATCTCCCAGCTTGAGTGGACGGAGAAATTTGGTGTCAAGGCTCTTGGTGTTTATGAATACGCAGGTCGGTATGTATTTGTTACTACAGAGGGAAGTATGGAACGAGGCGGCACTGCTGTTGATGAAATTGTTCAGCTTGAAAAATACAAGAGTATACAGACAGGCATCTTAAGCTGCGATATGCTGGCAAAAGAAAAACTGCCGGAGCTGGGGCATTGGCTTATGAATTACAATGAGCCTGCGAAAGCCATATCCATTTTATCGTGGTGTGCCGGGTGTTTCCTGAAAGAACATATGAAACGCAGCGGTATAAAGTTTCCGCACCTGTTTCTGATTGGCGAAGCCGGAAGCGGCAAGTCTACAACCCTTGAAAAAATTATACTGCCTATATTCTCGACATCAAAGGTTATGGCGGCAACACAGGTCACACAGTTTACACTCATGAAAGATGCAGCTTCGTCTAATGTGATTCCGCTGCCCTTAGATGAGTTTAAACCTTCAAAAATTGACAGGCAGAGACTTAGTGTATTATATAACCATTTTCGTGATGCCTATGATGGTCACAACGGAGTAAGAGGTCGGGCAGACCAGACTGTAGTTGTTTATGAGCTGGCGGCACCTCTTGTTGTTGCAGGTGAAGAGTCTGCTGACGAGGCGGCAATAAGAGAAAGAAGTGTTGAATTGCTGTTTTCAAAGAAAGACTTAAAGGACGCTGACCGCAGATTAGCTTTTAACCGTATTGCCTTTGCACCTGAGATACTCGGCGACTTCGGTCGTTCAATCTTAGACACAGCACTGTCTGTTCACCCCGATGAGGTGGCGAAGTGGCACAAAGAAGGGCTTGGAATGTTTGAAAAAATGCTTCCGAGCAGAGTTTTGAATAATCTGGCGTGTTGTTACGCTGGGCTGAAGCTATTGGAAACACTCTGCATGAAATATGGCTATACCTGGGATAATGTATTTCCGTTTAAGACGGAGGCTTGTATTAAGTATCTTCAATTCGCAGCACAGGATTATCTTCTTGAGGGCAGCACACACAACCGCAGCATAATTGATGAAACCTTTGAGATTATGGCAAGAATGAAACTTGACCCAAAGGCTGATTACACTATTTCTCACGACGGGAAGAAGCTGTATATCCGTCTGCGTGACGTTTATGACAGGTATACAAGGTACCGCAAGGACTGTGCTATTGTGGGCGAGTGCCTCCCATATTCACAGTTTTTACATCAGCTTAAGCATTCGGATATATTTTTGGAGTCGAATGCACAGAAGTGGATTGGTTCTGAAAATCGTAAATGTTGGATTATTGACTTTGAAATGTTGAGCAGTCGGTGTGATGTTTCCGGGTTCAGCCCAACGGAAATTTCACCAATGTAAAAGGCTCATGTATTTATTCACAGAAATATATAACCTAACCTCTAACCCTAACCTTTGATTTTTTGATACTAGAGCTATCGCGGAAAATAATTTTTTTCATACGTGTGCGTGCGTGTGCGCGCGTATATACGCAAACCTATAAAAATACGGGTTAATGGGTTAGAGGGTAGGGATTGGGGTAGGAGGAACACAAATGTTAGAAAAAGATATTGTTAATGCTATTATGAAATATCTGCGGTCGCTGCCGAAGTGCTTCTGCTGGAAAGAACACGGCGGAATGTACGGAACAGCAGGAATACCCGATATTATTGCCTGTGTAAATGGCAGGTTTTACGGTTTTGAGGTCAAGACCGAAAAAGGCAAGCCAACTGCTTTGCAGGAGGCAACAATCAGAAAAATCCTCGCCGCAGGCGGAACAGCTGTGGTTGTTCACTCAGTTGACGAGGTGCGGAGCATATTGGAAGGCTCCGTTCACTGAATACAAAGATAACAAAGAGAGATTGATTACATAGATACACTGATTCATTGCTGCAATGCCTCACTGAAAAACTTCAAAAAAATTCTAATTTCAGAAACGGAGGTTTGTAAAATGAACGGTTATCAATCACTGGCTAATGCCATTGTGGAAAAGGCGGCAGAGGATTATATCAAGGCATTGAAGGCCTTGAAGAAAGGGAGAAATAATTGTACTGCTGAATGTATGAAGAAAGACTGTGAAAGATTCTTTAAATCTCAGTGGATACAAGTATTAACAACTATTGATGGTGAATGGCTTATGGACACATTAAAAAAGGAGGTTGGCTACCATGACTGCTAAAGAATATTTATCACAGGCCTATAGATTAGATACAAGAATTAACAGCAAAATTGAACAGGTAGATTCTCTGAATTCCTTGGCAACAAAGTGTACTTCAACCTTAACCGGTATGCCGAAAAGCCAGAGCAGGTCAACTTCAAGAATGGAAGATGTAATCGTGAAAATTATTGACTTGCAGCAGGAGATAAATCACGATATAGATGAATTGGTTGATTTGAAGAAAGCTATTGTCAGAGTAATAAAGGCTGTGGACGATACAGAGTGTCAGACATTACTGGAAAAACGGTATCTTTGCTTTGAACAATGGGAACAGATTTCAGTTGATCTTGGATACAGTATACAGCATACTTTTCGCCTTCATGACAGGGCTTTGAAAAAAGTTGTTGTTCCGAAGAAAGATGAGAGTAAATGAGATAGAATGAGAGTTATTTTTTGTGATAATGTTACCCTAACATAAAAGAAATAATAGGAGCCTCTACAGGACACACCTGTAGAGGTTTTTCAATTTTTCTTAAAGATGAGAGTAAATGAGATATAATGAGAGTTATTTTTTGTGTTATTGTAAGGCTGAAAAAATATGAAGCCTTCATGGGATTAATCCTGCGAGGGCTTTCTTTATGTCCAAAATCAGAAAGGAAGGTGAAAACGAATGGGTAAACGAAACAAACATAAGGTCGAGAGAATACCGACCCTTGACACACCGGATGCCTGCCATGACTGGCTTGACAGGTATAAACCAAGACCTACGGTAGTCAAACAGTGGGAAGTCTGGTATGCGTGGCTCGGCAATCACCCTTATTCCTCTGTACAGGAGGGTGATCGTCCGGTGCTTATTATGAGCAACGACCACAATAACAGATTTTCAAACACTGTGACCATAATTCCCTTTACTACGAAAATGAAGCGGCTTGAACTTCCGTCCCATGTGGTAATCGGCAGAATTGATGGCTGGGACAAAAGTAAGGATTCTTTAGCTCTTATGGAACAGATGACTACCATTGACAAGCGGCGGCTTATGAGCAAGGTCGGAGAAATAACCGATGTGGCTACAAAAAAGAAACTGACAAGGGCTATTATGGCACAGCTTGGCATTGAGAATGACCGGGAAGGTCAGAATATAACGGAGGTATAAAAACATGGAAGGATACAAAATCAAACAGATCATGCCACTCCCTGAGAACTTAACAATTCTTCGTGACTGGCAGGATGATAATGGGAAGGAAATGACAAGGGACATGGATTTCGATGATTTCGCATACTGCCTTGCTCTTGTAGTGCGTCCGGACGGTTACGAAGATGTGATTCCGTTTGGCATTAACGATGACGGGCTTGAGCCGGATTACGAAGTCGTACCCACCAGAATGTGTCCTTGCTGCGGAAAGCGGATGAGTGCATACAGACCTGTCAAAAGAGGTCTTACACTTAGATACTATTGTAAAAACTGTGGAAAAGATATTGATAGCTCACATTGGGATTACTTGCTCCCGTGTGGTAGTCACATCAACTTTTCCTATAGCTTTTAAGATTCTCACATTGGGATTACTTGCTCCCGTGTGAGGTAGGGTTCGGAAATGCCGATTCTGAAGGAATGAAAGAGAAACACAGGTCAAAGGCGACCACCTTGAATTACAGTGTGAGGAGGAAACAGAATGACAAGAAGTGATGTTTTAAACGCAGCGGAAAAATGCGTCTGTGAAGATAGGGATAAGCAGTATGGTTCACCGGAGGACAACTTCGCAAGGATAGCTGCACTGTGGAGCAATTACAAAGGCTTTACCTTTACTCCGAAGGATGTGTCTGTGATGATGGTTTTGGTAAAGGTAGCAAGGCTGTCCGGCGGAGACAGTATTGATAACTATGTGGATATTGCAGGGTACGCTGCCTGCGGCGGTGAAATTGCTTCAAACAGTGAAATAAATAAAAAGACTGTAGCGGCGAAAAACAGAGAACCGAGAAAAACGGTTGAAATTTACAAGATCCCATACAAGCAGTGGAAACGCATTATAAAACAAGGCATGGAAAATGTGCCTCGTGAAAAGTTCTACTTCCACAACGGAACAGACTGGGTTGGTGTGGATAACAGCACAGGTGACCTGTGGACAGAAGAATTTCTTACAGAAAAGGGCTGTATCGCTTGGCTTGAGGGCGATTATGCTTCGGATGATTTTAAGAAGGAGATAAAAAACAGAACGTGGGAGGAAACAGAATGAAACGATTTATGAAAATAGCGATGGTGCTTGCTGCAGTAGGAATTGTGACTGGGGCGTTAATCGGTTGTACCGAAGTAAACCAAGTCAATCACAATATTTCACAGGAAGCCGACAACTTTAATGTGACAAGGAGACTTGAAGTCATAAATGCCAGAACCGACACTCCGCTTTTTGAACTTATCGGAAATTTTGCTCTGACCAACAATACGGAGAATGAACTTGTGGTTACGGTAGAGCTTGAAAACGGAATTTATAAAAAGCACTATATCTACCTGAACGAGTACACAATGTATGTTGTTGAGGACTTAAGCGGTTCGGATGTCAGTCCGTTCCACTATGAAATTAATGTCTTACCTGAACAATTCAAAGTGATCTCGCTTCAGAGTGTGGATTAAGGAGGAGGAAACAGAATGAATATTTACACGTGTGAACAGGTTTCAAACGGTCATCCCGATAAATTATGTGATATTTTGGCAGATAAAATATTGTGCGACTGCCTTAGACATGACAAGGAAAGCCGTGTGGCTATTGAAGTCCTTATTAAAAATAACCACATCATTATTGCTGGGGAGCTTACTTCAAAACACGAACCCGACTATAAGAAATTGGTAAATGAAATGTTTGAAGAGATAGGCGAGGAAAGGCTGGGTTATAGTGCAGATTATTTCGACATCGGCATTATGGTCGATAAGCAGTCTCCCGACATTGCTCTCGGAGTTGACAAGGGCGGAGCAGGAGACCAGGGAATTATGTACGGCTACGCCACAAACGAAACACCGGAGCTTTTGCCTATTCCCTATATCGTAGCAACAAGGTTTTTAAAACTTCTGGCGGCTCACCCATCAAGGATGTTCAGAGCAGATGCCAAAGCACAGGTCAGCTTCGACTATGACAGCGGCAGAATAACAACTTTCTTGTGTTCGGTTCAGCATTCCGAAGATGTGGAGCCTTCTGACTTCCGCACCATCATAGAAACCCTTATGGTTATGGCGGCTTCTGAGTATGGATTAAATTCCGACTTCAATAAGCTTATAAATCCAACAGGTCGTTTTGTCAAAGGCGGTTCTTTTGTTGACTGCGGAGTTACAGGAAGAAAACTTGCCTGTGATACTTACGGTGGCATAGGGAGAATCGGAGGCGGAGCAATGTCGGGTAAGGACCCTACTAAAGTTGACCGTTCCGCTGCATATATGGCAAGGAAAATAGCGAGAGACATTGTAAGAGGCGGTTATGCGGATAAATGCGAGATACAGCTTTCATATGCGATTGGTATTGCCGAGCCTGTGGGTATTGCAATTGACTGCTTCGGAACCGAGACACAGCCCCTTGATTTTATCCAAGCCTATGTGAAAGACAGCTACGATTTAACACCGAGAGGGATTATCAAAAAACTTGACCTTCTCAATGTTGATTACAACAAGGTATCGGCATATGGACATTTCACAAACCCCGATATGCCTTGGGAGCAGTAAATTATGCCATATAAACCGAAGGTTCCATGTCAACAGCCGGGCTGTGCTGAACTGGTAGAACCGGGCAGAAAATATTGTGATAAACACAGAAAACTGCACCCGGAAGTCACGAGGTCGGAGGCTAAGAAGCCCTATAGCAGCAGCCGATGGCAGAAGGTTAGAAAACGCTACCTTGCGGCACACCCACTGTGTGTATGCTGCCTTGCTAAAGATCCGCCTGTGTACTCGAAAGCAGTTGTGGTCGATCACGTCAAACCGCACCGAGGAAATCAGAAGTTATTCTGGGATGAATCGAATTTTCAAGCCTTATGTGTTCAGTGTCATAATGAAAAGACACTGAAAGAGGATATAAACCCGGAATACAAATATTAATTTCAGCAGAAGAGGACATCAGCGGCGGTGTCCTTTTCTGTTTTTACATAAAGCCGCAAGTTAAAAAGAAACGGAGGATTCAGCATTATGAAAACAGGAAGAACATTAAATGCTGTTATGCAGGAGCTTGCTTTTCAGCAGAAGGCAAAAAGAGACTATATTGCCCCGGCTGTTGGTATGCGGCTGAGAAATGACGGACACACGTTTGAGATGAACCATTTGGAAAACGGAAATCAGGAGACTTTCCATACTACAAGCCTTTTTCACAGGCAGCTTGCTTCAACTCTTCATATTCCTGCAAAATATTATGACCTTATGCAGGAGAAAAAGCCGGAGCTTCTTGCAGAAAATGTGAATAGCTGGTTTGCCGACAAGGATAACAGCTATATGGTGAGGACTTTGGAATACAGCGGTGTTCGGGCAGCAAGGGCACTTCTTTCAGACCGATACCGCAGGATTGATAATTTGGATATTGCTTCAGCCACACTTCCGCTTTTCGCAGGCGAAGATAAATTTGAAGTAATGAGCTGTGAGGTTACAGATGACCGTTTTTATCTGAAAATTGTAAATCACAAGCTGGAAACGGCGGTTGCTCCCGGCGATTATGTTCAAGCAGGAGTTGTAATCTCCAATTCTGAGGTGGGCCTTGGCAGTGTGTCCGTACAGCCGCTTTTATATCGTCTCGTCTGCACCAACGGATGTATCGTGAACGACTTAGGGCAAAGAAAGTACCATACGGGCAGAGCAACAAAAGCAGTAGAGGACAGTTTCGATGTTTATACAGATGAAACTATAGAAGCCGAGGATAAAGCCTTTTTATTGAAGCTCCGAGACATCACTTTGGCGGCAATCGAGGAAACTCGCTTCATGGCTGTGGTTGATAAGTTGAAGGAAAGCGTAGGAGTGCCTATTACTGGAAAAATTCAAAATGTGGTTCAAGTAACAGGCAGAATGTTCGGAATGAACGAAACTGAGCAGGACGGTATATTAAAATACCTTATTGAAGGCGGTGACCTTTCAAAATACGGCTTATCCAATGCCGTTACAAGAGCAAGCCAGGATATAGAGAGCTATGACAGGGCGACTGCCCTTGAGAGCTTCGGCTGGCAGGTAGCAACTATGGGAAATGAACAATGGTGGGAAATAAACCGCTGAAAAACGGAGGTATACACATTATGAAAAACAACAGAAAACAAAATAACGCCGATTATGGCAGATTTGGAATAATCGCCGCTATTACAGCTGCGGTTATTTTTATTGTGGTAATTGCGGTGTCCTGTGGGACGAAGAATGAAAACCCCGGCATTGAGGTGTTGGAAAATGGGGCTAATATTGGGGTAAACACAGAAGCCGCTTCTACGGAAACCCACACAGCGGCAACTACGGAAAGCCCAACAACAGAACCCCTTGAAACAGAGGGCGCTACTACAGAGGAACAAACAGCGAACCACGACCTTCCCGACACAAGCGGTTTGATGTACCCCTTTAACACGGTGTCTTTTGATTGGGATGAGGCTACGCTTGACGGTTGGAGACACTACAACATACCAACGGAGTACGAGGAGACAGGCGGTTACCTTCCTGATGTTGTGCAGGTGTACACCTACGGTTTGTGCAAAGAGAAAGGGCTTGACTACTCAATGGTGCTTGCCTTGATTGAAGTTGAGAGTGGTTACAAGTACGATGCAGTGAGTGTGAGCGGTGCCGTTGGTTATATGCAGATTGTCTCAAGGTATCACTCAGAGTATTCAGAAGAAGCTCTTCTTAATCCTTATCTTAACATTGAAACAGGCATTGACTACTTAAGCGAATTGAGCGAAAGGTTTAGTTCGCAGGAAGAGGTGTTGACAGCCTACCATTACGGCACTGTGGGAGCATACGCTCTCTACTGGAACAAGGGAAGGATGGGTTCTCCTTATTCAGACACAGTTTTGGAAGTGGCAGAGAGAATACAGGAGGAGCTTTTCGGAGCGTGAGGGCAGACCCCTCCCCCCTGATCTGCATCTCTGTGGGGCAAAAGCCCCCAGAACGGTGCGGCCCTTTCTGTTAATTACCGCAAATTTCATAGGCCCGGCCCCTTTGGGGTTTGGGGCTTGAAATGCGTGTGTAAAAAATAACAACCGGATTTTACGAAAACCTATGATTTTTCCCTGAAATATCATAAAAATCATAGGCTTTGGC